>DATLXE010000185.1:0-5373 GCA_035575795.1 Gemmatimonadaceae bacterium
CACGAGGTGATCGACCGCATCGACCGCACCTTCGTCACCCCGTTCGACCGTGAGGACATTCACGCCCTCGCGTCCGAGCTCGACGACGTCATCGACCTGATCGACGGAACGGCGCGACGGGCGGACATCTACCGCCTCAAGACCACGCGCCCCGCGGCGATGAAGCTGGCCGAAGTTCTGGTTCGGGCAACGAAATCCGTCGAGGACACCGTGCGGTCGATGAAGGACCCCCGCGTCGTGAACAAGGGCGGCATCGCCATCAAGGAGCTCGAGGAAGAGGGCGATGCCATCTATCACGAGGCGATGGGCGCGCTCTTCGACGAGGGTGGCGATCCGGTCGAGATCATCAAGTGGAAAGAGCTTTACGACAAGATGGAAGACGCCCTTGACCAGTGTGAGGACGTGGGGAATGTGCTGCAAAGCATTTCCCTGAAGAACGCATAGTGGTCTACTACGTCCTGGCGATCGTTTTTGTCGCCTTCGTATTCGATTTCATCAACGGGTTTCACGATTCGGCGAACTCCATCGCCACGATTGTCGGCACGCGCGTTCTCAGTCCCTTCGCCGCCGTTTGCTGGGCGGCGTTTTTCAACTTTGCGGCTGCCTTTTTCTTCACCACCGCCGTCGCCAAGGCGATCGGCAAGGGGCTGATCGACCTCAACATCGTTACCCCGAACGTCATTCTCGCCGGACTCCTCGGCGCGATCATCTGGGACCTGGTCACCTGGTTCTACGGCATCCCCTCGAGCTCGTCGCACGCGCTAATCGGCGGGTACGCTGGCGCCGCAATCGCCAAAGCCGGGTGGGCAGCGCTCCTGTGGGGGAAAAAGTGGATCGAGACGCTTTCCTTCATCGTCCTTTCGCCCTTGTTCGGGCTGCTGCTCGGATTCGTGCTGATGGTGGTGGTCTTCTGGATCTTCCACTGGACCTCGCCAGGACGCGTCAACCGGGTGTTCAGGCGAGGCCAGCTCGTCAGCTCGGCGCTGTTCTCGCTTGCCCACGGCAGCAACGATGCGCAGAAGACAATGGGCATCGTTGTCGGACTGCTCGTATCCGTCGGTCCGCTCCTCTCGAAGGAAACGGGCTTTCTCCGCCACTTCTACCTCCAGAACGCTGACCATATCCCGACGTGGGTGATACTTTCTGCTCATACGGCGATCGCGCTGGGAACCCTGTTCGGCGGGTGGCGCATTGTGCACACGATGGGGTCGCGCATCACGAAGCTCCGGCCCGTCGGCGGTTTTTGCGCTGAGGGAGCGGGGGCGATTGCAATTATCATGGCCACTTTTCTGGGAATTCCTGTCAGTACGACCCATACCATTACCGGGGCGATCGTTGGCGTTGGCGCGACCAACCGTCTCTCGGCCGTGCGCTGGGGCCTTGCCGGGAAAATCGTCTGGGCGTGGGTGCTGACGATTCCGGCAGCCGCCGCGATCGGGGCAGTGTCCTATTGGATTCTGAGAGCAACGGTAGGAGCGTAAGCGCGGTGCCGGCCGACCCCGTTCTCTTTCTCAATCGTGAGCTGAGCTGGCTCGAGTTCAACGCCCGCGTGCTGCACGAGGCGTTCGACGAACGAAATCCGCTGCTTGAGCGGGTCAAGTTTCTTTCGATTTTCAGCACGAATCTGGATGAGTTTTACATGGTGCGCGTCGCCGGCCTGCGCCGCCAGATCGCCGCCGGCATTCATCACCTTCCTCCCGACGGAATGACCGCCGCCGAGCAGCTCGCGGCGATCAACGTGCGCGTGGCGTCTCTGATCCAGCAGCAGCGGCAGTGCCTCCACGAGCTTCTGCTCCCCGCGCTCGCCAATCACGGCGTGAAGCTGGTGGGAATGGATGACCTCACTGGGGCGGAGCGCGACACGGTGGCGCAATTCTTCGAGTCGCAGGTATTTCCGGTGCTGACGCCGCTGGCGGTGGACCCGGGCCACCCGTTTCCCTACATCTCCAACCTGTCACTTTCGCTCGGTGTGCAGGTAAATGATCCGGTCACCGGCGCGACCCGTCTTGCGCGTGTCAAGGTTCCGAAAAGCCTGCCGCGCTGGATCCCGTTCGGCCAGCCAAACCAGTTCGTTCCGCTCGAGAAAGTGATCGGCGCCAACCTTGGCGCGCTGTTTCCGGGAATGGAGATTCACGGCTTCAACGCTTTTCGGGTGACGCGATACTCCGATCTCGAGCTCGCGCTATCGGATGAGCAGGACGACCTGCTGGCAATCATCGAGGAGCAGGTGTTCCAGCGCAGGTTCGCGGAAGTCGTGAGAGTCGAGGTGGAATCGGGGATCCCGTCTTCGTTGCGCGAGCTTCTCCTCGACGAGCTGCGCGACGACCAGGCGGCGGAGCTGGCACCGCTGGTCGAGTCCGACCTCGTCGAGACGGGCCCACTCCTCGAGCTTGGCGATCTGATGGCGATTGCGACGCTCGACATCCCCGAGCTGCGCGATCCTCCGTTCATTGCCGTCACCCCGCCCGAGCTGCGCGACAACACGCGCTCGATCTTCGACGTCATCCGCGAGCGCGATATCCTCGTCCATCATCCGTTCGATTCCTTCACGCACTCGGTCGAGCATTTTCTGGCGAGCGCGGCACTGGACGAACACGTGCTGGCGATCAAGATGACGTTATACCGGACATCCGGCGACACACCGATCGTCCGCGCGCTAACCGAGGCGGCGCAGCGCGGCAAGCAGGTGGCCGTGCTCATCGAGCTTCAGGCGCGATTCGACGAGGCCAACAACATCACGTGGGCGAGAACGCTCGAAGGATTCGGCGTCCACGTCGCGTACGGGCTGGCCGGACTGAAGACGCACACCAAGACGACGCTCGTCGTCCGCCGGGAGGCCGACGGCATTCGCCGCTACGCACACATCGGCTCGGGGAACTACAACTCGAAGACCGCTCGCGTCTACACGGATATCGGATTGTTCACCGCCAGCCCGCTGATGGGCGCCGACCTCTCTGACCTGTTCAACGCACTAACCGGGTTCTCGCGACAGAAGGACTACCGCAAGCTGCTCATCGCCCCAGGCACGATGAGGAAGGGCTTCCTCGAGCTGGTGGAACGCGAAGCCGAGTTTGCGAGAACCGGAAAGCCAGCGCGCATCATTGCAAAGATGAACGCGCTGGTGGACGAGGAGATGATCCAGGCGCTGTATTCCGCCTCGCAGGCGGGCGTCGAGATCGACCTGATCGTGCGCGGAATCTGCTGCCTGCGGCCAGGCATAAAGGGGGTGAGCGAGCGCATCCACGTCATCAGCATCGTCGGTCGTTTCCTCGAGCACTCGCGGCTCTTCTATTTCGCGAACGGCGGTGAGGCGGAGTTCTACTTCGGTTCGGCGGACTGGATGCCGCGCAATTTTGACCGCCGAGTAGAAGCCGTCGCTCCGGTTGACGACCCGGCGCTTCACGCGCGTCTCCATTCGCTGCTCACGAACTTCCTTCGCGACAACCGCCAGGCATGGGACCTTGGCCCCGATGCCCGTTACACGCAGAGGCAGCCGGGGGCGGCGCCGATGTTCTCAGTGCACCAGCGCTTCCTGCAGGACTCGTGGGGCAGGTCGGCGGAAGCAGTCGTCGCCGACAGGTCCGAAGCGTGGCGGGATGCCGAGCAGCTCGCGCTCGGCGCAACGCTCGGTCAGTCGGCCGCGCCTTCCTCGTCGGCGTAGCTCAGCACCGACCCGTCCGGCCCAATGATCTCGACCGGAACGCCGGCGAGATCGGCGAGCAGCTTCGATTTCCGGCTCGCCCCCCACAGCTCGAGCCTCACGCTTGAAGCCCGCGGATCCGGCACGGCCGTCAGCCTCAGTGCCCTTTCCAGCCAGCGTACGCGTATCTCCGCGACGGCGTTCGCGTGACCGCGGTCGAAGCCGTCCGCGACGCGAAGGATTGCGGAGAGCCGGATAATTGATTCGCGCAGCGACCGCTCGAGGTGTCCGAAGTTGGCGTGCTTCTTTTTCGGCGGCGCGCCGCGGTGATAGCGCGCGATGTTGGCCACGGCGACCTGCTCGAGCGGAGTGACGCCAAGCAGGTCGGCGTGCTGGATCAGGTGATACGAATGCTTGTGGTGCTTGTCGTAATTGATGTGATAGCCGATGTCGTGCAGCAGCGCCGCGTCGGAGAGGACCTTCCGGTCGTCCGGAATGCAGCCAAGCCGCTCCCCGATCGAATCGAACAGCTGGAGCGCGAGGCGCTGGACGTGGCGCGCGTGCGGCTCCTCGTAGTGCGAGCGCTCGGCGAGCTCGCGCACCGACCTCAGTCGCGCCTCGCCTGGATCGGCCACAGTCGGCGCGACGCGGGCCGTCTCGAGCAGGATTCCTTCGCGAATGCCATAGCCGGAGACGACGAGGTCGCGCACCTCCAGCCGCGCCGCGACTTCGGCGGCAACGGCAAGGCCGGCGACGATCAGGTCGGCACGGGCGGCACTCAATCCGGGCACGCTCTCGCGCTCAGAGGGCGTCATGTTGTGCAGCATGTCGACGATGTGCTCGAGCTCGACGCGCGGAACGACGGTGCCGTGGGTTGTCTTTGCGCTGGCCATTCCCTGCCGCGCCAGATAGATGCCGGCAAGGTTGGTGAACGTGCCTCCGGAGCAGATTATTCGCGCCGCGTGCCAGTGCCGCGCGGACAGCGCCTTCCCGAGTTCCTTGCGAGCGTTCTTGCGCAGCTTCCGCAATCCGCGCTCGCCTGCCTCGCCGGTGAGGAACTGCTCGGTCATCCTTATTGCGCCGATCGGAAGTGAGATGAGTCGCTCGAGCAAACCGTCCGCGCTCAGCGCGAGCTCGAGCGACCCGCCGCCGATGTCCATGATCACAGCGCGCCCGGCGCCGAGGTCGAAGTGCGCGAGCGCACTGCGGAAGCTGAGACGGGCCTCGTCCTCGCCGTTGAGGACCTTCACCCTGAGTCCCGTCTGCTCGCGCACAAGCTTCAGGAAGAGCGATCCGTTGGAGGCATCCCGCACGGCGCTGGTGGCGACGACTTCGGTCCGCTTGACGCCCATCTGCTTGGAGAGCGTCGCCATGCGCGAGAGGACCACGAGGGCGTTCTGAATGGAGGACTGACTTATCCTGCCAGTGCCGTCAAGGCCGGCGCCGAGTCGCGGCGCGGCCTTCATCTCGTCAACGACGCGGATGGCTCCATTGGGCGCGACGTCGGCGATAATCTGACGAATCGAGTTGGACCCGATGTCGATCGCCGCGATCCTGATCTCCCCCTCGGGGCGAGGCTGGGCGCTGCTCGTCGTAAGCGTAAGTCTGGGCGTCTGCGCCGCGGTTGAGGCCATGTCGTCGGTGGTTAGAGTCGGTTCGCGTAACCTACCAGCTTGCGCGTGTTTTTGGAGATGATGATTCCGGAGAACAGCGCCGCCTGGGCGGAGTCCGCT
>DATLXE010000186.1:0-1943 GCA_035575795.1 Gemmatimonadaceae bacterium
GCTCGGCAGATGCAGGCGGAACGCCACGATCTCGCGTCCATCCCACCCGTAATTCTGAAGCGATCCAGGGCGGAGCGCCGACGCGGCGACCTGTTGCCGGAAGACGTGTTGCCCGTTCTCCTGCGTCAACGAATACTTCGACCAGGCGAACGGGGTGATCTCGTGCAACCGCCGCACGTCCATGACCTTCATCCTGATCTGGATGAAGCGGCGCCCCTTGCGGCGCCAGGGCGGGCTCACGCGCGTGACCTCCGTGACCGGCGAGGCGAAGAGCGCGCGGATCTCGTCGTTCTTCAACCTGGACGTACCGTCGGTGGGGAGCGGGAGACCGCGGAGCGCCACCAGCGAAGGCAGCGAGGCGTTCACCACCAGCGTCGCGCTGCCGTCGAGGTTCAGCGTGCGGTCTTCTTCGTATTCGTACTGCTTGCCGAAGATGCGATTGCCGCTGCAGGCGGTCGCGGCAGCCAGGATGAGCGCCGCCAACACTGCGGCGCACAGGCGTCTGAACATTCCTCGAATGATATACTGACTATCCGCTCGCGCTTGTCCGCTGCAGTTCGTTCCGATGCCTGAATCCCCTCGCATATTTCTCATCGACGGCAGCTCGCAGATGTACCGCGCGTATCACGCGATGCGTGGTGCGGGCCTCAGCGGTCCCGGCGGCAAGACGACCCACGCGGTGTACATCTTCGTCACGATGCTGCGGAAGCTCATCGAGGACCACAAGCCCCAGTACATCGCCGCATCGTTCGATCTCCCGGGACCGACATTCCGCTCGGAGATGGCGACCGACTACAAGGCCAACCGTGCGCCGATGCCCTCGGACCTCGCGGAGCAGATCCCGTGGGTACACGAGGCTTGCAAGGCACTGGGCGTGCCGATCCTCACCTACGAACGCTTCGAGGCAGACGACGTGATCGGAACGCTGGCGACGAGGGCGGTCGCCGACGGTTTCACGGTGGCGATCGTCACCGGCGATAAGGACTTCTTCCAGCTGGTTCACCAGAACCTGACGATCTACAACCCGAAGGAAGAAGGCACCTGGTACGACGCCGACGGCGTGAAGGAGAAGTTCGGCGTCGCGCCGGCGCAGGTCGTCGACGTGCTCGCGTTGATGGGAGACGCCATCGACAACATCAAGGGGGTCCCTGGCATCGGCGAGAAAGGGGCCCGGGATCTCATTGCGACGTACGGAAACCTCGACGAGCTGCTTGCCCATGCCTCCGAGGTGCCCAACAAGCGACAGCGCGAGGGGCTGCTGAACCACGCGGAGGACGCGCGACAGAGCCGCGAGCTGGCTCGCATTCGCGTCGACGTGCCGGTCGAGTTCGATCCGGAGGCCCTCCGGTATCGCGGCGCATCACAGGCCGCGTGCTTCGAACTGTTCAACCGGCTGGGGTTTCGCTCGCTCGTGATGGAGTTCGCGCCGACAGCCGACACCGTCGACAACGACTATGCGGTCGTCGATACGATCGAAGGCGTGCGCGATCTCGCGGCCGATCTCCGTCAGGCCGGGCGTTTCGGCTTGCGGGTGATCCCCGACGGCCCGACCGCCATGCTCGCGGGCATCGCGGGGATGTCATTTTCGACGGGGCCGCACCAGGCGCGCTACGTTCCGATGATTCCGGGTGGCGTCAAGGGGGGCGGGCTCTTCGGGACGGACGACGAACCGGAGGGAGGGCGACGGGCGGTTGACCCGCTGGAAGCGCTCGCGGCGCTCAAGCCCGTTCTGGAAGACACGTCGGTGGCAAAAGTCGGACACGACCTGAAGTTCGACGCGATCGTGCTCGGCCGGCATGGCATCAGCCTCGCGGGTCTCGAGACGGACACGATGCTCGCCAGCTACCTTCTGGATGCCACGCGATCGTCGCATCCCCTGGAAGAGCTCGCGCTGGAGCACGCGGGATACAAGGCGCTGCGCGAAGAGGACGTCTGCGGTCGCG
>DATLXE010000187.1:0-3250 GCA_035575795.1 Gemmatimonadaceae bacterium
ACCGGAAACGCGATCGAATTGTTGCTGATGGCAACCGAGTTCGGAAATCCGCGCCAGTCGTAGCTGTACTTGGCAGAATAGTAGGCGGACAGGGGCAATGGCACTGGATAGTAGACGCTGGTGCCGATGCCTGCGTCGGACAAGGCCGCCACGACCTGGTTTCGCAGGGGGGCCATTCTCCCCTTCAGGATCCCGACGACGCAGTAGTTCGAGTGAATCCGGGTGGCATCTCCATCGGCGAGGACATCGATCTCCGCGATGTTGGCAAAGGCGGATCGCAGGGAAGCTGCGTTCGCGGCCCGCCGGCGGCCGAACTCCGGCACTTTCCTGAGCTGCTCCAGTCCAATGGCTGCTGAAATCTCGTTCATCCGATAGTTGATTCCGAGCCGGGCGATGTCGTACACCCCAGGCACCGTTCGCTCGGCGGGACCGCGGTCGTAACCGAACGCTTTCATGCTTGCGATCGACTCGACAACGTTGCGGTGCTTGCTGACGACCATGCCGCCCTCCCCAGTCGTCATGTGCTTGACCGGATAGAAGGAGAACGATCCGACATCTCCGAGCAGTCCGCAGGCTGTTCCACCGAGAGACGAGCCAACAGCCAGCGCACAGTCCTCCACAACGAACAGATTTTTCCTGCGGGCAACCGCGTTGATCCCGTCCATGTCCGCGGGAAGGCCAAGGTAATGAACGACGCTGATTGCCCGGGTGCGCTCGGAGATGGCGGCATCGATTGCGGAAACGTCAATATTGCCGGTGCCGAGCTCACAATCGACAAATACCGGCTTTGCGCCAGTGATCTCGACCGCATGCGCTGTGGCAACGTGTGTCTGAGCCGGAACGATGACCTCGTCCCCGGGACCGAGATTGAGGTGCATGTAGGCGAGGTGCAATCCTGCCGTGCAGGAAGACACGCTCGTTGCATGAGCCGACGGCGCAAGGGACGCCGCGAAGGAGCTCTCGAACATCCTGGTTCGCGGGCCATGAACGAGCTGAGGAGACGAAAGCACGTCCAGCACCGCGGCGCGCTCCTCTTCCCCGAGAAGCGGCCGGCCGAAATGAATTTGTCGCACTGGTGGCTTCACGAGCCCCGTGCGTCGACCGGCTTCACTCATACTTTATTATAACCCGCTGACCGGTGGCTGTTGCCTCGTCGATGCTGAGGCAGACCGACACCGCCGCGAACGCGTCATCTTCGCTTACAGCTGGCTCCCCGCGTCCCAGCACCGCGTCGACAAATTCCGGGATGAGTGCTCCCTTCACCACGCCGGGGTATGCCTCGTCGATCCGAATCGCTTCCGCTTCCGGATCGCGGCTCGTCCATAAACGGCCTGGACCAGGAGAGTTTTCGAACGTGCCCCGGGTACCATAGGCAACAACGCGGTGGAAGTGCGGGTGCACGGAGGCGAAATTGGCTCCAACCTTGGCCACAAGCCCACTCTCGAAGCCGAGCAGGGCCAGCACCAGGTCGTTGCCCTGGAAAGCCGAGCCGCGGCTGGCAATTCCGGACCCGGACGCGACAACGTCGACGGGACGCTGGCCACTGAGCCATAACACAAGGTCAACGACGTGAATGCCACCACCCAACATCACGGAGTAATCCGGAACCCGGCCGCGCCACCCCTCGGTGAGCTTCTCCATTCGACCGTAGAGGTAGTCCGCCTCGATCGAGTACAGCGTTCCGATCTCGCCACTTGAAATCGTTTGCTTCAGCCAACGAAAGCGCGGTGAGTGGCGAAGAACGGTATTGGTGGACAGCCTGACGCCGGCAGCCTGGCCAAGCGCCGCGCGAATCTCGCTCAGCTCGCGACGGCTGACGCACAAAGGCTTCTCGGCGAAAACGTGCTTTCCGCGGCGCAGCGCCCGGATGATCTGACTGGCGTGCGCATCGTCGTGGCTGGCGACCGATACGACATTGACTTCCGGATCATCGATCAGATCGTCAGCAAGGGCGTAGCGGCGCGCCGGAGGAAGGCGTTCAGCAACGGCTGCAAGCTTGGCGGGGTCAATGTCGCACACCGCCACGAGCCGGCAGTCGGGATGCGCGGCGAAGGCTCTTGCGTGCTGCTCACCCACACCGAGTCCGATCACGCCGACGCCGACGGGAGCGGAACCTACGCTGGCCACGTGCCTTCTCCTTCAGCCGCGAGCTCGTCGGACGCACGCACGCATTCTTCCCAGCCCGCTTCCCAGTGAGGGCGGCGAAGCAGGCGTACTATGGCTGTGCACCGCCTCAGATCGGCTGGTTCATCTACGCTCAGGTTGACTTCCGGCCGCGGGCGATCGGCCGTAAATGAACGAATTACATACCGGTCGGCGTGCGAGTAGAAGTACATGGTCACGTGTTCGCGATCTTCCAGGCCCATGAGTGGAACCGTGCGAGCCAAGGCAGCTAAAGAGATGACCTCGACGGACTGCCCTTTGGGAAAGCTGCGCGGCCAGACGTTTGTAACGATATCCGCTGGTCCCTCGAGAAAAAGGTCGACTGCCCTGTCAACCAGTGACGGGTCGAGCAATGGACTGTCGCCGTTGAGGCGTACGAACGCATCCGCCCCGACGCTTGCCGCGGCACCAAGCATTCGTTCGCCAACGTTGCCAAGGGATCCCCTGAAACAACCGATTCCGGCGGATTTCGCAAAGGAATCGAGAGGGTCATCGCTCGGATCCGTCGACGTTGCAATGATGACGGTATCCAGACGCCGACAGCGCGTAACGCCCTCGAGGAGCAGACCAATCAGCGGCGTTCCACCTACCAGCTGCAATACTTTTCCGGGCAGCCGCTGTGACGAGAGACGGGCCTGGACAACGGCGGCGATTCTCACCCGTCAGGACCCCGACTGCCGATCCTCCGCGAGCAACTGATTTTCGACTGCTTCGCAGATGAGATGCTGGATGGCGAGGTGGATCTCCTGGATGTGACTGGTGCTACGCGAGTCTACCACGATAGCTTCATCCACCAGCGACCTGACGCGTCCGCCACCCTTTCCCAGCAGCGCAACGACGGGCACGCCCTTGGCGCGGGCCGCGTTCACCGCACACACGAGATTACCGCTCTCCCCGCTCGTGCTGTGAAGGATCAGCAAATCCCCCGGTCTCGCGAGCGCCTCCACCTGGCGAGAGAAAATCTCATCGAACGAGAGATCGTTTCCGGTAGCCGTGAGGAGAGAAGTGTCTGTGGTCAAAGCGAGCGCCGCGAACGGCCTCCGATTCGATCGATAGCGCACGACGTATTCCGTGGCCATGTGCTGAG
>DATLXE010000188.1:0-1657 GCA_035575795.1 Gemmatimonadaceae bacterium
ACCGCCACCCTCGCGATCGTCACCGGGCTCCTCTTTGGCATCGTTCCGGCGCTGCAGCTCTCCAGGCCGGACCTCACCCAGGCGCTGAAGGACGGCGCTCGAGGCGCGAGCACCGGGGCCGCGCGTCAGCGCATGCGAAGCGTGCTCGTGATCGTCGAGGTTGCGCTCGCGGTCATCCTGCTCGTCGGCGCGGCGCTGTTCATCGGCAGCTTCATGACCCTCATGCGGATCGATCCAGGGTTCAAGGGGGACAATGTTCTGACCGTGTCGGTCCAGCCGCGCATCCCGCCCGGAGTCGCGGGTGTCGCGCCGCCTGACTTCGCCGCGTCCCACACCCGGATCGTCGAGCGCATCCAGCAGGCGCCGGGCGTCATCCACGCCGCGGTCATCTCGGGGGGCATGCCGCTCGGTGGCAGCATGAGCATGACCGTGATGACCGTAGCCGGGCGCACGGTCGAGGATCCGACCGGCATCAGCATCCGGCGCGTCACGCCTGATTACCACAAGGCGTTGCGTATCCCCCTCAGAAGCGGACGTCTCTTCGAAACAACCGACCGCGCGGGCGCGGCCAACGTCGTGATTCTCAACGAGCTCGCCGCGAAGAAGTACTTCCCAGACGAGAACCCGGTGGGACGCACCGTCAAGGTCAACGACGCCGACCGCACGGTCGTCGGTGTCGTGGGAGACGTCCACCAGACCAGCCTCGAAACGCCGCCGATCACGGAGGTCTACGCCCCGGTGGCGCAGCTGCCGACGGTGTTCGGCGAGCTCGTGATTCGGACGACCGGCGATCCGTACGCAGTGCTGCCATCCGTCAAAGGCGCCGTGCTCCAGGTGCTGCCCGAGGTTCCCATCCGGAATGCGCGAACGATGGAAGAAGTGCTGTCCAGGCGCATCGCGCAGCGGCGTCTGAACATGCTGCTGCTTGGCCTCTTCGGCCTGCTGGGCCTGGTGATTTCTGCGGTAGGCATCTACGGCGTCATGGCCTACATCGTCGCGCAGCGCACCCGGGAGATCGGTGTGCGCATGGCTCTCGGCGCCACGCGCGCGAGCGTCGTCGGCATGGTGATGCGCAACGCGATCCTGCTCGTGACCATCGGTCTCGTGATCGGGGCGGCAGGCGCGTGGTCCCTGAGCAAGACGGCCGACAAATTCCTGTTCCGGCTGGATTCGAATGATCCGCGCGCCTTTGTCGCCGCGATCACGTCACTGTTGGTGGCGGCGCTGATCGCGAGCGCGATTCCGGCGCGACGCGCCGCCAGCATCGACCCGATGGAGGCGCTCCGGGCGGAGTAAGGGGTGACCTTCACGGGATGATGAAACGGATCATCGCCGTCCCGAGCGTGATCTGCAGAATGGTGAGACCAAGCACGAGCGCGATCGCGCCATGGCCGGTGAAGCGCGCGCAGGCGTACGCCGCGGGGATCTGACAGAAACATGCGAGAAAGATCCAGAGGCGAATCACCTCGCCCCGGTTCACACCGAGCAGGTCCGTCACGAGGAGTACCGCGAGCAGGCCGATTGACACCGCGGCGATAGGGGTGAAGAGCCGTGCCCGCCACCCACGCGCCTGGACCGGGCCGACCACCGGCGCGACGATGAGCAGCAGCGCCTGGGCCATTCCCACTCCGAACAGAAACTCCCAGAGATTCGCCCG
>DATLXE010000189.1:0-2097 GCA_035575795.1 Gemmatimonadaceae bacterium
AGCGCGTCCTCAAGATACGAAAGCCATCCGGTCGCGCCGTTCGTCACCAGCTCCACCCCGGTCCCCAATGGCAGCGTCAGATTCGGGACTTCGTGGCCGGCCGGAAAATCCATCAGGATCGGAATCTCCAGGTCGGAAAGGAGGTCGAGGAGAAAATCCTCGAATTCATCTTCTTCGGAACGGTCGAGCGATAGCTGTCCGAACACGATGCCACGTACATGGCGAAGCAGTCCAGCCGAACGGAGATGGAGAAGGCGCTCATCCACGACCGACATCGGATCACCCGTCTCCTCGAGAAAGAGAATCGCATCGCGCGTGTCAATCTCGTATGGCGTGCCGATCGTCTGTTGGACGAGCGAGAGGTTTCCGCCCGTCAACCGTCCCACGGCATGGCCCGGTCGCACCGCGCGGGAGATGTTGCGGCCGAGCTGCGTCGCGGGACGTGGGATCGTGAGGGCGGACAGGAGCGAAACCATCGTCTGGTCTGCCGCGCCCGGAATGAGATCGTCCAGCGTCGGACCGTGGAACACTCGCAGCTGCGCGCGCCGCATGAGCCAGAGGTGCAGTGCGGTTATGTCCGAGTAACCGATGAACGCCTTCGGATTTCGCTTGAAGATTTCCGGGTCGAGGTAGGGAAGCAGCCTCACCGCGCCGTATCCGCCGGTACCGCAGATGACCGCCTTTACCTTTGGATCGAGCCACATCCCCATCAGGTTCTCGGCGCGCCGCTCGTCTTCGTGCTGCTGGAAGCGGCGGAAGCGTTCGATCTCGGAGTCGAGAATGACCGGATATCCCGCTTCCTCCATCGCCTTCACGCCCCGCATCAGCCACCCGCCCCGCGGAGCATACGACGGCGCGACAACGCCGATCGTATCGCCCTTCACGAGCGGCGCCGGCCGGTGCAACGCCGGCGGAGGCACGACCGGCGGGACAAACGGCACTCCCACGCTGATGGGCGCGAAGTCAGGCGCCATTTCGATCGTCTGGGGGTACGCTCCGGATAACTCAGTCACTCGTCTAACTCGAAGCGCATCGTCGGGTAGGCACTACTAGATTCAAGGTTATGCCGGATACTACGGTCAAGGCGGCGAATCCCGCCCCGGGACCTCCTCTCAATATGCAGACCCCCAACCCTGAAAACACCTACTTTCGGAAGGGCTTCGGGCTAAAAGCCGAAATCCAGGGCGAATTGGCCGCGGATTACACCGGCCACCTGGTCGATCTCCTCCAGGCGAGGGACTATACCCTCGCCGCCGGGGACCTAACCATCCGTTTAGCCAAGGAATTCGGCTTCTGCTACGGCGTCGAGCGGGCTGTCGACTACGCTTACCAGGCCCGCCGGAAGTTCCCGGAAAGAACCATCTACATGGCCGGCGAGATCATCCATAACCCGCACGTGAACTCGAAGCTCGGCGCCATGGGCATCAACTTCCTGATGCCCGAAAACGGCCACATCGACTTCAGCGGCGTTCGGACGGAGGACGTGGTAATTCTTCCCGCGTTCGGGGTCACGATCAGGGATTTCGAGATCCTCCGCCAGATCGGCTGCGTAATGGTGGACACAACCTGTGGCTCCGTGCTCAACGTCTGGAAGCGGGTGGACAGCTACGCGCGCGACGGATTCACGTCGCTCATTCACGGCAAGTACTACCACGAAGAGACGCGCGCGACGGCGTCCCAGGCCGGCCGGTATCTCGCCGGACACTATTTCATCGTGCGTAATCTCGAGGAGGCGCAGGTCGTCTGCGATTTCATCGAAGGGCGCCTGAGCGCCAGCGTCCTGATGGAACGCTTTGCCCACGCGGCATCGCCAAACTTCGACCCCGCCCGCGACCTGCGGCGAATCGGTGTCGCCAACCAGACGACGATGCTGGCGCGCGAATCGATGGCGGTTGGCGAGCTGGTAGGCCAGTCGATCGCCCGGGCGCACGGAGGCGAGTACGCGGCGGAAAACTTCCGCACCTTCGACACCATCTGCAGCGCCACTCAGGAGCGGCAGGACGCGGTCGTCGAGCTCCTGCGCGAGCCGCTTGACGTGATGGTCGTGATCGGCGGCTACAACTCCAGCAACACCATCTCGCTCGCCGCCCTCTGTTC
>DATLXE010000190.1:0-1592 GCA_035575795.1 Gemmatimonadaceae bacterium
AAAATCTTCTCCGGCGTCTCTTCCGCCACTTTCTCGATCTCGACGCCCCCCTCGGAGCTCACCATCAGTACCGGACGTTCGGTCGATCGGTCGATGACCATCCCCAGATACAGTTCCCGCTTGATCTTGAGGCCCTGCTCGACGAGCACCCGCTGCACTTTCTGCCCGGCGGGTCCCGTCTGATGAGTCACGAGCTGCATGCCGATGATCGCCTTCGCGGCGGTCTCAGCCTCGTCCGGGTTCTTGACGACTTTGACGCCGCCCCCCTTGCCTCGTCCGCCTGCGTGGATCTGCGCCTTGACGACGACGACGCCACCGCCGAGCCGTTTGGCGGCGTCGCGTGCCTCGGTGGCGCTGAGCACCACTTCACCCCGCGGGACCGGGACGCCGTGCCGCGCAAGAATTGCCTTCGCCTGATACTCGTGAATTTTCATGATGTGGAACGCGTGCCTTCCGACAGGCGCGCAATCTGTCCATGATGTCTCACTCGGCTGCGGTGGCGCAAGCGATCAGCCTGTCTTCCGCGTCGGACCCGGCAGAATTGCGCGGGGCATCTCAGTATGGCAGCCGTCGATCAAACAGGAAGGGCTCGGGGGAGCCTGCGGAGCACCGTCGGAACTGCGCGTGCGAGGGATCGAGCAGATAGTTCCGCTCCGTCGGGATCAGGACCGAGGGAACCGACAGGACGGCGGACGCCGACGACTCGAGCCACCGTGCGCCCAGTGCCGCCAGGGAGGCGGGGGCCGGGTAATCACGCCAGTCCGGCGGCAGGTCCGCGCGATCGATCGCTTTGATGACGACGCCTGACGGGACGTCGATGGAAATGGCCACGAGCGACGGCGGCTGCAGATCAGGATCCGCGTGGACGAGACACTCGAGCGCGGCGAGCGACAGCGTGGCCGACGCATAGACCACCGCGTACCCGTGCGGGGTCCATCGGCTGCCATACCGCCGCGTCCCCTCCCCGTCCAGGGCCGCGTGGGACGCGGCGGCAAGCCGCCAGAGCCGCATGCCGGTCAGGAGATGCTGCCGTGCTCGAGCCGCCCGAGCACGTCTTCGACTTGCCGGGTGCCGAGATCGGTGTCGAGAATCTGGAGCGGTGACTCCCCGCCCAGGGCACGGTTCGACCGCCGGAACCAGGCCGCTACCTTCTCGTCGGTGCCGAGAACGTCGACGGCATGGGCCGCGACTCGCGCCAGGCGATAGAGCCGGTCGGATTCATCGGCAGCCAGCTTCTTCTCGATGCGCCGGCGCGCCAGCGTCCGGAGCGGCACGTTGAGGACGGCTGCCGCCTCAGGCAGGGACAACTGCAGACGCTCCCGTACCCTGTCGAACGCACGATACGGCAGGCCCCCCCGGATACGCGCCCGAAGCTGTCCGGCGCCAACACGAACCACTCCGCCAGGGCCGCTTCCCGGGGCTGCCCAGCGGCCCGCTGTCGGCCGTGTCTCACCGAGAATGTCCACAATATATTCCTCTCGACGTTCGGACATAAGGCAGTATAGCACAGGCCACATGGCATGACACGCCCGGCGCGTGCGCGGGAGTGTATTTCTGAACGTGCCCGTGGTGCGAAGTCGAGCCGTTCCGAC
>DATLXE010000191.1:0-2683 GCA_035575795.1 Gemmatimonadaceae bacterium
AGCGGACGGTCAGCCAGATTGTCAGCGTGTGTGTGGACGTCGATGAATCCCGGCGCCACGATCAGACCGCTCGCGTCGATACTGGTCTTGCCCGACGAGGGTGGGATGGTGCCAATGGCGGCGATCTTCCCGTCCTTCACCGCCACGTCCGCCCTGCGCCCTGGCGCGCCGGTCCCGTCAACGACCGTCCCTCCGGAAATCACGATGTCGTAGGACGGCCCCAGCTGGACACAAACAAGGACCGCGAGCACAACGGCAAACTTCAACATGGCGGGATTGTAGATGACTTCAGGCCGTCAGACGCGGGACGCTACGCGATGGCGGAACCCAGGCCGTCGTCACCGCGGGGGGAGGGAAACCGCGGGCGCACGAGGCGACCGCTGCCGAGAACAAAATCCGCGTGGGCGTCGACGTCGCTCTTGTTGACGCTCATCACGCCAGGTTTCTTGACGATGGTTTCGCCGTCCAGAAGAGTCAACTCGACCCGGTACTTCCCGGGTCTGACCTTGAACGTGAATCCCCCGGCGTTGTTCGTAGTCGTCTGCTGACGTTCGCCGGTCTCGACGTTCACGACCGCGACTCCACGCCCGTTTATGGCACTGGTCCCCTCAGGCCCTCGTACGGTTCCACTGATAGTGCCGTCGGCCTGGGTGGGCCTGTCCGAAGGATCGACGATCGGCGCCCCGGCCCGGCACCCGGCGAGGGTCAGCAAGACCGCTACGGCGCCGAGTGCCAGGGGGAGCCGGATGGCCCCAGTACAGAGGGTGACGAACGTGCTGTTCACAGTGCCTACATCACGCCGTCGGCCGAGAGAGGGGTGGCCGTGGGGGTGTTATCAAAGATGACCGTGCCACGTTCGTGGACGGGGGTCGACATCGGAACCCCCCGGCGACGTGAATACAGCCATGCGCCAACACCGATCAAACCTGCCAGAACTCCGTAAGTGCGATTGCTCATGACATCCTCCGGGGGATCACGGAGCAATGCGAATGCCAGCTCGCCTGAGCGTTATTGGATCCCTATGAGGCGCATGAGGCGCAGGGCGTTCCGAGACGTGGCGATTCCCGTTCGTAGTGTGTAATCGAAGCGCATCGTGCCGGACTCGTCGACGGTCTCGGTAAAGTGAACCAGCACAGCCGTAGATCTCAGCGGTTCTTCCTCCGCCAACGTCAGGTCGTGGGTCGTCATGACGCCGATGGCACCAGCCTCCAGCAGGTGCCGGGCAACGGCCTGGACCGCGATCGCCCGTTCGGCACTGTTGGTACCCTGGAGGATTTCGTCAAGGAGGTACAGAAGCACGCGATCCGAGCCCTTGCGTTCGGCTGCATCGACGACACCTTTCAACCGCGAGAGGGCCGCCATGAAGTAGGAGATGCCTCGCTCCAGGGAGTCCTGGATCCTGATGCTCGTCTGCAGGTCGCACGGCGGTAGCGAGAGGTCGATGGCGCAGGCGGGTGCGCCGGCCTGCGCGAGCACGGTGTTGAGACCGATGGCGCGCAGCAGGGTGCTCTTGCCGGACATGTTCGACCCGGTGACGAGCAGGACGGTTCCCTGCGGGCCGACGTTGACATCGTTGGCCACACGGCGATCCTCCTGGATCAACGGGTGCCCAAGGCCGCGCGCCTGGAGGATCCGACCAGTCGTCATGCGGGGCAGGCACCACGACGGATGGTCGTAGCGCGCTGCCGCGAGGCATGAGAGGGCGTCGATCTCACCGGTCGCGTCGAGCCAGTCGCGGACGTGTGTCCCTGAGGACCGTCGCCATCGCTCCAGTGCGAAGAGCACATGAAAGTCCCAGAGCGTCAGCGCCTGAATCGGAAAGTGCAGGAGCGCGGAACCGTGGCGAAGCTCCGAGAACCCCAGGATCCGGTTGAGGCGTGACATCGCGGCAGGAGCGGGTTCCGCGCGAGCCCCGAGGCGCTGCTGCAAACCGGAGAGCTTGCCGCTCGCACATGTGATGGACACGAGATGCGAGAAGAGAGGCGCATACCGCCTCAAGGCGTGCTGACCAGTGCCGGCGGCATCGAACGCTCGCGTGACGACACCGGTGGCTATGAAGGAGAGCACCATGCCGATCACCAGCGGAATCGGCCAGAGCGCTACCGGCGTCACGCCTGTCGCATGCAGAGCAATCAGCACCCACAGGGATCCGGTGACCACGTACACAGCAGCCCGTAACTTCTGAAAGGACGGCAACGGGGCCTGGCGACTTTCGGACCAGGCGAGGAACCCGCCGATCGGCACGGCCCGCTCCTTCTCGGAAACCGCACCAAAGGCCGCGAGGTGCTCGCGCCATGCCGCGCGCGGGGCGAGGTCGTCCACGGCCTGCTGTCGGCCCTGCACCTCGTCGGGGTCTGCCGGCGTGAGCAGCCACTGCGCCAGCGTCACGGCGCCGTGGGAGGTCGCGGCGGGCCCGAGCCACTGGAAGAGCGATGCCCGACCGAACAGGTCCAGGTCTATCGCGTATGGATGCTCCTGGATCTGGATCTCGAGTCCGGCGGGCGGTTCACCGGACGGGAGTCCGTCCCAGTGACGCTCGATCCGCGCGATTGCGCGCTCGTTCAGTCCAGATTCCGGGCCCGACCCCTGTTCCGGACCGGATTCTCCGCGCCATGGATACGCCGGTAATCGATCATCGCGGGCCCGAATTCGCCAACGTCGCCAAGCGCGCGCTCGACGGCAT
>DATLXE010000192.1:0-2018 GCA_035575795.1 Gemmatimonadaceae bacterium
GCCAACACTGCCGGCATATACGCTTCCTATATGAAGGGCTGGCAGGTCAACGCGCGGAGGTCCTTTCGAGTCGTGGTCAGGCAGCCGGCCGGGGGAGCGCTACCGGCGAACGCTCATCTGATGGACGCGGCCGCGGCAGCCACGAACATCGGTGAAGCGGAGCTGATCTACATCGATCCGCCCTATAATTCGCGTCAGTACGTCGCCTATTATCACGTTCCCGAGATCATCGCCCGGGGTTGGTTTGACGGCGAGCCTGCCCTCCGCGGGAAGGTGGGACTTCTGGCGGGGGCCGAGGGCCGCAGCGACTGGTCGCACGGACGCCGCGTGAAGCGGCTCTTCTCCGGGCTTCTCTCGGCAACCGGCGCGAAACACGCGCTCGTGAGCTTCGGCTCGGAGGGCCATCTCTCGGCAGATGCTCTCACTGAAACCCTTCTCTCCCACTCTGTAGATGGAAAGGTCTCGCGCTTCGCGCAGCGGTATCGGCGCTACCGGGCCGACGGTGCACGGACGGGGAAGACCTACCACGCTGATGCGGTCACGGAGCAGCTTTTTCACATCCGCCTCCGGTAACCGCAGTTGCTTTTGCCTGGCTACACGCGTCTCCGATATGTGACGGTGCGCGGGTGTGTCTCCGCGCCCGCCGGGTCTATACACCGGCTGGCAAAGGGATTACACTAGGCTGGTGAAGATGACAGCCACGCCACTGCAGAATCAGGGTGCTCAACCGATGGGCGCGGGAAGCCCGGGACAAGGCGCTGAGGATGGGGCCGTTCCGGTCGTCGATGCCGATCAGGAGATCATCGCGAGGGTGCTGGCTGGCTCAAAGGACGCGTTCGGGATCCTCATAACCCGTTACAGCGATCCCTTGTACCGCCACGCTCTGGGGATGACCGGAAGTCCGGATGTGGCGGAAGACATACTTCAAGCGTCCTTTATTAAAGCGTATCAGCATTTGGGCGAAGTGCGCGGCCGTTTCGATGCCTGGGTTTTTCGGATCGTCGCGAATTCGTGCAAGGATTGGCTGAAGAACATCCGGCGCACGCACGTGAGTTATGACGAGGACGATCAGCCCTCGACTTACTCGACGCCGGAAGAGGTGATGGACCGGAACGAGCTGCGTACCGATCTCGAGTACGCGCTGGCCAGGTTGGCTCCCTCGCTGCGGGAAGCGTTCGTGATGAAGCACGTGGAAGGAAGGTCGTACGAGGAGATGGGGCTGTTACTGGACACTACGGTTGGCGCGCTAAAGATGCGAGTGCATCGGGCGCGAGAGGCGCTCCAACAATTGCTTGAGGAGAAGTACGCATGATGCGCGAAGACGCTGGATTCGACAGAAAAGACATTACCGGACATCAGCCTTCCCCGCGGAAGGAAAAGGCGTCCGAGCAGCTCTACGACCGCGAGGTGCCGCTGACCGGCACGCCTGGTCGCGCCCTGCTGCACGACTGGCTGGACGGCGAGGTCGATCAGATCCGCGTCAGCGAGACCGAAGGCAGATCCAAGGTCGAGCTCTGGACCCGGATCAACGCCGAAAGCGAGATGCTCCGCCGCCGTACGACTCCGATCCACGTGCAGCAGCGCATCATGGCCGCACTGCCCGACGCGCCTGGAACGGCCACCGAGTGGTATCGCCAGCAGGTGACGCTGAGCCCGGCTTCAGCTCTTCTCGCCGGTGCCGCGCTGCTCGCCGTTGGAGCGCTCATCATCACGATGATTCGCTAGCTACTGCGGACGTCCTGAAGTACGAAAGCCCGGCTCTCACGAGCCGGGCTTTTTTTTTGCCGATAACTGCCCTTGCAGCTGCAGCTCAGTGGCAGTTTCCCCGGTGAGGGAGCCCCCAGAGCCTGTCCAAACAGGCGTATTCCTTGCACTCTCAATGCTTGAATTCAGAGCAGGCCACACCGATTGGAGGCACCGAAAATGAACCGCAAAACACTCGCTTTTCTCGCCAGCTTTATCGTCGCCGCGCCCGCTGTCGCAGCGGCCCAGACTGGCGGCCTTTCGCGCGTCCAGCT
>DATLXE010000193.1:0-4427 GCA_035575795.1 Gemmatimonadaceae bacterium
CGCCCCTGCTGCTGGCGTGAAGGTCCGCCAGATCGCGAACCTTTCCAACGATCTCGCGCTGGCGATGCGCGCGGCGAGCATCCGCATCGTTGCGCCGATCCCGGGCAAGGGCGCAGTCGGCGTCGAAGTCCCGAATCCTACGGCCGAGATGGTCGCGTTTCGCGAGCTGATCGAATCGCGGGAATTCCAGACGGCGCGCGCGGCGCTTCCGATTGCGCTAGGCAAGGACCTCGAAGGACGGCCCGTCATCGCCGATCTGGCGAAGATGCCGCACCTGCTCATCGCCGGCGCGACTGGGTCGGGAAAGTCGGTTTGCATAAACACGCTGATCACGAGTCTCGTCTACCGGCATACGCCCGCAACGCTGCGCTTTCTGCTGGTCGATCCGAAGATGGTCGAGCTCTCGGTGTACAACGTGCTGCCGCATCTGCGCCACAAGGTTGTCACGGACAACCGTGACGCGGCCGCCGTGCTCAAGTGGGCGGTGCTCGAGATGCAGGATCGTTACGAGCTGCTCGCCGCGAACGGTGCGCGCAACATCCAGGACTTCAACAGAAAGGTCCAGGAAGGACAGAAGCTCAAGAACGCGAAGCGCAACGACGTCGCGTTCGAAAACCTTGAGTATACCGGCGGCATAGTCCCGTACATCGTGCTCATCATCGATGAGCTCGCCGACCTGATGATGACGGTGCAGGGAGAGGTCGAGACGCCGCTGGCGATGCTGGCGCAGAAGGCTCGTGCAATCGGCATTCATCTCATTCTGGCGACGCAACGGCCGAGCGTGAACGTGATCACCGGCTTGATCAAGGCGAACTTTCCGAGCCGCATCGCATTCCGCGTCGCGTCGCAGGTGGATAGCCGCACGATCCTGGATGGGATGGGTGCCGAGTCACTGCTCGGCAATGGCGACATGCTCTTCATTCCGCCCGGGAAGTCGGAGCCCGCGCGGCTGCAGGGTGCGTACATCTCGAGCGAAGACACTGAAGCGTTGACGGGTTGGTACGAGCTGCGCCGAGAGCAGCGGAAGGCGGCGTTCGAGGCGCAGGGACTCATCGTCGATGAAGCGCCGAGCGAGCCCGATATCGTCGAGGCGATCCGCAAGCGGGAGGCGGAGGAGGCCGGCGGCAGCGATGCCGAGGACCTCGATGGTTCCGATCGCGACAAGCTGTTTCGGGAAGCGGGCGAGGTGGTGATACAGCATCAGCAGGGATCGACGTCGTTGCTGCAGCGGCGGCTGAAGGTTGGATATGGCCGGGCGGCGAGGATTATTGACCAGCTTCATGCGGCGGGGATTCTGGGGCCGCCGGATGGATCGAAGCCGCGGGATGTGCTGGCTGGGCTTGAGGATTTGGAGAGGATTGCTGGGCCGCGGAGTTAGGGCAACTGTGAACGCCAACTGCAACTGCAACTGAAAACATCAGCGGCCCGCTGTGCGCTTGATGCTGTGCGCTATGCGCGAACTACTTAGGGACCGATCGTTGTAGTTCACGAGCTTTCGCCTGGGCTGAGTCTACGCGGCGAATCAAACCCTGCAGGAGCATGCGCACTTCAACCACATCGGTGCGGAGGGCGGCATAGTCGGCTTTTGAAATTGCGCCGAGGTCGCGCGCTGCCATCAGGTGGTAGTCGAGCTCCGTTGCGGAGCCGAGGGCGATCCTGAGGAATCGGCCGAAGGACGCATCACTGCGCTGCTCGCGCCCTTCGACGATATTCGTCGGAATCGACATCGCCGCGCGCACAATCTGACTTCGGAACGAGGCATTCTGCCTGCCGCGAATGCCGCTGGCCATACGATGAGCATTGAGCGCGAGGGCATGAGCTTTCCTCCACACCCGAAGCTTCTTGTAATCGCTCACGCAATAAGTCTCTCCGCGGAATGCCCTCAACCCGTCATCGTTTTGAATGGCCCGTAACCATCCCTTGAAAGAGCCAGTGTGCCTCCGGGAGAGGTCAAATCGCAGTCAGCGCACAGCGCACAGCATCAAGCGCAAAGCGGGCCGCCGCTGTTTTCAGTTGCCGTCGTTCACCCCCACCCGCACCGAAACGATGTGCCCACCACGCGCTTCCCCCCTTACTTCCCGCACATGTCCGCAGCTACCCAGGCAAAAGGCGAACAAGGCGAGCGCGTAGCCGCCCGCTGGCTCCGCGTCCACGGCTGGTCCATCGCCGAGCACCGCTTCCGCAGCGGCCATCGCGACATCGACCTCATCGCAACAAGAGCCACTACCGAGGCCGAGCGAGAAGTAGCCTTCGTAGAGGTAAAGACCCGCGCCCGCGACAGCTTCGGCGGCCCTGTCGGCGCCGTTGGCTGGCGCAAACAGCGCGAGCTCGCCCGCTCGGCGAGAGTCTGGATCTCTCGCTTCCAGCAGCCCGGCGACACCTTTCGCTTCGACGTCATCGGCGTAATCCTCGAGCCCCAGCGGGTCCGGGTGCAGCACATTGAGAACGCCTTTGACCTTCCAACCCGCTCTTGACCTGAAGCTCCTTCCTTCGCATTTTGTTCGGTATGGGGATGCAAGCAAAAAACCCCCTCCCGCCAGGCCCTAAACGCTTACCCGAGGATTGACGAGATGGCTGCTTCAACGGTTCAGGAAGACAAGAAGAAGGCGTTGAACCTGGCGATTGCCCAGATCGAAAAGAACTGCGGCAAGGGCGCCATCATGAAGATGGGATCGGAGTCGCGGGTACGCGTCGACGTGATCCCCACCGGCGCCATCAACCTCGACGCCGCGATCGGCATCGGCGGCATCCCGCGCGGCCGAGTCACCGAGATCTACGGCCCCGAGTCGAGCGGCAAGACGACTCTCTGTCTCCACGTCGTCGCCAACGCGCAGAAAATGGGCGGTGTTGCCGCCTATATCGACGCCGAGCACGCGCTCGATACCGATTATGCGAAGAAGCTCGGCGTCGATGTCGAAAACCTCCTCGTCTCGCAGCCCGACACCGGCGAGCAGGCGATGGAGATCTGCGAGATTCTCGTCCGCTCGGGCGCAGTCGACGTCGTCGTCATCGACTCCGTTGCCGCGCTCGTTCCGAAAGCCGAGATCGAGGGCGATATGGGCGAGTCGCACATGGGCCTCCAGGCTCGTCTCATGAGCCAGGCGCTGCGCAAGCTGACCGGTGCCATCGCGCGCTCGAAGACGTCGGTGATCTTCATCAACCAGCTGCGCGAGAAGATCGGCGTGATGTTCGGCAATCCCGAGACGACCACCGGCGGCAAGGCGCTCAAGTTCTACGCATCGGTCCGTCTCGACATCCGGCGCATTGCCGCCGTGAAGGACAAGGAAGACGTGATCGGCTCGCACGTTCGCGTGAAAGTCGTGAAGAACAAGGTTGCCCCGCCGTTCAAGCAGGCGGAGTTCGACATCATGTACGCCGAGGGCATCAGCCACGCCTCGCTCGTGCTCGACATCGCCGCCGAATCGGGCATCATCGACAAGTCTGGCGCCTGGTACAGCTACGGAGCGCAGCGCATCGGGCAGGGCCGCGAGAACGCGAAGATGTATCTCAAGGACAACCCGGCGCTGCTCGCCGAAGTAGAGGAGAAGGTGAAGACCGTGCTCGGGATCCGTCCGCTGGGTGAGGTCGAATCGGAGCCGGCTGCCGAGGAGTAGCAACTGAGCGTTTCGGCGTACAACTATGCGCTGAACCTCCTCGCGGCGCGTCCGTATGCTTCGAGCGCGTTGCGCAGAAAATTGATCCAGAAGGAATTCGAGGCGGTTGAAGCGGATGACGCGATCAGCCGCCTCGTCGCAAACGGGCTGCTCGACGACGCGAAGTACGCCGAGCAGTATGCGCGGTCGAAGATGCTGAGCACCGGTGCATCGAAACGCCGGCTCCAGCAGGATCTTTACCGGAAGGGGATCAAGGGTGATCTGGCGACCGATGCCATCACTCGCGTGATCGATGACGACCAGGTGGACACGTCGGCGATGGTAGAACGAGTTGCCGCCAAGAAACTCGTGCAGCTTGGCGACCTTGATTCCATCGTTCTGCGTCGCCGCCTGTTCGCTTTCCTCGCGCGCCGCGGTTACGACGTCGCCGATATCAAGCGCGTGATGG
Source organism: Gemmatimonadaceae bacterium (assembly GCA_035575795.1). GTDB lineage: Bacteria > Gemmatimonadota > Gemmatimonadetes > Gemmatimonadales > Gemmatimonadaceae > UBA4720. Next base: position 4,063 of record DATLXE010000193.1, read on the forward strand.
CAAAGCTGCTTCGATAGCTCTGGCGGCACGTATATTTAGCGCATGCGCGCAGAGGAAGTTCGACGGAGATTCATCACCTATTTCGAGCGGCAGGGACATGCTGTGCTCCCCAGCTCCTCTGTCGTGCCCGGCGACGACCCGACGCTCATGTTCACGAACGCCGGCATGGTGCAGTTCAAGAAGGTCTTCCTCGGTCTGGAAGATGCGCCCGGTCCTCGCGCGACGACCGTCCAGAAGTGCGTGCGAGCTGGCGGCAAGCACAACGATCTCGAGCAGGTGGGACACACCGCGCGTCACCACACGTTTTTCGAGATGCTCGGCAACTTCTCCTTTGGCGATTACTTCAAGCGCGACGCGATTCGCTT
>DATLXE010000194.1:0-6078 GCA_035575795.1 Gemmatimonadaceae bacterium
CCTGGCGTTCCCGTTGCGCGGGACCTCACACCATTTGACAAGGTTCGCGCGGCGATCTATGCCGTGCCACACAGAACTCCGGGACGAATTCTCGTCGGACTGAACCGGCGCATTCCTTCGGCGTTCGATGCGTACTGGCTCGACCTTGCGACAGGCAGGCTCGATCTCGCGTCGGAGAATCCTGGCCGTCACGGCGGATACCTGATCGACAAGTCCGGGCAGCTACGCGTGGCGACGCAGTCCACCCCGACCGGCGCGAACGAAATTCTCGTTCGTGCCAAGGATGGCGATGCGTGGAGAACGCTGGCCAGCTATCCTGCCAGCGAGGACGTGACGCCGCTCCGGATCGCGCCGGACGGTCGCCACCTTTATGTAAGGAGCAACGCCGGCGCCGGGAATCTTTCGCGACTGCTCCTTGTGAACATGGACACCGGTGCGGAAACCCTGATCGAGACGGATCCGCGCAACGAGGTCGATTTTGGGTCGGCGGTTTTCAGCGAGGTAACGGATTCGCTCATTGCCACCACCTACGTGGGTGACACCGTGCGCATTTACCCGCGCTCGAGGAAGATGACCAAGCTGATCTCCGATGTGCGCAAGCTGCACGACGGCGCTCCGGGGATCACGTCGTCCACGTCCGATGAAACCAAATTCATCGTGAGCTTCAACTCGCCGACCGACCCCGGCGCCACATATCTGTACGACGCGAAAACCGGGAAGGCCAAGTTCCTCTTCCGTCCGCGTCCGTGGCTCAAGCCGACCGAGCTTTCGACCGTTACGCCGGTGTCATTCACCGCCGCCGACGGCCTGAAGATTCACGGATACCTCACAACGCCGCGCGGCCTCGACGCCAGGAATCTTCCGATGGTGATGCTCGTGCACGGCGGACCGTGGGCGAGGGACAACTGGGGATACCAGCCCGAGGCGCAGCTGCTCGCGAACCGTGGATACGCCGTTCTGCAGGTCAACTACCGCGGCTCGACCGGCTACGGGAAGAGCTTCTATAACGCCGCCGTCAACGAGTTTTCGGGGAAGATGCACACCGATCTTCTCGATGGAGTGAAGTGGGCTGTTCAGCAGGGAATCGCCAATCCAAAGAAAGTCGGCATCTACGGCGGATCGTACGGCGGGTATGCGACGCTCGTCGGACTGACGTTCAGCCCCGATACGTTTGCGTGCGGCGTCGATTACGTCGGGCCGTCTTCGCTGGTTACTCTCGTCGAGTCGTTCCCCGCCTACTGGAAGCCGTTCATGGAAGGGACGTGGTACCGGTTCGTCGGCGACCCGTCCAAACCGGCCCAGCGCGCGCAGATGCTCGCCAGGTCCCCGCTCAGCAGGGTGGACAGCATTCGTGTACCGCTGCTCGTCGTGCAGGGAGCCAACGATCCGCGCGTCACCAAGCTCGAGGCCGACCAGCTCGTTGCGGCGCTCCGTGATCGCGGCATCAAGGTCAAGTACATCGTCGCCGGAAACGAGGGTCACGGTTTCGCTAATCCGAACAATCGGATGGCGTTTTACCGGGCGATGGAGCAGTTCTTCGGTGAATGCCTTGGCGGACGCGTGCAGCCGACCGTGAACGAGTCAATCACGAGGCACCTCACGAGCCTCATCGTAGACCCCGACTCGATAAAGCTGGGGACCAGGAAGCCCTAGTGGCGGATTGGCCCGCTGGAATAAACCAGCGGGCAAATGCAGGTGTCCAATACAAACTCAACACAAATGGAGGAAGCATGAGACTTCGCGTCATTGCGGTCTCTTTACTGTTCGCCGCGGCCGGCAGCGCCGGAGCCCAGGCGTCGGGAACAGTGCAGTCGGGCAAGAGCCCCGAGCTGCGTATCGATTTCACCCAGGAACAGCTGGCCAACGGTCTGAAGGTCATCTATCACGTTGACCGGTCGACTCCGGTTGCCGCTGTGCTCTTATGGTATGACGTTGGATCGAAGCACGAGGTGAACGGCCGCACCGGGTTCGCGCATCTGTTCGAGCACATGATGTTCCAGGGCTCGAAAAACGTCGCCAAGGGCCAGCACTTCGGTCTTCTCGAGGCGGCAGGCGGACGCGGCGGCGCCGATATCAACGGCACCACCAGCTGGGACCGCACCAACTACTTCGAGCAGCTACCTTCGAACCAGCTCGAGCTGGCACTGTGGCTCGAGGCCGACCGCATGGCGAACCTCCTCGAGGCAGTCGACCAGGTGAAGCTCGACAACCAGCGCGAAGTCGTGAAAAACGAGCGCCGGCAGGGCGTGGACAACCAGCCCTATGGCACCTGGGTGGAGAAGATCCTGGCCTTGGCCTACCCCGCCTCGCACCCCTACAGCCATACGGTAATCGGCTCGATGACCGACCTTTCGGCGGCGTCGCTTTCTGACGTTCAGAACTTCTTCAAGACCTACTACGCTCCGAACAACGCGGTGCTGGTGGTCGCCGGTGACATTGACGTAACAAACGCGAAGGCCCTGGTGCGCAAGCACTTCGGCGGAATCGCACGCGGTCCCGCCGTGCCGAAGCTCGCCAACATGAGCCTGCCCGCCACGATTGGCCGCGAGCAGCGGTTCGTTGTCGAGGATCCTCTGGCGCCGGCGCCGCGCGTCTACGTTGCCTACCGCGTTCCGCCCGCCAGAGACAAGATGGGGCCGGTCGTCTCGCTCCTCGGCAGCGTCATCGGTTCGGGCCGGTCTTCGCGGCTCTACGAGGCGCTCGTTCGCAAGCAGCAGGCGGCGACGACCGTTGCTGGCTTCAACTTTGGCCTCGTTGACGGCGGAGACTTGCTGATTTTCACGGCTACGGGAAGGCCGGGATCGAGCGCCGATTCGCTCGAGAGAGCGCTCATCGGTGAGCTCGGTAAGCTGACCGGCGATTTCACGCAGGCCGAGCTGGACCGCGCGCGCGCCGCGGAGCGATTCGGATTCGTGAACGGACTTCAGACGACGGGCGGCTTCGGCGGACGCGCCGACAGGCTTGCCGAGGGTTGGACTTACTTCCGCGACGCGAACCATGTCAACAAGGCGCTCGCCGAATTCGACCGCGTGCGCCTTGCGGAGCTGAACGCCCTGGCTCGCGAGCGTCTGGTGCCGGCCAACCGCGTTATCGGCGTCTATGTTCCTGTCAAGAAGCCGGCAGCCACCACCTCCACGGGGACGAACTAATGCAGCCCGCATCGATGACCAGGAAAATCCTCGCGTTAACGCTTGCCCTCACGGGCGTCGTGGCCGGTGCCGCGAGCGGACAGGTAAAGCCCCCCGGGGCAGGGCCGCTTCGGCCGTACGCTTTCCCGAGAGTCGAGCAGTTCACGCTCGCCAACGGGCTCAAGGTAATACTCGTCGAGAAGCATACTCTTCCGATTGTGGAAGGACGCATCATCGTCGATGCAGGTGCGGTCCGCGAGCCATCATCCAGGAACGGTCTCGCGTCACTCACGGGCAGGTTGCTTTCCGAGGGAGCGGGAAATCTTTCCAGCGCCGAGATTGCGCGGCAGATGGAGTCGATGGGCGCGTCCTATTCGGCGGGGGGAGGATTCAACAACTCCTTTGCCGATGTCGTCGCGCTCAAGAACGTATTCTCCGATGCGCTGGCGCTTGCCGCGCAGACGGTCATCAACCCAAGCTTCCCCGAGAGTGAGTTCGGACGGGTGAAGAACCAGGCGCTCGCCGCGTACCAGCAGCGCCGCGCCCAGGCATCGTCGCTGGCGGCTGACGCTTTCGTCCTGGCAGCGTTCGACACGACCGCTCCGTTTTCACGGCCGCCTGCAGGCACTACCGCGAGCATCACGCGGTTGACCCGCGACGATGTCGTGAGCTGGCACCGGTCGATGTATGCGCCGTCGGCGGCGACTCTGCTGCTGGTTGGAGACATCACCCTCGCCGAGGCGCGCAACGTTGCGCAACGCGCGTTCGGCGGCTGGACGGCCACCCGGGCGGCAATGAGTCCCGTTGCCAACCCGATGCGGAAGTACACCGGTACCCGGATCATCATCGTTGACCGCCCGGGATCGGTCCAGTCATCCGTCATCATCGGACAGGCTGGATTTCAGGCGACCGATCCCGATTACCTCTCGATGCTCGCGCTCAACCACGTGCTCGGCGGCGCGGTGAGCTCTCGCCTGAACACCAACCTTCGCGAGAAGCACGGCTACACGTACGGCATTTTCAGCGGGCTCGATCTGAGAGCGGGCGCCGGCGCCTATCAGGTGAGCTCCGAGGTTCGCACGAGTGCAACGGATTCGGCGCTCGTCGAAGCGATCAGCGAGTATCGCCGCATCGTTACCGATCCCGTACCGGGCCCGGAGCTACAGGGTGCCGTGAACAACCTCGTCTCGAGCTTTCCGAGCGCGGTGCAGTCGGTCCAGGCGCTGACCGGGCGGCTCCAGAGCCTCATCGTCTGGGGACTGCCGGTGGATTTCTACGCCAACTATCGCGAGCGCCTCGCCGCCGTGACCGCGGACGATGTGCGCCGGGTTGCGTCGAGCAGGCTCACTCCGGACAACGTGATCATCGTGGTTGCCGGCGACGCTTCCAAGATCGAAGCTCCGATCCGAGCCCGGAATTTCGGCACGGTGGAAGTGTGGGACCAGCAGGGCAACAAGCTCAGATAGACGCGCGCATTCGAGTTGTGAGAAAGGCCGGGCTGGTGAGCCGGCCTTTCTTGTTTTCCGCCCTCTCGTCACCGCCGAAGCGGTGGCTAGGATTTTCCCTTTCGCCGCTTGCTGCGCCGGTCGCTGATAAGGATCGTCACGACCATGTAGAGACCAATTGCGCCGGCAATCAGAAATCCAATCGTGCCGAGTCGCGGGCGGTACTGCAACAGAAGCCCGCTGGCAACGAGCAGGCCGCCGAGGACCAACCCGGTGAAGATTCGATTCGCGACCTTCTCCAGGCCGAGCAGAAGCGAGCCGAGCTGTGGGGTGTCCACCCGCACCGCGAAGTCGTCGGAGACGAGTTTCTGCGTGAACACATCGAGGCGGTGGGGCAAATTCCTCATCAGGTCGGACGTTTCCGTCGCCATCTGAAACAGGCGCCGCGGTGAAAAATCCCGCTGGGCGCGCTTGTTCACAATTTCAGTCGTATAGTCGCGTATCGACTGGGTGGGGTTGAAGTTGGGGTCGAGCGCGCGGGTTACCGCATCGAGATTGAACAGCGCCTTGGCGAGGAGAGTGAGCTCGGCGGGGAGCTTCAGGCCTTCCCGGAATGCGATGGATATCATCTCGTAAAGGACAATGCCGGCGGGCGTGTCCTCAACGGTCTGGTTGGCGTGCTTGCCAATCAGTGCACTCACATCGCGTACGTACGCGGCACGGTTGAAGTCGGAAGGGTACGAGCCGATCTCGATCAGCGTCTCGGCGGCGCCATCTCCATTGTTCTCCGCCATGGAGAGCAGCAGCCTGACGACGCGGTCGCGCATCGTCGCGGTGAGGTGCGCAGTCATGCCGAAATCGATCAGCGCCAGCTTCGGATCGTCGCGCGGCGGCGCGGTGACGGCCGCCGCCTTCGCTTCGTTCTCCGACTGCGTGAGGGGCGTCGCGCCCGGACGAACCTCGAGGCGGCGGTCGTCCTCCGCCGCCTCCGCGGGGGTCTTCGGGTTCTCCCTCCCGGGCAGCACGACGAAAACGTTCCCGGGGTGAGGATCGGCGTGGAAGTGCCCCGTGTCCGTGATCTGGTGCAGGTAGGCGCGCGCAAACTCATCGGCCAGCATCGAAAAGTCATACTCGATGCGACTGATGGGCGGAATCGCGTCGATCTTGACGCCCTTGATGCGCTCCGCCGTGAGAACCTTGTGCGTCGTGTAGGCGTCGATGATGCGAGGAACAAGCACGTGGGGAAACCTCGCCAGTGCCTTTCGGAACGAAGCGGCGTTACGCGCCTCAGTGCGATAATCGAGCTCGTCGACCAGCGCTCGCTCGACCTGCTGCACGACACCGATCAGGTCGACCCGGTTCCCCGCCGAGGTGTGATCGGTGAGAAAGCCGGCGAGCTCGCGAAAGTATTCGATGTCCTCGGAGAGCTGCTCGCGGAGGCCGGGGCGTTGCACCTTGACGATGACGCTGCGTCCGTCGCGCAGCTCGGCGGCGTGCACCTGGCC
>DATLXE010000195.1:0-6061 GCA_035575795.1 Gemmatimonadaceae bacterium
GGGCGCGATCGAGAAGACGACCTCCGATTACGACAAGGAGAAGCTCCAGGAGCGCCTCGCCAAGCTGGCCGGCGGCGTCGCGGTGATCAACGTCGGTGCCGCAACCGAGAGCGAGATGAAGGAAAAGAAGGCTCGCGTCGAGGACGCGCTGCATGCCACGCGCGCAGCGGTCGAAGAGGGAATCGTCCCCGGTGGCGGTGTCGCGCTCATCCGCGCGCAGAAGTCGCTCAAGAACCTCAAGCTGTCGGAGCACGACGAGCAGATCGGTGTCGACATCATCCGTCGCGCCATCGAGGAGCCCATGCGCATGATCGTTCAGAACGCCGGTGGTGAAGGCTCCATCGTCGTCGAGAAGATCCGTCAGTCAAAGGACAGCAACTACGGTTACAACGCGCTGACCGACAACTACGAGGATCTCGTTGTCGCCGGCATCATCGACCCGACCAAGGTTACCCGCACGGCTCTTCAGAACGCGGCGTCGATCGCGGGACTTCTCCTCACGACCGAAGCACTGATCGTCGAGAAGAAGGAGCCGGCAGGTGCCGCGCAGGCTTGTCGACCCCACTCGCGGCCCGCATATTGGCCGGGCCGTGCGCCGTTAGGTGCGCCGCGCGCCAAGTCCGCTTCTGGAACGAGGACACGCGCAGCTAGGTAATTCGGCGCGCGAGTTCGCAATGGGCGCAGTGATGCGTCTGGCTACGGGTTGGGTTGGTGATTTGTCAGCGGCAGGTGCCGCTGACAGGTCCGACAACGGCGACCGCGTTCGCGACGGGCCGTTCGCCGGTCGCATCGGACGGGCGATTTACGTATCGTGTTCCCAACGCCATCGTGGTGGATCCACCGCCGTCGAGATTGAGCGCTTCGTTTGCACCCAGGCGGCTCAAAAGTCCGGTAAGTTCTACAAGTGTCATTCCGACACTGTAGCCCGGCTGCCGACCATCAACGGTGATGAGTAGTGCCTTCCGGTCGCTTGTCACCGCGATCGCCGTCCGGGGGTGTCGGTCGGCGGCGACGGTTCCGGCGAAGGGGGCCAGCGAATTGCCCGCGCGCAGGAGATGCGGGTCACCGGCGATCATCTCGGTAATGGGTGTCTCAACGTTGGGGAAGCGCATCACCCATGAGATAGTGTCGCCCGCAGCCACATTCGCGCGCAGATATGCGGCGCCCCGTCCCTTTCCAGCCAGCACGACGCCGTCGAGGGGAATCGCGACACCGGACGCGGAGGTGTCCACACCTTGCACGACCGCCCGGGCGGTGTCCCCGATACCGGCCGCTCGCCGCGTGATGCGCACCGCCACTTCCACGGCCCCCGTATCAGTCAGCGTGACGGGTCCCACAAAGCTGTTGTACAACGCGATCCGCAGTGTGTCCGGCGGCTCGTTGACTCGCCGCATGTCAAACACAACGCCGCGCCGAGATCGAAGTCTCCCCGTGAGCTGGTCGGCCCCAAAGTAGGTGGTGGACGCGCTTGTGAGACCAAACACCGGACGGCTGGTGTACCCGCGCAGAGGCTCGCCCTCGCTCACCTGAATGCCTACAGGCACGCCAGGCGGAGTAAAACTGAAATAGTCGCCATTGATCGCCGCGTACACCGGCCGGTCGATGCGCGCGGCAAGTCTTGAGACGAGTTGGGTAGTCGTCTCTCTACCCACGAGGCGGTCGAACGCCTTGACCGTACGAAGACTGAGCCCGCAGCGGGTGAGATCTACCTCAACGACATGAATGGCCCACGGCCCAGCCACCTCCCACCGATAGATGTGCCGGACGCCGGGGGCGATCTCGGCCGTTCTCACCGTGTCCGTTGGCACCGCGGGCGTCACGATCGACGGGGGCTCCGCGATATCCGGGGAGCAACCCGCGATGACGATCAGACCACATACCAGACTTGCATGGAACGGTCGCGTAAACGGCAGATGCATAGACGAGCTCTGGTGGGTGAGGGCCGCCGAATATACCTGCTATGGCCGAACTAATCCAACGGTGAGCGGAAAAGAGGTCAACGTTCTACAGAAATGTCGCGGCCACCGAGACGGCGATGTGCGTGGAGAGGAGAAGCTTGCGACTCCTGGGGTTCATGACCACCTCGTACGAATGCTGGCTAACGCCGCGTTCAGTTGCAAGGCCGGTACCCGGCATCTAAATCTCCGCGTCGAGAAGGTTGCCGTATGGCGTATGCCACACGCCAGGAGAGAGATCCACCGCATAGCCTTTTCAAACTAGGGTATAGTTCAGGATGAGACATCATCCAAAAGGCGAAACCGCTCCTGCGCTAAGTGTGGAAAATCTCGTCACCATGTGTGCATGGTCAAACACCGTGAAGTATGAAGGTGAGTGGATCACGTTTGAGAGATATCTGGAGCGCAGATTCGGGTTGATTACTACACATGGCATTTCTCCGAAAGAGCTAGAGAAACTTGAGGCGGAAGACCGGGCGCCCGCGGCCGGTGCCTTGAAGGATCCAAAGCGGCTGGCGGCGGTAAGGGCGTTGAGATTGCTCGATACGCTGCCTACGCCGGGTTTCGACCGCATCACGAGATTAGGTGCGCGTGTGCTGAACGTGCCCGCAACTTTTATCTCGCTGGTCGAAGATCACCGTGACTTTTATCTGAGCCACTGCGGCTTTGGAGAGCCGCTCGCCTCCGAGCGGCAGCTCACCGGGCAGACCTTTTGCCATTTCACCATTCAGGGGGAGCGCCCCCTGATCATTCCAGACACACGCGCCGATCCTCTGTACGCAAAGGTGCCGACCGTGGAATCGCTCGGAGTTGCGGCGTACCTCGGAGTGCCGCTGGTGCTCCTTTCCGGCGAAGTGATTGGCGCATTTTGCGCAATCGACTTTGCACCGCACGCGTGGACCGAATCCCAGGTCCTCGCTGCGACCGATCTCGCAAGCCTCGTGGTATCTGAAATAGAGCTGCGTCAGGCGGCCTTGGATTTTGAGAGCCACCTCAACCCCGGCTGAGACCGACCAATCTCGCTTAGCGGCTGCCGGCGTTCCGGCGTTTTACCTCGGCGGTCCAGTTCTGCACGATGATGATTTCGGACATCCTGCCCTGGTGGACCATGACGAAGCGCCCATCCGGCATCACGTCATAGTTCGCGTGCGGCGTCGCACCCTCATATTCGGAGAACTGAAATAAATCCGTACGACCAACCACCTTGAATTCCGCGCCGGTGCTCACGGCAGCCGCGATGAGCAATGTTCCGGTTTCGCCGGAGCCGAGATAATACAATTCACGCCCGCTCCTCGACCAGACCGGCTCGCTACCTCCGCTCCGGGATAGCAGAGTTTTTGCGCCCTGTCCGTGCAGTGGTCGTACGTAGACCTCCTCCTGCCCCGATTCGTCAGAAACGAATGCCAGCCACTTACCGTCTGGCGAAACGGCCGGATAAGACTCGTTGAATGGCGAAGCCAGCAGCGCCGTAGGAGTACCGCGCCTGTTCAGGGACAGGGTATACAAATCGCCGTTCCCAAACATCTGGCTCGTGTGGAGGATAACCAGCTCCTCCGAGTTCCTGACAAAAGCGCCGACGGTCTGTGCCGTCGCTCCAACATGGATAGAGTCGGCGCTGCCGCTGCCGTCAGCGTTTCGCATGAACATTCCGATAACACCATTTCTCGCGGTCGCATAAGCGACCTTCGTCCCGTCCCAGTTCCAGACGGGGTCGTGACCGTCGTTGTCGAATGTGAGACGCGAGAGCGTTTTGTCGGAGAGATCCAGTATCCACACATCCCGGCTGTTCTGCTGGGTGAAGTCCATCGCGATGTAGCGCGCATTCGGAGAAATTCTGGGACTGTGAAACCGACGCTTCAGGTCGAGCACGGGCTCCGTCTTACCATTCCGGTCAACATACATCAGCTGGAATGGCTGCTCGGGGACATACACGAGCGCCCCGGCCCTGGAAACAGAAAACTGCGGTGATCCGCCGACCGTGAATCGTACATTCTGTGCGATCGTTACAGGCGGAGTCGTGAGTTTCTTTCCGTCGAATGGTGCACCGAACAGCGTTCCATCCTGCTGGACCCATACAACATATCCATTGTCGTATTTGAGCCCGCCAATCGCCTGATCGATGAGAAGCGTTCGCTTGCCGGATTTCAGGTCCAGTACATATCCTCGCCCTGAAGACGCGCCGCCCGGGATAGCCACAAGGAGACCCGTCTTGCGGTCGGGGAGAACATCGGTGAGCAGGAGCACAGATTCACGTTTCGCGGTGTCAGGTCGGGCTATGATCGAACTTTTTCCGTCGCCGCCCTGCCGGCGAATCGCACCGTTGTTGTCGGTGAGGACCACGTCGGGGCCATCGAGCCAGACCGCGCTGATTGCATTGATGTTGGTGATCGGAATAGGAATGGGTGCCCCTCCGCCGACCGAAACCTTTTGAAGACGCGCCCCATGCCAGAAAGTGATCCACCGTCCGTCCGAAGAAAAGCCCGGGTCAGTGCCCCCCTCCGTCCCGGGGATCGGTGAGGAGCTTACGTCATCCATTTTCCTGATATACAGCTGCCGCACGCGCGCATTCTGTCCGGCATAGACAAGAGAGCTGCCATCCGGAGAGAACGCGACGTTGAGGTTTCCGAAGCTGCTAAGCCTGTGATCGGAGGGAGTCGTAATGAGAAATCTCCCGGTAACCGGAGGCACCGCCTCGTCAGCTGAATAGCGACCAAGTCCAAATGCCGTTGCGGCCAGCAGCATCGCAGTCGCCGCCGCGACGGCCTGCCACTTTTTCGAAAGCGATGAAAGCCTTTTCGGAAATGTTGTCGCAGTGACGGCAGTGCGTCCGCCGGTAAAACCCGGTGTACGCAAGGCCTGCGCGAATTCAGCAGCGGTGGCAAACCGGTCGGCGGGAACTTTCTCCAGCGCAGTCAGCACTGCCGCTTCGATGTGCGGCGGAATGGTATGACGCTTGGGAATGAGCGGCCGCGGACTTTCTGTCACGACGCGCGCAATGATCGCCTGAGCGGTTGGTCCCGTGAACGGGGGCTCACCGACCAGCATTTCATAGGTGATCGCGCCGAGCGCGTACACATCGCTCCGCGCGGTGAGGTCCTGCTCGCCCATCGCCTGCTCGGGGCTCATGTAGTGGGGAGTGCCGAGCGACATCCCCGTCTCGGTCATGCGGGTGGAGCCCGCATTGCTCAATGCGAGCGCAATCCCAAAGTCAGCCACGAGCGCCTGCCCGTCGTGCAGCAGGATGTTTTCGGGCTTGATGTCGCGGTGGATCACACCATGCCTATGCGCGTAATCGAGCGCGCTTGCAACTTCGGATGAAATTCGAACAGCATCGGCGATTGAAATCTGTTTTTCGCGCTGGATGCGATCCCGCAGCGAGATGCCTTCCACGTATGGCATTACATAGAACAGCAGCCCATCAGCTTCGCCGGAATCGAAGAGCGGGAGTATGTGCGGATGCTGAAGCTTCGCAGTCGTGCGGATTTCAGCGAGGAATCTTTCCGCCCCGATCACTGCGCCCAGCTCGGGGCGAAGCAGCTTCAACGCTACTTGCCGATCATGACGGAGATCCTTGGCGAGATAAACGGTCGCCATCCCGCCAGCCCCGATCTCACGACCGATTTCGTACCGCGTTTCCAGGCCGGCGGTCAGCCTTGTAAGGGGGTCGTTCACGGGCGCAACATACTATTCCGTGCCCGGTGGCGCGAGACGCGTGGCCCCCTCAATAGATCGTGGACTGGCCATTCTTGCCGACGCGGCGCACGCGCACCGCGTTGGACGTGGAAGTTTCGAGAATCCAAACTGCACCGTAACGCTCAGCATGCAGCGGCGGCGCGCAGCGCCGTCCGCTGCATGCTGTTGTCGGGCGGCACTACCGTGGTTTTTCTGTGCTCTCGATCGGTATTGCGTCCAATGGCGACTCAAAGGCAATGAAGAGGACACATGGGACGGCGCTTTTGCAGACGCCCTTGTGTGCTCGTTTGGCGGGACCGTACGCATAAGTCCCTGACCTGAGAACCGCCGTCTTCTGACCGTCATAGGTGACATGAAGCTCGCCTGCCACCAGCACCATTCGCTCTGCTGAAGTGTGCCAATGCAGCGGGATA
>DATLXE010000196.1:0-12317 GCA_035575795.1 Gemmatimonadaceae bacterium
GGAACGCGAAGGATCGACGGAGCTCTGGCGGCGAACAGTCGACGGCGGACACGCTACTGACGAAGATATTCTCGAACGCCTCTCCGCGCGAACGAACGTCCCGCTGGCAATCGGACTGATGGTGAGCTCTGAAGCGCGGGAGAGCGTGGCGGAGAGTCTGGCCCGCCGCTTTCGCATCCTGCCGCTTTCACTGTCCGCATCCTGCCTGGACATCGCCACGGCAAATCCCTACGACATCGACTGTGAGAGAACGCTCGCATTCGCTCTTGGCAGGAGCGTGCGGATGGCGCTCGCGTCTCCCGCGCGCATCGACGAGCGGATCGAGGAGGTATATGCGCCGGTGGAACGAATCAGCCGGATGGTAGATAGTTCTCCGCGCGCCAAAGTTCAGCCGGTGCTGGAAAGGACAGACGATGCGGAAGCGATGCTCGACGAGAAACAGGCTGAGCGTCCGGTCATCAAGCTGGTCGATCACATCGTCGCCGAGGGAATATCGGCGGGCGCGAGCGACATCCATCTCGAAGCGGGGGAGAAGGGAATTACCGTGCGCTTCCGCATCGACGGTGTGCTGCGCGAAGTGATGTCACTGCCCAAGGCGGTGGGAATCCCGCTCGTGTCGCGCATCAAGATTATGTCGCAGATGGATATTGCCGACCGGCTCAGGCCGCAGGGCGGGCGAGCGCGTGTAGCAATACATGGTACTCGCGTGGACTTGCGCGTGTCGACGCTGCCAGCGTCGAATGGAGAAAAGGTCGTCATCCGCATCCTTGATTCCCGTGCCGCGCTGCGGTCAATCGAGTCGCTTGGTCTCGACCCGGTAGACGGTCCGCGCATGCAGAAGCTGCTCGCCATTCGCGAAGGTTTGATTCTCGTCACCGGCCCTACTGGCTCGGGAAAGACGACGACGCTTTATGCTGCGCTCCGCATGCTGCAGAACACGGGCGTGAACATCATCACGGTCGAGGATCCGGTCGAGTACAGAATTCCCGGCATCGTACAGGTGCAGATTCACGAGAAAGCGGGACTGACGTTCGCGTCGGCCCTCCGGTCGGTGCTGAGGCAGGACCCGGACGTCGTGCTCATCGGCGAGATAAGGGATCGCGAGACGGCGGCAATCGCGCTGCAGGCATCGCTCACGGGCCACCTCGTATTCGCGACGCTTCATACCAACGACGCGACGAGCTCGATTACACGCCTCACAGACCTGGGCGTCGACCGCGCCAAGCTCGCCGGCGCGCTCAAGGGCGTCGTTGCGCAGCGTTTACTGCGTCGCCTCTGCCCGGCGTGCAAGGCAGTCGCGAACGCCGGCGTGCCGCGTCGCGTCGTTGGGGCGGTCGCCGAGAGCGCGATGGTGTACGTGCCGATGGGCTGCGGCGAATGCTCGCACACCGGCTACCGCGGCCGGGTTGCCGCGACGGAGGTACTGGTCACGACTCCGGAAGTCGAGCGCGCCATCGCGTCCGGGGCGTCCGCACGCAGCCTGACTCAGGAGGCGCGTGCCTCCGGAACACGGTCGCTCTGGGGGTGCGGCGCGGCGCACCTTCTGTCCGGAATGACGAGCGCGCAGGAGCTACTGCGCGTAATCGAGCCCGACGAACCGGAGAGCCTGCCATCCCAGCCGGACCGGACTGAATCCGCTCCGGCAGTGAACGACGCCCGGGGATATCATTCACCCGTCGAGGGATCAATTCGCGGGGAGCAGGCAGCAATGACACAAGTCAGGTACGGCGTCGTGGAAGTTCACGTCATTCAGCACAACGCTGGCGACTGGCGCGTGCTCGTCCTGCAGCGCGCCCAGGGCCAGAAGCGTCCTGGCTCGCAGGAGCTCGTCTACGGAAAGATCGACGCTGCTGAGAGGCCGGAAGCCGCTGCCATCCGCGAGCTGCGCGAGGAGACCGGCCTCGAGGTGGATCGGCTCTACAACCTGACCGTCCAGAGCTTCTTTCTTCACCAGACCCAGACCATCCAGATGTCGATTGTCTTTGTCGCGTTCGTGCCTGACGGGTCGCAAGTCGAGCTTGGCGAGGAGCACGAATCGTTCGAGTGGGTCAGCTTCGAGCAAGCGCTGGAGCGTTACACGTGGCCGCGCGCGTCACAGACACTCCGCGATGCGCGGCAGCTTTTTGGAACAGGGAGCGCGGGGACGGTGGAAGATGTGCTGCGAGTCATTTAAGACTTTTTAACAGAAGACTGCCTGCCGTCCAAATGCACCCTCAGAATCCTTCCTCAGAATCCCATTGCAACCCAGAATCAGCATCGTAACCCTCGGCGTCACCGACGTGTCTCGCGCGATTCGTTTCTACCGCGACGGACTCGGCTGGCCGATGTCGACCGTCGGCGACGGCCAGGTCGCATTCTTTCAGCTCAACGGCGCTGTACTCGCGCTCTACCCGCGCGCTGCGCTTGCCGAGGATGCAAAGCTCAACGACAAGCCCGGAAGCCCGTTCAATGGCTTCACTCTGGCGCACAATGTGGCCGAGCGATTACAAGTAGACTCAACGCTCGACGAAGCGGTGCAGGCGGGAGCGCGACTGCTCAAGCCCGCCGAGGATGCGTTCTGGGGCGGCCGTTCGGGCTATTTCGCCGACCCCGATGGTCACGCGTGGGAAATCGCCTGGAATCCGCAGTTTCCGTTTGACGAAAGAGGCGGGCTCGTACTGCCGATGTAGCTAGCGGCGCTTCACCGTTGTGAGGTTGCTCCCGTCCATCGGCGCGTTCGGCTTCACGCGCACGCTCTTCGCCGGAATGCCGACATAAACGTGGTACGGCCGCACGTCCTTGGTGGCGACGGCCATCGCCCCCACCATCGCCTGTTCGCCGACGTGCACGCCCGCAAGCACCGTCGCGTGGTAGGTGATGCGCACTCCGTCTTCCAGTATCGTCGCCGCGGCTGTGACATCCTTTTGGTCGACGATGCTGTGCGTGTGGCTGTAGATGTTCGCGTAGTCGCTGACCGACACGCCATTGCCGAGCACGATGCCGCCGCGGTCGTCGAGCAGCACGTTGCGGTGCACGACGACGTTATCGCCCACCTCCATGTTGTATCCGAACGAAAACTCGACGTTCTGGAATGCCTTGAAGTTCTCACCGCAGCGCTTGAAGAT
Source organism: Gemmatimonadaceae bacterium (assembly GCA_035575795.1). Taxonomy (GTDB): domain Bacteria; phylum Gemmatimonadota; class Gemmatimonadetes; order Gemmatimonadales; family Gemmatimonadaceae; genus UBA4720. The sequence goes on from DATLXE010000196.1 coordinate 3,105, forward strand.
CATCGGCGCGAGCAGCCGGCGCAGCTGCACGCCCAGCTCGACGTTCTGACCGCCGGCCATGGTGCGGTCGAACGAGTACCAGAGCCAGAGCAGCGGCTTCACGCGCTGGAATCGCGCATCGTCGCACTCGGCGTAATACTCGGGCTCGAGTGTGACGTTGCGGGGGTCGAGCGCGGAAAGCGCAAGCCTAATCGCCATGGGGAGCTTCGTATCCTCAACCGCCGTCTCCCAGCTCGCCGCAAATCCGGGAAAGCTCATCTCGCAGAGAGTCCGGCGGCAGATCATTCCGCGATCCGCGGAGGGATCAGCAAGCGATGCACCGAGCTCCTCCAGCCACTGGCGGGCAAGGCCGTCAGTGGGGAGCGAAGGAAGCTTGCGTAGCGGAAGAATTGCCATCGGTCAGCGAAACGAGGAAGTGGCAGGGCGCGATGCCCGCGCGCGAATCAGCGCGCGTTCCCGCTCGACCCGACGCAGCGTCTGCTCCCAGCCTTCGTTCCGCTGGTTCTGGAACGTCACCGCGAGAGGCTGGTCGAGGTCGATGTTCTCGTCGAATAGATAAAGCGCGCTCTGCGTCTCCCGCTGCCGGAGCCGCTGCTCGCCGAAACCCGAGCTGAGCGGAATCACCTCGAGCGCGCGAAAATCCCTGCCGCTGCTGGTGATGACGAGCTCCATCGGACTGAACCGAACGTCGGGCTCGACGCCGTAGAACGAGACATACCACAGGTCCGGCGCGCGGCCGCCGTTCCTCCGCGAAACCGCGGCGATCGCCTGCTTGTTGCTCTCCTGAAGCTCGCGCAGCGCGCGGTACGAATCCGCCGTCAGCAGCCTGATCAGATTCTCGTCGAGCGGTATCGCGCGCACGATCAGGCCCTGGAGCTCGATGCGGATCGCGATCTCATCCTGCTTGAGCGTGCCATAGCCAGGCGGCACGTTGGCGCGGCCGGTAGTGTCGTCGCCATTGGTGCTTTGCATCGGGATGTCTCCCGGAGATCCCGCCGGCAGAGTGGCGCACGCGAAGCCCGCGAGCACGCAGGACAGCAAGGCCGCGGCCCGAAATGCTCGCGTATGCAAACCGTGTTGCTCGATCAAGGCGTCCCTTACGTCCATCGTCACTCCTTGCCGAGAAAAGCCAGGTGGAGCAGCTATTCAGGCTCCACAGTTCCGATGCCCGGTGACTCGCCCAGTACGCGCAGTGCCGCGGCCAGATCGTCGCGGCCTGCGCCACTCAAAAGCACTTCTCGATGTCATCTTTTCAAGAACATCCTCAAAGCCTCTACTGTGGTGTCTGTCTCCTCGAAGAACGTGAAATGCCCGCTCTTTTCGAACATAACAAATTCAGCATGTGGAAGGTACTCCCTGTAGCGGGTGGCTAATTTCGGAGGCACGTTCCGATCAAAACGGCCAGCGAGAACAAGCACCGGCATCTTTAATCCCTTGAGCTGAGCTCGCACGTCGAAGCGCGTCACCTGTTCAGGGTCGAGCGCCAGTGAACATTGCGGCGTCCCGTATCCGAAACGTGCTGTCATCTGCAACCGCCTGCCCCTTCCATGGCTCACAGTAACGATCCGTGTCGCGAGTCTCGTCGCTATTTGCAGATCGACGTCGTTCGGCCTCGCATAATGGCTATTGAGAGATGGCAGACAGAGCGGCAGTGAAGCTCCGATCATGCGTCCGCCCGCAAAGGCCGGAGCTAAACAGCTTACCACGAACCCAGATCACCGGCAAAGTTTCCGCCGCTCGGAACCGAATCGATATGCGAGCCGATTTCCTGCGCGTCACGCGGTAGCGGTCGGCCAGCGCGGCAGCAGGCGGTGAGAGTATCGTTCATGCTATCGCTTCGCCGCGCGCTGCACCTCGTCCACGAAATGCTCCACCACCACCATTACGCCGGCCTGTGAATTGCCGGCGCGCCGCACGAACAGAAAGCGCCCGTCAGGCGCAACGTCGTAGTTCCGTCGCGAGAGCGACGTCTGTATGAACGGCTTCGCGTCGAACAACGGCCGCAGGCCATCGACGCGCAACGTGGGGCTCAACTGCATCCTGGCTTCAAAAAGTCGCGACTCGAGGTTGAGGTAGTACAGCGAGCGCCCGTCCGATGACCAACGTGGCGAGCTGCCTCCACCCGATGACACGAGGATGCGTGTCGATTGTGGCGCGGCGCGCGGCGCCACGTACACCTCGAACCGTCCGGTGAAATCGGAGGCATAGGCCACCCAACGGCCATCTGGTGAAATGGCCGGCGAATACTCGGCACGATTCGTCGCCAGGATTGGCGACGCAACCGTATCGGAGAGCCTCGACGTCGCCAGCAGGTCGCCGTTACCCGCAGCTGATGTCGTGGTGCGCACGATGAGGCCCGAACCATCGGGTATCCACACCTGTTCCGACAGCGCACGGTCGCTGCGGATCATGAGCCGAGCCATATCACTGCCATCGAGGGGCTGTCGCCACACGTTGCCGGTGTTCGTCCGTGCACCAGCGAGAAAAGTCACGCTTCGTCCGTCGGGACTCCAAGCGGGCTCGAAGGAGCTCTGTTCGCTCGTCAATCGCACAGGCTCTCCCCCCGCCGTTCGGATCCAGATACTGGAGCGATTGCCCTCGCGAATCGCTACAGCTATCTGGCGGCCATCGCGTGAGAGTACCGGTGTGCTGAACGCGGCGCGCCATGTGGAATCCACCAGCGTCTGAGTCCCATCGCGCGTTACCCAGACGAGCTCCCTGGCGCTCGTGCCCCGCTCCTCGGAGTACACGAGTGTGCCGCTCCGGGAAACAACAAAGTCCACCGGGCCGACGATACTCTGCGGCAGGTTTTCGGCGACCAGCACGGGTTCGCCCGCCAGCGTGCGAGTGCCCGCGTCGAACGGGACGATCCACAGCTTGCCGTCCATGGTAGAATACAGCAGCTGTCCCGTGGAAATACCGATCGCGCGTACGCCGTCCATGAGCAGCGTATGCGTGCGGGCATTCGTGGCCTGAATGGCAATCTTGCGCGAGCCGTTGGCGAGCTCCGCCTGAAAGAGCAGCGCACTACCATCGGGGAGCAGCTGCGGATGAAAGTGCGCCGTCTCACCGCGGGCGCTGTCGAGGGACGTGAATGGCTCCGGATTTCGACAATCACGAATCGAGCATCGCGTCACGATCAGCGGGCCGTTGTTTACGCCACGATAGATCGTGCCGTCCGCACCCCACGCCACCGTTTCTGGTGCAAAAAGCGAGTCGACGATCACTGTCGGCGGCCCGCCGGCAACGGGCATTACCACGAGTCGCCCATCCTGATAGAAGGCGATGCGCGTGCCGTCAGGCGAGAAGACGATGCCGACCGCGCCTTCTGTCCCGGGTAACACCGTGAACCCGAGCTCATCGCGGCGTCGCATCAAAATGCGCTCACCCGGGCCACCGCGTCGCGCGATCAGCGATCCATCCGGTGAAATACTCACGTCACCCATCCACGTGCGCTCGGCCGCGACGGAGTCCGCCGTGAGTCGATAGCGCACCACCTCGGCCGATTCCGGTCGCGTGCGCGTAAGGCTCCATGCGGCGAGGCCGAGACTCGCGAGCGCGACCCCGCTCAACGCGATCGGGAGCCACCGCGACGCTGGGCGGCTCCTCGTGCGCACCGTAGTGGTATGCACCGTGCGCCCATCGAGCGCGGCCGCAAACTCCCCGGCCGTCGCATGCCGATCCGCCGGCAGCTTCTCGAGTCCCTTGAGCACCGCCGCTTCCACGCCCGGCGGCACCGCCTTGCGCTGCACAGTGAGCGCGCGCGGTTCCTCCGTCATCAGCCGCGCTACGATCGCCTGCAGACTCGGCCCCGTGAAAGGCGGCTCGCCGATGAGCATCTCGTACGTCACCGCCGCCAGCGCGTACACATCGCTGCGGGCATCGATCACTCGTTCGCCCGTTGCCTGCTCGGGGCTCATGTACTGCGGCGTGCCGAGCGAGAAGCCCGTTTGTGTCATGCGCGCACCGCCCGCCTGTTGCACGGCAAGCGCGATTCCGAAATCAGCGACGAGCGCGCTGCCGTCCTGGAGCAGGATGTTCTCGGGCTTGATGTCGCGATGGATAACGCCTTGCTTGTGCGCGTGCTCAAGCGCGCTCGCGACTTCGTGCGCGATGCGCACCGCAGCCTCCACAGACAGTTGCCGCTCCCGCTCGAGCCGCGCGCGCAACGTCTCGCCGGTCACGAGCGGCATTGCGTAGTACAGCAGGGTATCGGCGACACCGCTGTCGAGAAGCGGCAGAATGTGCGGATGCCGCAGCCGCGCGGTCGTGCGAATCTCGCTCAGGAAACGCTCGCCCCCGAGCGCGGCGCCAAGGTCGGGGTGCAGCACCTTGATGGCGACATCGCGCTCGTGCTTCAAATCATGCGCGAGGTATACGGTGGCCATGCCGCCGGCGCCCAGTTCACGCTCGACGCGGTAGCGATCGGCGAGCGCGATGGTGAGGCGAGCCAGGATCGTCATCGGACGAAAATACGGGACGAGTCATGTGCCGTCGAGGCTGGCAGTGGCCGTTGAGCAGCGCGCGCGTTGAACACGATCTCGCAATAACCGTAACAGCGATAGGCACGCAGTCGTACCCGCAGAGTGTCGACGGCTGCGACACCCTCTGACCGCGACCGTCGGCTGCTCCTACTATGAACCGCTCACCGGCCGCGCTGCCAGACGCCAAGCAGTTCCTCGCCGTCTGGAGCCCGCGGCGCAACTGCGCCAACGCCCGCGGTACGAACAATCGCCCCGCATAGCGGAATTATCTGCGCTGCCTTCCATCCCGGCGTTGCGACGAAGGTACGAAAATGCGTTGAGTCTCCGAATTGGAAGGCGACCACCCGGGCGCTGACCGAGCCACTAGCGTAGCCAGGCAACACCACCGGCGCGGCGTTTACCCACCTTGTATCCGCAATGCGCGAGGGGCCAACCGGTGCGAAGACAAGATCTGCAAAGGCACGTGCGTCTGAGCCGCTCGTTATTCGGGTCCGGTCGTCCCCTCTTCCTCGCTTGACGCTCCGGTTCCCTCCACCAGCTTCAACAGAGCTTCGGCCAGCTCGCGGCGACCCGCGCCCGTTACCGAGCTGAACGGTATCACCTGGTCGGGATCGAGCGCCAATCCCAGCGACACCTGCTTCACCTGCGCTGCCGCGGCAGCCTTGCTCAGCTTGTCGATTTTCGTGAGCGCGACGATGGTGGGCACTTCCAGCTCGGCGAGGAAATCGAGCATCGCCCGGTCGTCGTCGGTTGGCTTCCTGCGGACATCGAGGAGGAGCACCAGCCCACGCAGCTGAGTCGTGCGCCGCAGGTAGCTCTCGATCATCGGCTTCCACTCCGCCTTTCGATCCTTGGAGATCTTCGCGTAGCCATACCCGGGCAGGTCAACGAGCACGAAGGTGCCATTGACCCGAAAAAAGTTGATCTCGCGCGTGCGTCCCGGCGTCTTGCTGACGCGCGCAAACGACTTCCGGCGCACGAGAGCGTTGAGCAACGAAGACTTGCCGACGTTCGACCGTCCGGCGAACGCCACCTCCGGCAGGCTGCCATCGGGGCGCCACCCTTCCGTCTCGCCCATCCCGCCGATGAACTCGAGGCTCCGTATGACGAGCGGGTCACTCGCGGGAGCCCCGGACATCAATGCGTCGTCGCCACGTCGTAGAGCGGCTCGCCGGCCGATGTTGCCGCGGCGACGGCCGGTCGCAGTGCGATCGCCAGCACTTCGTCCATCGTCTTCACCGGATGAAAGCGCACCGTCGCCCGCACCTCCTCAGGCAGCTCTTCGATGTCACGCGCATTCCCATGAGGAATGATCACGTCGCTCACCTTGTTCCGGTGCGCCGCAACCGACTTCTCCTTGAGTCCACCGATCGGCAGCACGCGCCCGCGCAGCGTGATCTCACCCGTCATCGCGATGTCGCCGCGCACCGGCACGCCCGTGAGCGCGCTGACCACCGCCGTCGCGATCGCGATGCCGGCCGACGGCCCGTCCTTGGGCGTGGCACCCGCCGGCATGTGAATGTGGATGTCGCGGGTGCGGTGGAAATCCGTCTCGATGCCGAGCGGTCGTGCGCGGGCGCGCGCATACGAGAGAGCCGCGCTTGCCGACTCCTTCATCACGTCGCCAAGCGTGCCGGTGAGCTGCACTTTGCCGCGGCCCTTCACGACGCTGACTTCAATCTCGAGAACCTCTCCGCCGACCGAGGTGTACGCGAGTCCCGCGGCAACACCCACCTTGTCCTCGAGCGACGTGTCATCCGGATCGAACGGCGCCATGCCGAGCAGATCCTTCAGGTCCGTGGCGCGCACGGTCTGCACGACATCGCCGGCCCCGGCCGGCAGCTCGGCGCGCCGGCGCGCGATCTTCCTCGTCACGCGCGCAATCCGCCGCTCGAACTCGCGCACTCCCGCCTCACGCGTGTATCCGCGCATGATCGTCGGCAGCACGTCGCTCTCGAGCACGACCTCGCTCACCTTGAGGCCGTTCGCCTCGATCTGCCGCGGCACCAGATACTGTCGCGCGATCGCCAGCTTCTCGTGGTCGAGATATCCGGCGATGCGCAGAATCTCCATCCGGTCGCGCAACGGCTCGGGAATTCCGGCAAGCGAGTTGGCCGTCGTGATGAAGAGCACCTGCGAAAGGTCGTAGTCGACCTCGAGGTAATTGTCGTTGAACGCCGTGTTCTGCTCGGGATCGAGCACCTCCAGCAGCGCCGATGCAGGATCGCCGCGGAAATCCTGGCCCAGCTTGTCCACCTCGTCGAGGAGAATCACCGGATTCACGACCTCGGCCCGCCGCATTGCCTGGATGATGCGTCCCGGCATCGAGCCGATGTACGTGCGGCGGTGGCCGCGAATCTCGGCTTCGTCGCGCACTCCACCAAGCGCCATACGGACTAACTTGCGCCCCAGCGCGCGCGCAATCGAGCGGCCGAGCGAAGTCTTGCCGACTCCCGGCGGACCGACGAGACAGAGGATCTGTCCGTCGAGCCGACCGACGAGCGACAGTACCGCGATGAAGTCGAGAATGCGATCCTTCACCTCTTCCAGCCCGTAGTGGTCGGCGTCGAGGATGGCTCGCGCGTGCCCGACGTCGAGGACCTCGTCGGACCGCTCGGTCCACGGAATGGCCACGATCCAGTCGACGAAGTTGCGAGCGACTGTGAACTCGGGCGACATCGGCGACATCCGCTTGAGCTTTCTCAGCTCGCGAAGGGTTCTTTCCTCCACCGCGGACGGCAGCGCCTTCTTCCTCACCTGCGCCTCGAGCTCAGCGAAGTCGTCCGAGTCCTCCTCGCCGAGCTCACGGTGAATTACACGCAGCTGCTCCTGCAAATAGAACTCGCGTTGGTTCTGGAACATCGCCCCGCGCACGTCGTCATCGATCTTGCGCTCGAGACGCAGCAGGTCGATCTCCCCGGTGAGCAGCTCGCCGAGCATCTCGAGGAGCTGCTTGAGCGTGTCGGCCTCGAGCAGCGTCTGCCGCAGCTCGAAGCGCACCGCGACGTGGGCGGCGATGCCGAACGCCTGCCGCTCGACCGACTCCGTGCTCTGGAGGATCGCCACGATCTCGGCGGGGATGCGGCGGTGCAGCCCGACATACTCCTCGAAGGAGTGCATCACCCGCCGCGCCAGCGCCTCTGTGGCGGGATCGGGCTCCTCAGGCCGCGTAAAGGGCATCGGCGACGCCGCCGCCCGCAGCATGGTGGCCGACGGTATGTAGCGGGTAATGCGCGCGCGTGCGATCCCCTCGACCAGCACCCTCGTCGTGCCCGTCGGCAGCCTGCTCACCTGGACCACGCGCCCGAGCACGCCGGTACGATGCAGGTCCGCCGAAGCCGGCTCCTGCTTCTCGCCATCCTTTTGCGACACGAGGAGAACGATCTTGTCCTCGGCGACCGCGGCCTCGATCGCCGCCAGCGACGCGGGGCGACCGACGAGCAGCGGTATCACGACGTAGGGGAAAATCACCACGTCGCGCAGCGGCAGGACCGGTATGCGGTCCGAGGTGGGGATGCTCTCGCTGTCCCGCTGAAAGATTTGCGGCACGGGCCGGAGCCTAGGCTTCCTTCTTTCTCCGCATCGGCGAGATCTCGAGCAGCGGCTGCGTGCCGTTGGTGATGCACGACTCGGTCACCTTCACCTCGACGACATCCTCGCGGCCGGGCAGGTCGAACATGACCTCCATGAGAACCTCCTCGAGAATCGCGCGCAATCCGCGCGCTCCGGTGCCGCGCTTCAGGGCCTTGGTGGCGATGGCGACGAGCGCCGCTTCATCGAAGGTGATCTTCACATCCTCGAGACCGAACAGCTTCGCGTACTGCTTGGTGAGCGCGTTCTTCGGTTCCTTGAGGATTCGCACCAGCGACTCCTCATCGAGACCCTCGAGCGCGACCGTCACCGGCAATCTGCCAACGAGCTCGGGAATGAGGCCGTAGCGGAGCAGGTCGTCCGGCTCCACCTCGCTGAACATCTTCGTCTGCGCGAGCTTCTTGTCACGCGCCGCCGCGCCGTTGAATCCGATCTGGCGACGTCCCGTGCGTGCCTCGATGATCTTCTCCAGGCCGTCGAACGCGCCACCGCAGATGAAGAGGATGTCCTTGGTGTTGAGCTGGATGTACTCCTGCTGCGGGTGCTTGCGGCCGCCCTGCGGCGGAACCGAGGCCACCGTGCCCTCGATGATCTTGAGGAGCGCCTGCTGCACGCCCTCGCCGGACACATCGCGGGTGATGCTCGGATTCTCCGACTTGCGCGCGATCTTGTCGATCTCGTCGATGTAAACGATGCCGCGCTCGCACTCGGCGACGTTGAAGTCACCGGCCTGCAGCAGTCTCACCAGAATGTTCTCGACGTCCTCGCCGACATAACCGGCTTCGGTGAGCGTCGTCGCGTCGGCGATAGTAAATGGTACGTCGAGAATGCGTGCCAGCGTGCGTGCCAGCAGCGTCTTGCCAACACCGGTGGGGCCGATGAGCAGGATGTTCGACTTGTCGAGCTCGACGTCGTCGTCCTTGATCGACGTGGAGTTGATTCTCTTGTAGTGGTTGTAGACGGACACCGCCAGCGCCTTCTTCGCCTGCTCCTGTCCGATTACGTACTGGTCGAGGACGTCCTTGATCTCCTGCGGGGCAGGGACCTGGGTTATTGCCTCGGCTACCTCGCGCTCCTCATCCTCCGCCAGGATCTCGTTGCAGAGCGCAATGCACTCGTTGCAGATGTAAACGGATGG
>DATLXE010000197.1:0-1504 GCA_035575795.1 Gemmatimonadaceae bacterium
TCCGTCGCTCGCGGTCACGCCCCAGCAGTCCTTGCTGTAGGAGGCAAACTCGCGTGGATTGCGGATCGCGTACTCACGCTGGATGAAGGTGGCGCGCCGGCTGTTCTCGAAGTAATCGAGACCCCTCTCACGCATGTACGCATCTTGAATGCCGCGGAAGTCGATCCAGATGTGAGACAGCTGATGAATGAACAGCGGACCCGCGTACACGACTTCGTACTCGTAGATCTTCTTCCATGCATACGTCGACAACCACGCCGCGTAGCTTTCATCGGGCAGCGGGTAGGTCGGCGATCCAAGGCCCAGTACGTAGAGGAGCAGCGCCTCGTCGTAACCCTCCCATCGATACTTGAGGAAGCCCGTTCTGGGTTTATAACCGTGCGTCACGGTCGCCTTGCCACGTTGCGCCCAGCGCCAGTCGGCGCGGCGATACAACAGATCGGCCAGCGTCCTGATCTGATGTTCCTGGTGACAGTCGCCGTCGAAATACGCCGCGGCGGTCAAAGCCCCGGCCAGCAGGAATGCCGAGTCGACCGTGGAGAGCTCGCAATTCGCCGCTCGCCGGCCCGTCTTCATGTCGAGAAAGTGGTAGTAGAACCCTTTGTAGCCCGTCGCATCCGGCGCGGTCCCCTGCACGCCGTCTCGAAAAAACTCCAGGGTCGTGAGCGTGATCCTCGCGGCGGCGTCGCGCGTCATGAATCCACGCTCCACACCGACCGGGTAAGCGGTGAGCGCAAGTCCGGTCGCGGCAATACTGGCCGGCCAGTTGGCCCGCGTCTTGTCGGCAATCAGCCCATTGGCCGGGTTGACCTGCCTCAAGAAGTACTCGAACGCTTCGCGCTCGAGCCTGTCCAGCAGGGCCTCGTCCTCCGGTGGGGCAGCTAGGGCCATGGGCGCGGCCATACGTGGGCGGAATGCATTCGTGAGTGGGTCCGGCCGGGTTGGTCAGACGTCATCGAACGCCGTCCGCGTCGGATGCCCGTCCTCATCTACATCTACGGCTGGGCTCTCCGACAGGCGATACATCCCAGGCGCGCGCATCGTCGCGTAGCCCTCGGCCACGAGCGCACGGTTGCCGCGCCCGGCCTCTGAACGTGAGAGTCCCGTCACGCGGGCCAGCTCGCCGGGTATGGTCATGCCCGCTCCCGCCAGAAAGCAACGGGCGATTTCGCGTAGACCCCTCTCTCGACTCACGCGCCGCCGCAGCCCATCGGGAAAGCGTCCGACGCCGAGCGTCCAGATGTACGTGAACTTCGGCTGATAGAGGACCTCGCTCGGCACCACGATCATCGCGGCCTGGAGCTCGTCCAGGCCCGTGGTGAAGGCGTGGCGATCTTTCACGCCCGATTCATCCCGCAGGTCCCCGGTGCTCATTTCCCATTCCCTGCGAAGCACGCGCAGGATCAGTTGGGCATGCGGGCTCAGCTGTCCCTTCTCCTCCGATCGGCGGATGCCGAGGAGGGCGTGAAAATACGGGACCATGCGGGGCGCGATGAACATCGTC
>DATLXE010000198.1:0-2507 GCA_035575795.1 Gemmatimonadaceae bacterium
CATTATACATCGGCTTGTCGGGGAAGCGGTCGATCGGCTCATCGGCTCATCGGCCAACGAGCGTCCGGCCGATCCGGGTCAGGTCACTTTCAAGGGTTTGAGGGCCTGGGCGCCTTTCCGAATCTGCTCGAGACGCTTCCAGTACTCCCTCACCGCCTCACGACCTTCGCCCGACAGCATGGCGTAGGTAATCGGTTGCTTCCCTTCGAATTTCTTTTCGATCTCTACCAATCCGGCCTGCTCGAGCTTGGAGAGGTGGCTCGACAGGTTGCCTTTGGTCAGCCCGGTAATGTTGAGCAGGAAAAGAAAGTCAGCCCTATCGCAGGCGTCCAGCACGGTGAGGATCGACAGCCGAGCAGGCTCGTGAACGACTCGGTTCAGCCCTGCGAGGCGTTCAAACGGTGTCGGCATGTTCTCTCTGCAAATCACCCGGGCGATTGCGGTGGAAGGTCGCCTCCAGCAACTGATGGTCGCGCATCCCCGTGATCACCATTGCTGCGCCCATCACGAAAAACCCGGCGAGCTGCATGTCGGTGCTGTTCGCGGGCCCACGGAACTGCAGCGCGGACACGAGCGCCGCCGCAGCCGCACCGCCAATGTAATGAGGCCGTCGTGGCCAGTCGCGAAAGGCAATCCACAATTCGAACGCGGCCATCGAGGCAAAAAACAGCGTGCGTGGGCGAAGTTCAAGAACCCGCTCGACAAACATGGAAGCCAGCAATACTCCCGGCAGAACAAACAATCCCGCGCGCCGTGCCGATCTGGACGGCTTGATCTGGCCGAACACGTTGGCGTAATAACGGTCCAGCCAGAACATCCCGGGAAGGATGGCGACCATCGCGGCAGCAAACGCGAGCGTTTCGGCGAACTCCGATGGCTCTGGCCCACCCAGCAGAAGCGCCAGCCCGAAGGCCGCTACGAACGCTCCTCCGACAAGGACAGAGCGAAGCCCCTGCAATTCCCAATAGCGCTCAGTCACGAAGCGAGTCTGTTCGCCGGTTACATGCACGTGGATCCCTCATTTTTCAAACGGTGTCGGCGTGTCCTTCAACGGCATCGACGTGACCCTGTTCACCGTGACGGCGTGGCAACAGCCTCAGCAAGAGCGCGCAGTCGAACATACCCGCTACCGTCCACGACAGGAGCGTTGACACGTACGCATGGCGCTCCCAGCTGAGAAACTCCTGCCGCGTGTCGACTGCGCCAAAGAGCATCGCGAAACCGGCAGCGACAATGCCAGGCAGGAGATTATGGATGCCGAACGGCCAATGCCGTACGCAGAGCCAGAGGGCGTACGCCGCGGCGGAGAAAACACGAGTGACGGGCGCCCCGTGCCGAGCCAATCGAGCGGGCGAGTGGCGAAAAATGCCACCACACACATGAGAATCACAACCCGGTTGAGCGCGACGCCGGAAATCACGCGGCCAAATCGATGATTCATCCATCGGTCGAGCAGTGCTGCCAGGCCCACGTAACCGGGAGCGACCGTCATGGACTCTGCGACACCCCCATCCCCAACCAGTAAAACGGCGAGCAGAATAGGCGCAAGAGCAGCACGTTTCACACCGCCTCGAAGTTCGGCGTAGTGCCGGGTCACGAACTGGATCAGACGCAACTGCGGATCAACCATTCAGGGCAGTCTACCGCAAACACGTTTGCCACGCAAACCTATGCCGCCCAAAACTGGGAGCTGGAGGCTGAAAGCTAGTCTCGCCTGATCGACACCCAGGGCTTCGGAATGTAGAGCTGCTCGTCTGGCCGAATCGCGTCGGTGGCCTGCTGTGGCACCGCCGCCAGTCGCCACGCTGGCCCACGGATTGGACGCGCGGGGCAGCCGGGACGCAGGGTCGCGAGCGACCTTGAGCGGCGTGAGGGCGAAGCGGGTAAATCGGGTCCGGAGGCGTCCCCATCGGCCGAGGCGCTGATTCGCCACTGTCGTAGGGCGAACCCCGAGGGTGACATGATCCCTGACCGCCGGCGGCACACCCCAGCCGAGGCCGCATCGTCAGCACACGCGTCGGAGGATCCGATTTTCCACGCCAGCGAAGCGGGAGCCGCGAGCCTGCGTCCCGGCTGCCCCGCCACGTACACGGGGACGCCCCTGGTACGCTCACGGCTGCCTCCGCTAATCGAATGCGCTGGAAGCTAGAAGCTGAAAGCTAATCCCGCCTGATCGAGACCCAGGGCTTCGGAATGTAGAGCTGCTCGTAGAGACTCACCGCGTAACGGTCCGTCATCCCGGCAAGAAAGTCCTTCGTCGCGACGTCCAGCCCTTCACTCGCGATGGTCTGCGCGTCGAGATACGCGGACGGCTCCTCGCGGACCTTCTCCCACAACCCGCCGAGAATTCCACCGGCCTTGCGAAACTCGGCGGTCGCGACCTCATTCTCATACACCGCTTCGAACAGGAAGCTGCGCAGGCCCACGGTGGCGTCAAGGATCGCATCGCTCATGCGGATCTCGGTCATCCCCCCCTCGAGCGTCCGGTGCACGACGTCGGTGACCAT
>DATLXE010000199.1:0-3892 GCA_035575795.1 Gemmatimonadaceae bacterium
GCCAGCGCGGAGCCCAATACCGTGCGGGGCGCACTCTGGTGGATGATGGGCTCGGCTGCCGATGCGACGTGGACACGCGTCGCGTGGCTCGGCGCGAGCATCGCGACTGCCGGCGCTGCGCTCCTCTACTGGGCGCGGGAGATCGACATACTCGCCCTCGGCGAGGAAACCGCCGCTTCGCTGGGTGTAGACGCGGAGCGCGCGGGAAAGCGCATCTTTCTCATCGCCGCGCTTCTTGCCGCGGCAACCGTTGCGGCAGCGGGGCTGATCGGATTCGTCGGCCTGGTGGTGCCGCACATTGCGCGGCATCTCGGACTCCGTTCGCACCGCCCGCTCATCGTTGCCGCTTCGCTTATCGGCGCAACGCTGGTGGTAGCGGCCGACCTTGCCGCGCGCACCCTTGCCGCCCCGACCGAGTTGCCACTGGGCGCTATCACCGCGTTGCTCGGAGTTCCGTTTTTCCTCGTTCAGCTGCGCAGGGCAGCGTGATCACGTTCGACGATGTCGCGGTGCGCTATCGGGGAGCGGGAACGCTCGCGGTCGGCGGTGTCAGCTTCGAAGTTCCGCGCGGACGGCTTACCGCGCTCGCGGGTCCCAACGGTTCGGGTAAGAGCTCGATCGTCCGCGCGCTGCTCCGCCGAGTGGACCTCGCCAGCGGATCGATCGCGCTCGACGGGCTTTCCATCGCTGACATTCCAGCGAGTGAGCTGGCGCGGTCGCTGGCGGTCGTGCCGCAGCGTGAGGAGTCTGCGTTCCCGGCGCGCGTCCGCGACTATGTCGCATTGGGTAGATATCCGCACCTCGGTTTGTGGAAGTCGCCAGACGCGGAAGACATGAGACTTGTCGACGCGGCGCTCCGGCAGGCGGGGATCGATGAACTCGCCGATCGCGAGACTGATGCGCTGTCTGGTGGCGAGTGGCAACGGGTGAGAATTGCCCGCGCGCTTGCCCAGAGCGCGCCCGCGCTGGTCCTCGACGAGCCGACGACTTTTCTCGATGTTGCGCACGAGATGGCAATCTTCGAGCTGCTTCACTCGCTGGCGAGAGCGGGGAAGGCGGTGCTCCTCGTCAGCCACCAGCTCAACCTCGTCGCGCGCTTTGCCGACAACATGATTCTTCTCGATGCGGGCAAGGTCGCTCTCAGCGGGCCCCCTTCGGAAGTAATGCGCGCCGACCGCCTCGAGCAGATCTATGCCTGGCCCGTCGTCGTCACGCGCGATGCCGCCACCGGCGCTCCGGCGCTTGTGCCGCTGCGTCAGCCGCTCAACCTCTAACATTTTCTATCACGGTACCGCGACCCATGAAACTCATCCAGATCCTTCCGGCAATTGCCGCCGCAGCGACACTTACCGCCTCAATTGTTGCGGCCCAGGCGCCTGATACGGCCACCCTCACGCCAATCGTCGTCTCGGCGACCAAGGGGCCGGCAACACGGGAATCGCTGACCCAGGCAGTGACGGTTCTGTCGGGAGAAGATTTGAGAAGACGCGGCATCACGCGCGTGTCTGAGGCGTTACGCGAAGTGCCGGGCGCCACTCTCGTCCAGAACGGGTCATACGGCGCGGTGACGTCGCTTTTTCTGCGCGGCGGTGAAAGCCGGTACACGAAGGTCCTCATCGACGGCGTGGCCGTGAACTCACCCGGCGGATTTTTTGACTACAGCCATCTCACTACCGACAACATCGAGCGCATCGAGATCGTCCGCGGCCCGGCGAGCGTCGTGCACGGCGCCGACGCGGTGTCGGGGATCGTCCAGATATTCACGCGCAAGGGCGGAGCGGGGCGACAGCTCCGCGCAGGCCTGCGCCGCGGATCCTACGGGTCGTTCGATGCGGATGCCGATATCGCGGGCGGGAACGGCCCGCTGACATTTACCGCCGGCGGCGCAACGCATTCCACGGATGGCGTCCTGCCATTCAATAACCAGTACACAAACGGCACGCTCTCGAGCGCCGTCACGCTGTCCGACGCCGGCCGGTCGAGTGCCACGATCTCTGCGCGCTATTCGGCCGCCGAATTTCACTATCCTACCGACTTCACGGGCGCGCCCGTCGACAGCAACGCCTATCGCACGCAGCACCGTTTCACCATTGGTCTCGATGCGAGGCGGCGGCTCGTCAACTCTGTCGAAGCGCGTCTGCTCGCCGGCTCGAACGAGGTATCTGATCTGACCGAAGATCTTACCGAGCCACCCGCCGGAGCTGCGACGCGGTCGCTATTCCGGTCGCGTGCGCGCCGAAACACGGCCGAAGGCAGACTGACATTTATGGGTCCGCAAAAGCTGTCGCTGACCGCGGGCATCGCGTACGAAAGGGAGCGGGAGCGCAGCAGCAGCGCGGACGGCCCGGTGGGCGGCGAACTTTTGTCGCGCGGTGCGTTTCTGGCCGCACGCAACAACGTCGGCTATTACGGGGAACTCCTCGGCGAAGCATCTGATGTCCTGTCGTACACGCTGAGCGGGCGGCTGGACGACAATTCTGACTACGAACGATTTTCCACGTACCGCGCGGGCGCAAGCCTTCGAGTCATTCCAGCGTTGCGCGTGCGCGCGGCGGTGAGCACGGCGTTCAACGCACCCGCCTTCAACCAGCTTCGACCGACCCTGTTTACGACCGGAAGCCCCAATCTCACTCCGGAGCGGAGCCGTACCGCCGAAGTTGGGCTCGAAGCCCGCATCACCCGTGATCTTCTCCGCATCGAGGCAAACATCTTTCGGCAGCGCTTCGATGATCTTATCCAGTTCGTCAACGGCGGTCCGCCTGACTTCAAGGGCAGCTTCGCAAATCTCGCCGGAGCGACCGCTAACGGCTACGAGGCTGAGGCCGAGCTTGGGCCGTGGCAGGGAGCTCATGCCAGACTCAGCTACACGGCTGTGGAGCCTCGCGTTGCGCGCCTCGCGTCAGACTACGAGGGAGATCAGGAAGTCGGCGATGCCCTGATCCGCCGCCCATCACATTCAGGAACGGCGTCGCTGAGCTACGTCACTCGTCGTGGCGGCAGCATCGGCGTCGTCGCTATGTATGTCGGGAAACGCGCCGATCTGGACTTTGCGGAATTCCCGTCTCCAACGGTCACCCTGCCCTCATACACCAGGGTCGACCTCTCCAGCGAGCAGCCATTAATTCACAGCGATCGCGCAACGATATCCCTTACCGGGAGAGTCGAAAATCTCTTCGATCGCCGGTTCGAAGATGTCCTCCGCTTCGCCGCGCCTGGCCGAGCAGTGTTTGTCGGCTTGCGTGCCAGGTTCTAGCCAAAAGTTAAAAGCGCGTCCGTGTTAAATTGAGCGCATGGCTCTGCTCGCGACCGACGCGATCGTTCTCCATGCGTTCGATTACCTCGAGAGCTCGCGCATCATCCGCCTTCTCACGCGTGAGGCGGGAGTGCAATCGGTGCTCGCGCGCGGCGCGCGCAAATCGCGGGGACGGTATGGGTCGGCTCTTGATCTTTTTGCCGAAGGCGCGGCCCAGCTCTACGTAAAGCCAAACCGCGAGCTGCACAACCTCGCCGCATTCGAGATCGAAAAGACGCGCTCGGCGCTGGCCGAGGACCTTGGCCGCTTTACCGCCGCGTCGGCGGTAGCCGAACTGGCGCTGCGGTTCGCGGGTGAGGACGCCGGGCCGCACGTCTTCGACACGGTCGCCAGCGTCCTCGACACACTGGTTGCCTCGCCGCCCGACCGCACCATCGAGGATGGACTCGCCGCCTGCTGGCGCAT
This sequence comes from Gemmatimonadaceae bacterium, assembly GCA_035575795.1. Lineage (GTDB taxonomy): Bacteria > Gemmatimonadota > Gemmatimonadetes > Gemmatimonadales > Gemmatimonadaceae > UBA4720. The sequence goes on from DATLXE010000199.1 coordinate 3,719, forward strand.
CGTCGCCGTACTCGGCTTCACGCCCGAGCTCGCCAGCTGCGCGCTCTGCCACACGCCCGTTCGCGACGCGGACGATGCGATGTTCTCGCATGCATCCGGAGGCGTTGTCTGCGCCGACTGCAGCCGCTTGTCGCCGGGCGGAAGGAATCTCCCTGCCGCGGCCCGCGCCGCGAT
>DATLXE010000200.1:0-4050 GCA_035575795.1 Gemmatimonadaceae bacterium
GGCGTTGCCGAGCTCGGTCATCGCCGCTTTGTAGGAGCGTAGCCCGTCGGTGGTGATCGCCTCGGGATTCCCGAACCGCTTTATTGCTTTCTTCATGAACTTCAGCGCCGCGACCTTGTCCCTCTCCTTCGTGACGAAGCTCTCGAGCACCTCGCCCTCATGGTCCACGGCGCGCCATAGGTAGCGCATCTCGCCGTTCACCTTCACGTACATCTCGTCGAGGTGCCACTGCCATTGGCGATAGCGGCGCATGCAGCTTGCCCGCTGTCGGCGGATGTCGCCGGCGAACAGTGGACCGAACCGGTTCCACCAATATCGCACCGTCTCGTGGCTGATGTCGATCCCGCGCTCGTGGAGCAGGTCTTCGACGTTCCGCAACGACAGCGGGGGTATTTGACGTACATCAGCACCGCCAGGCGGATCACCTCGGGCGAAGAGTTGAAATAGCGAAAGAGCGATGCGGGTTGGCGCGGACGTGGCATTCAGCGCCACTACCCCCGCCTCCTTACCAAGCGGTGCATTTGCTCTGACAATGCCCGGATGAGGCTAGCGTTAGCGCGCTCGGTGTTGATCCCAATGCGGAAGTCAGGCGGATCATGGCACTGCGCCCGGTCACCGTTGTCCAAGACGATCCGCCCTTCGACCGCGGCAATCGCGCGACCCTGGCCATCGTGCGAGCCGAACTCGCCGCCCATTATTCCCTCTCGTTCCAGCTCCGAACTGGACAACGGTATCGACAGGTGTATCGGCTGACCCCCTGACGGTGCCCGCGATGCATACCCGACTTGCCCTGGACCTGAAAGACCGGCAATGCGCGAACGATGGGGTGCGTCATCGATCCGGCAGCAGGGCTTCTGGCCGTTGACCAAATCAGGCGGACGCCTTTCCGTGACCAGTACGCGGACCTTGTTGCGCTGGGCCGGCGCACCAGGCTGCGGTCGCTTCGCGAGCGATCCGGCATCGACTTTGCATCCAACGACTATCTCGCGCTGGCCAGCGCACCGCGCCTGCTCGATGCCGTCGGACGGTCGATCGAGCGCGGCGTGCCGCTGGGATCGGGCGGATCGCGGCTGCTGCGCGGCAACGATCACGAGCACGAAGCGCTCGAGGCGGAGGCGGCGGCATTCTTCGGCAGTGAGGCCGCGCTCTATTTCTCGACCGGCTACGCCGCCAATGCCGCATTGCTGTCGACGCTTCCGCAACGTGGCGACCTGATCGTCCACGACGCATTGGTCCATGCCAGTGCACATGAAGGGATGCGGCTCGGACGCGCCTCTGCAATTGCCGCCGCGCATAACGATTCGCAAGATTTCGACGATGCGATCGTCGCGTGGCGAAGGTCGGGCGGGACGGGCCAGCCGTGGATTGCGGTCGAGAGCCTTTACAGCATGGACGGCGACCGTGCGCCGCTCGGCGATCTGGCCGCAATTGTGTCGCGGCATGATGCCGTGCTGCTGATCGACGAGGCGCATGCGACGGGCGTCTTCGGACCGGATGGGCGTGGCCTCGCCGCCGATCTTGAAGGGCGCGACAATGTCATCACGCTACGGACCTGCGGCAAGGCGCTGGGATGCGAGGGCGCACTGGTCTGCGGCCCGCGGGTCGTGCGCGATTTCCTGATCAATCGCGGGCGCGGCTTCATCTTCTCGACCGCGCCATCACCACTGATGGCGAGTGCGGTGCGCGAGGGACTGCGCATCCTCGCCGACGAACCCGAGCGACGCGCGCGCTTGCAAAGTCTCGTCGCGGTCGCGGAGCGCGTTCTGGCACCTCATGGTGTTGTCGCCACGGGCTCGCAGATCCTGCCACTCGTGCTGGGCGACGACGCGCGCACGATGCGGGTCGCCGGGGCGCTGCAGAGCGCCGGGTTCGACGTCCGCGGCATAAGACCGCCGACGGTCCCGGCCGGAACGTCTCGCCTGCGCATCTCGCTCACGCTCAATGCGACCATGCAGGACGTCGAAGCCCTGGCCGACGCGCTGACGGACGCGCTGCGGTGACGCTCGATCCGATCGTCGTCACCGGCACCGATACCGGGGTAGGCAAGACGGTGTTCGCCGCGGCTCTCACCGGTGCGCTGGGCGCCCATTACTGGAAACCGATCCAGGCAGGACTGGACGGCGGCACCGACCGAGAGCGGGTGAGCGCGTTGGCCGACCTGCCGGAAGACAGACTCCTCGATGAAGCTTATCGGCTGACCACGCCGTGCTCGCCGCACCGTGCCGCGGAGATCGATGGTGTGAAGATCGAACTCGACCGGCTCGATCCGCCGCGCTGTCGCCCGCTCGTCATTGAGGGCGCCGGTGGTGCGCTGGTCCCGGTGACGCGCCGGATCGCGTTTGGCGAACTCTTCGCCCGATGGGGATTTCCGGTCGTCGTCGTTGCGCGTACCGCGCTGGGCACGATCAACCATAGCCTGCTGACGATCGAGGCATTGCGCGCGCGCGGCGTGCCGATCCTCGGCATGACCTTTGTCGGAGACGCGGCGGAGGATAGCGAGGAGACGATCGCGCGGATCGGCGGCGTCAACCGGCTCGGGCGACTGCCATTGCTCAACCCTCTCGACCGCGTTTCACTCGCGCGGGCCTTTGCCGACCATTTCCGGGTGGAGGATTTCCGATGAATTCCTCGCCGGTCTGGCATCCGTTCACCCAGCACGGCCTCCGCGAACCGATCCCGCTCGTCACCCATGCCGAAGGTGCGGCGCTGTATACCGATGATGGCCGGCGGATCGTGGATGCCATCTCCTCGTGGTGGGTAACGACGCACGGCCATGCCCATCCGCGAATCATGGCGGCGATTGCGGACCAGGCGGCGCGGCTCGATCAGATCATCTTCGCGGGGTGGACGCATGAGCCCGCCGAAACGCTGGCGCGTGGCTTGAGAGAGATCATGCCGCCCTCGCTGACGCGGGTGTTCTTCTCGGACTCGGGATCGACCAGCGTCGAGGTCGCGCTCAAGATGGCGCTCGGGTTCTGGGCCAATCGCGGCGAATCGCGGCATCGCATTCTGGTGCTCGAGCATAGCTATCACGGAGACACGATCGGCGCGATGTCGGTCGGCGCGCGCGGGGTGTTCAACGCGCCCTATGCGTCCTTGCTGTTCGACGTCGGCACTATTCCCTTTCCCACGACCGCCGGCGGCCAGGAAACGCTCGATGCGCTGGAGGCGGCGTGCCGCGAGCATCCTGCCGCGTTCATCGTCGAGCCGCTGATCCTCGGTGCCGGCGGCATGCTGATTTATTCGCCGGACATTCTCGCCGCGATGCGCGAGATATGCGCGGCACATGGCGTGCTGTTCATCGCCGACGAAGTGATGACCGCATGGGGTCGCACCGGCTCGTTGCTGGCGTGCGAGCAGGCGGCTGTCACGCCCGATATCCTATGTCTGTCAAAGGGCCTGACGGGGGGCGCGATACCGCTCGCGGCGACCATGGCGAACGAGGCGATTTACGAGGCGCATCTGTCGCACGATCGGGCGCGGATGTTCTATCATTCGTCGAGCTATACCGCGAACCCGATTGCGTGCGCCGCTGCCAACGCCAATCTTGCGATCTGGCGCGAGGAGCCGGTGCTCGCGCGGGTCGCCGACCTCGCCTTGCGGCAGGCCGCGCGACTCGACGCGGTGCGATCGCTACCGGGCATCCACAATGCCCGAGCGATCGGCACGATCACGGCTTTGGAGCTTGGCGATCGGACGGGTGCCTACCTGTCGCAGGTGGGTCCACGGCTACTCAGCATGTTTCGCGAGTCAAATTTGCTGCTCCGCCCTCTCGGGAACACCGTCTACGCCATGCCGCCATATTGCATCGATGATGAGGATTTGGACCACATCTACGAGACGATTGCTGCAGCAGCCCGCGATCTTCAATGACTGGCCGGTTGGGGTGCTGTCAGACTAATGCGCACAAAATCTCCGATTGGCAGAACTCGGTCTTTGAGTGCGGAGGATCAGGCCATGAGGCTGCGCCACTCGGCCAGGGCGGCCGAGCGGAGCAGCTTATAGGTGGGTCGATCTATCAGGTGGCGTTCGGAGTTGAAGTGGTTGTGG
>DATLXE010000201.1:0-5205 GCA_035575795.1 Gemmatimonadaceae bacterium
CCGCCAGGCAGGTTCGTGTAGTGGTCGGCGGTCTTCCCACCGTCGTAGGAAATATGCAACCCGCCGTCACTGCCGAGAAGCATGCGGTGTGAATCCCGAGGATCGATCCACATCGACCGGAAGTCGCCGAACGCGTTGCGAACCAGTTGCCGCGAGTCGTACGTGAGACCCGACCACGTGCGTCCGCTGTCTTCCGAGCCCATGAGCGCGTCGCTTGTGATGAAGACGCGGCGATCGTCATTCGGATCGATACGGACCTGGTTGAACGAATATCCCGCCTTCGAGCTCACGTCGTCTGTTGCGCGGTTCATCTTTGTCCACGACCCGCCGCCATCGTCGCTGCGATAGATCTCCCCGCCGATGTTGCGTTCGGCGGGCTCCCGCTTGCGCTCGCGGTCCAGGCGCGCCTCTGCGTCGGTCGGCGGTCGCTTGCCGAAGTTCTCGAGGATCGCGTACAGCACGTTCGGGTTCTTCTGGTAGATGTCGAGGCCGATGCGTCCCATCGGCGTTCGAGGCAACCCGTTGGTCAGGCGCGTCCACTTTCCACCGCCATCGGTTGTCCTGAAGATCCCGGTCCCCGGTCCCCCCTCGACGAGCCGCCATGGATACCGCCGCATGTCGTAGGTTGCCGCAAACAGCGTGTCGGGCTGGCGGCGATTGATCACGAGGTCGATGCCGCCCGTGCGCGCGTCCAGGTAGAGGACCTTCTTCCATGTGCGTCCGCCATCGGTCGTCCTGAACACGCCGCGTTCTTCGTTGTCGGACCACAGGTGCCCCATCGCCGCGACGTAGACGATCTCGGGGTTGGTCGGATGAATGACGATCCTGGCGATGTGGTGAGAATCGGGCAGGCCGACGTGCTGCCAGGTGGCGCCCGCGTCCGCGGATTTGTACACCCCTTCGCCGGGCATCGAGAGGCGGACGTTCGAGGCATCGCCGCCTCCGACCCATACGATCCGCTCGTCGGAGGGGGCGACGGCGATCGACCCGATGGAGTGCGTCGCCTGGCCGTCGAAGACCGACGTGAACGTCGTGCCGTTATTCGTCGTCTTCCAGACGCCGCCGTACCGCATCGCGACGTAGAACGTGTAGAGGTGCGATCGTCCCGGGGATTCGGGCACTGCGATGTCGGAGATCCACGCGCCGGTCCTGAAGGGGCCCAGGTTGCGCCACGTGAACCCGTCGAGGAACGCCTCGTCCAGGTTGGGGCGGGTCTGGGAGAAGCCCGCCAGTTGACTCGCGAGCGCGAGTACCAGCGAAAGGCCCACCATCCAACGGGTGCGGGTCATGCGACCTTTCGAGGCCTTCCGCCCTTGCGGCCGTTTGCGCGAGCAGCTTTCGCCTTGGCGGCGCTCCGCCGGCGACCAAGCAGCGCTCCAAGACCGACGAGTCCAACCTCGGGCTCCGATCGGCCCCTGGCGTATGTGATCTTGGCGACCCGCAGGCTGGTCTTCGTGGCGGGCGCCTTTGGCCGAACGCGTTCGAGTGTGGTGAGGTGAGCCTTCAAAGCCGATCGGATGGCGGTCGCGGCCGCCCGCTCGGAATCCCCGGCGGCAAACACGCCAGGCAGTCCGATCACGTAAGCACTGACGGTGCCGTTCGGTTCGTGTTCCAGCACGATGGGGTAGTGACTGGTCATTTTTTGGCCTTGTTACCTTTTACCTGAGACCCGCGTCCTTAAGGATCCGATGCAGCAAGCCGGGTCCAACATCCTTCTTCGTATGGACGGCGATCGTGACGATGCGCCCGGAGGTCGGATTCCAGAGTTGGCGATGACTGCCTTTACCCGAGCGCAGCTCCTCAAAGCCCTGTTGTTTCAGCAGCCTGATCAGCTCCGCCCACGTCACGACACAATCTTTTAACCGAACGTTGGGTTTGTCAAGAACCGGCACGGCCAGGCGTGTCTGTCGTAAGATGGCTTGCCCGACATGGGCGATACATAGAGCGACCGGAACGGAGCGAGCGCGAGTGGAGGTCGCCAGCCGGGGTGCAGGGGCCCCCGGCGATACATAAACGGAGAGGTGGCCGAGTGGTTTAAGGCGGCGGTCTTGAAAACCGTTGAAGTCGAAAGGCTTCCAGGGGTTCGAATCCCTTCCTCTCCGCCACGCTGGGGGCTGAAAGCTGAACGCTGAGAACTCTTTCGAGAGCTGGCTCGCCGCGCTGGACGAGCGTCATCTCGCGAACCTCACGCAATCTGAAGTCACCCGCGCGCTCAGGGCGCTCTCGTCCTGCTACGTCGAGCGCCGCGAGAAGCTCGCCAGCGGCGGCCCCCTCGACAGCGCGGGGAAGCGCGCGGCGTTTGCGCTTTTCTACGCACCCCTCCATTTCCTGATTACGCAGCACATCGTTCAGGGGCTCGACGCGTCGGCTGGGGTCGGACGTGTGATCGATCTCGGCTGCGGGACGGGGAGCGCGGGGGCGGCGTTTGCGATCGGAGCCGCCCGACCTGAAGGTCGGGCCTACGAAGGCGGGGCACCTGAAGGTCGGGCCCACGAGCACGTCGCCCGCGTCGAAGGCGTGGATCGCAACGGCTGGGCGGTGGCCGAGGCGAACTGGACGTATCGCACGCTCGGCGTGCAGGGACGCGCGGCGACCGGCACGATTCAGAAGACACCGCTTCGCGCCGGCGCGGGAAGCGCCGTGCTCGCCGCCTACGCGGTCAACGAACTCCAGGAAGCGGACCGTGACAGCCTGCTGCCCCGACTCCTCGACGCACACGGCAGGGGCTCGCGCATCCTGATCATCGAACCGATTGCCCGCAGATTGAACCGATGGTGGGACGGCTGGAAGGACGCCTTCGCCGCCGCCGGCGGACGCGAGAACGAATGGCGCGTCCGCCTCGTCCTGCCCCAGAGGCAGCGGTCACTGGCCAGGGCCGCGGGCCTGGATCCGCAGGAGCTCACCGCGCGGAGTCTATACCTCGCCCAGTCCTGAGGTCCGCACAGGGGTCCTGCGCCGAATCGCCAGGCGGACACCTCGGTGTATAGTCACTGCGCATGAGTGAATCGATCGGCTCGTCCGGTACGGGCATGAAGCTGCACACGAAGATTTTGCTGGGGCTGCTTGTCGGCCTCGTACTTGGCGTGACGGTCAACCTCACGCTCGGCACCAGCAACCCCAGGGTCGAGTGGATCAATACCTTCATCGCCGTACCGCTGGGACAGGTGTTCCTGCGCATGCTGTTCATGGTCGTCATGCCGCTCGTTTTTGCGAGCATCTCACTCGGGGTTGCCGGTGTCGGCGACCTGCGGAAGGCGGGGCGCATCGGCGGCAAGGCCATCGGCTACTTCTTCGTGACGACCGCCCTCGCCTCCACGCTCGGTCTCGTCGTCGTCAACGTGATGCGGCCGTGGGAGCGTGTCGCCCCCGAGACGCGCACGGCGCTGATGGAGCGCTTCGCGGGGGACGCCAAGACCACGATCGGTACGTCGCAGCAGCAGAACTTCGGCATACAGACGTTCATCAACATCGTGCCGCGCAACCCGATCGACGCCGCGGCGAAGACGGACATGCTCGGCGTGATCTTCTTTGGCCTCGTCTTTGGCGCCGCCATCACCGTCATTCCGGCCGCTCGCGGCAAGGTCATGATGGACTTCCTGGAGGCGCTCAACGCCGTCGTCACGGTGATGATCCACTTCGCGATGCTGCTCGCCCCCTTCGGCGTCGCGGCGCTCATCTTCACGGTCTCCTCGCGCTTCGGGTTCGATCTCATGCTTGCGGTGGCGGCGTTCATCGTCACGGTGCTGGTCGCGCTCCTCGCGCACGTGATCATCACGCTGACGTCGATCATCAGGTTCCTCATCGGCATGTCGCCGCTGATGTTCTTCTCGCGCGTCCGGGCGGCGCTGGTCACGGCCTTTTCGACGAGCTCGAGCAGCGCGACCTTGCCGACGGCGCTTGACGTCGCGCAGGAGCAACTTGGCATACCGCAGCGGATCGCCGGGTTCGTGCTGCCTATCGGCAGCACCATGTGCATGAACGGCACGGCTATCTTCGAGGGCATCACCGTCATTTTTCTCGCGAAGATCTTCGGTGTCGACCTTTCGCTGGTCCAGATGGCGGCGGTGATGATCATGTGCGTGATCACGGCCATCGGCGCCGCGGGCGTGCCCGGTGGTTCGATCCCGCTGCTGGTCGGCGTGCTTGTGATGTTCGGCGTGCCCGGCGAGGGCATCGCCATCGTGCTCGGTGTCGACCGCATCCTCGACATGTCGCGGACGACGGTGAACGTGTTCAGCGACTTGACGGCCACTGCATGGGTCGCCAGGAGCGAGCGGCTCTGGTCCCCTGCCGACATCCCGAGTCCGGGTCAGAAGCTGGTCCACGCCGAGCCGTAACCGGCGGCGGTTGCGCCCAAGGGATCAGGGCACGATATAAAGGAGAGATGAAGGTCGCGCTGTCCACCCGCCGGAAGAGGCGGCTGAAACTGTGGCTGTTCGAGGGGATCCGCGAGCCCGAAGGGCCGCATTCCACGCCCGCACACGTCCACCAGTCGGCCTGGTGGAAAGTCATGTGCCTCACGGGCGTCGACTATTTCTCGACACTCGGCTACCAGCCCGGCATCGCCTTCCTCGCGGCGGGCGCGCTGTCACCTCTCGCGACGCTCGTCCTGGTGCTGTTGACGGTCTTCGGCGCGCTGCCGATGTATCACCGGATCGCGGCGCTCAGCCCCAACGGGCAGGGCAGCATTCAGGTACTCGAAGAACTCCTCCCGCGCTGGCGTGGAAAGGCGCTCGTGCTGTGTCTGCTTGGATTCGCGGCCACGGGCTTCATCATCACCATCACGTTGTCGGCTGCGGATGCGACCGCGCATGTGATCGAGAACCCCTGGGTCCCGGCCGTGCTGCATCATCCGATCGCCATGACGCTGGTGCTGCTCGCCGCCCTCGGTGCGGTCTTCCTGAAAGGATTCCGTGAAGCGGTCGGCCTTGCGGTGCCGATCGTCCTGGTCTATCTCACGCTCAACGTCGTCCTGGTTGCCTGGGGCATGCAGTACCTGTTGCGCCATCCCGACGCGTTCTCGAACTGGCGCGCCGCATTGACGACCCAGCACGGATCGTGGCCGCACATGATCCTCATTGCCATGTTCCTGTTTCCGAAGCTCGCGCTCGGCCTGTCGGGGTTCGAAACAGGCGTCGCGGTCATGCCGCTCGTTCGCGGGGATGCCACCGACACGGCAGACGCTCCCCTCGGGCGCATTCGCAA
>DATLXE010000202.1:0-8020 GCA_035575795.1 Gemmatimonadaceae bacterium
ATTTTCATTAATCTGGGACTCGCGGCTTTCAATCTCCTTCCGATCCCGCCGCTCGACGGCTCACACGTCTTCAAGTACATGCTGCCGCCGGCGTGGGCACTCAGCTACGCCCGCCTCGGCAACGCCGGCTTCCTCATACTCTTCCTTCTGCTAAGTTTTGGGCGGCCGATACTCAACTTCTGGTTCAAGCCCGTGTACTTCGTTGGGAGGCTCGCCGTCAGAGCGGTGTTCCCGTACATCCTGCCAAGCCAATGGACGATGTGAAGTTTGCCGCGGGCGGCGAGGCTGCCGCCTCTGAAGTCTTTGTCGTCGAGCTGGCCGAGTTTTCCGGCCCGCTCGATCTGCTTCTCTCGCTCATTCGGGACGAGCAGATCGACATCTACGACATCCCGATCGCGCGAATCGCGGAGCAGTTTCTGGCTCGCATCTCGACGCTCAAGCTGGACGAAGCGGCGGAATATCTGGAGATGGCGGCGCGGCTGGTGCGCATCAAGGCGCAGCTGCTGTTACCGCGCCGGGACGGCGAAGACCTCTGGGACGATCCTCGCGCCGAGCTGGTGCGACGCCTCCTCGAGTACCAGCAGGTGCGCGAGGTCGTCGATCACCTCGAGAAGCTGAGCGAGGTGCGTCGGCGCCGTTTCGCGCGCGCATTTCAACCGACAGCTCCCGCTGCGCCGGCGACTGGTCCGCTCAGCCTGTCGCTCCCCGAGCTGCTCGCCGGCGTTGACCGGGTGCTGCGGCTCGCGCGGAAGCCGCACATTCACGACATCGTTCCGCGCGCGCTCGATGTGGACGGAGCGATCGGTACTGTTCGCGCGCTCCTCGCCCTCCGCGCCCGCGCCCAGTGGACCGATGTGCTGCCCGTCGATCCCGAGCCGTGGGAAGTTCTCTCCCTCCTGCTGGCACTGCTGGAGCTCGCCAAGCTTGGTGAGCTGCGACTGGAGCAGCGCCGCGCCTTCGCCTCTTTCGAGATCACTCGTGACTCCGCTAGCGAAGCTGCTTGAGGCCGCTCTCTTCGCGAGCGGCACGCCGGTGACGGCCGCCGAGCTGCGCGCGATGGCGAGTCATGCAACGGACGGCGAGGAGACGCTCGAAAGCGCGCTCGACGCGCTTCGCGACCATTACGAAACCGATGGCCACGGCGTCGAGCTGGTGGAAATCGCGGGCGGCTGGCAGATCCTGACGCGACCGGAATTCACTGAGGCGATCGAGCGCGCGCAGCTCGCTTCCCGCCCGCAGCGACTCTCCGCGGCAGCACTCGAGACGCTTGCGATTATCGCCTACCGGCAGCCGATCGGTCGCGCGGAAATCGAAGAGATCCGCGGTGTCGGTGCGGGATCGATTCTCAAGTCGCTTCACGAGCGCGGGCTCGTCGATGTCGTCGCGCGCGGCGAGGGGATCGGCAGGCCCTTGCTGTACGGAACGACACCGGCGTTCCTCGAGCAGTTCGCACTGCGGCATCTGGAAGAGCTCCCGCGCGCCGACGAGCTCGCGATCGCGCTTCGCGCGCCGCGCCCCGCTACGCTCACGGGGAGCCTGGTCAGGGATAACGGAGAGCCGCCAGCGCGGGCTGACTGATGCCTGCGACGATGCGCATTCAGCGCGCGCTCGCGCGCGCCGGCGTTGCCTCGCGCCGTGCCGCCGAAGAGCTCGTTGCCGCTGGCCGGGTTCTCGTCAACGGCGAAGTGGCGAAAACGGGGCAATCAGTTGATCCGGGTTCGGATCGCATCACCGTCGACGGAAAGCCGCTTGCCGCCCCCGCCGCGACGCGCTGGGTCGTGCTCAACAAGCCGCCCGGTGTGATGACCACGCGCAGCGATCCTGGTGGCAGGAAAACAGTATTCGACATCGTCGAGCCGACACCCGGCCTCACGTACGTTGGGCGTCTCGACTATATGACCGAGGGTGTCCTGTTGTTCACGAACGACGGCGACGCTGCCCATCAGCTTACGCACCCGAGCAACGAGATCGAGCGCGCCTACGTCGCAACGGTGCGTGGTGACGGCGCCGAAGCGGCACGCGTCGCGCGGGGCGGGGTAGAGCTCGACGATGGGCTGGTCGTCCCGCGCGACATCTCCGCGCATCGCATCACACGCGGACGATGGGACATTCACGTTACGATCGCCGAAGGCCGGACACGCGAGGTGCGCCGGTTCTGCGAGGCGCTCGGGCTCGAGGTCGAAAGGCTGGTGCGTGTGCAGTTCGGTCCGGTAAAGCTCGGCACGCTCGAGACGGGAAAAGTTCGCCCGCTGACAGCGCGCGAGCGTGACGTGATTGCCGCACTCGCCCGGGGCGGCGCGGCAAAGCGAAGTGCAAAGGCAGGCGCAACCGAAACCAACAGAGGAGCAAGTCGTGGACGTAAACGCCCAAACAGCCGCTGACGCAACGGTCGTAAGCGAGGTCGTGCGCGAGGTCGGCAAGAGAATCGTCGGCCAGGACTACATGGTCGAGCGGCTTCTCATCAGCCTCCTCACCGGCGGCCACGTTCTCCTCGAGGGAGTACCCGGTCTCGCCAAGACGTTGACCGTGCGCACGCTCGCCGAGACGATCAACACCAGCTTCAGCCGCATCCAGTTTACTCCCGACCTGCTTCCCGCCGACGTCGTTGGCACGCAGATCTACGACCAGTCAAACGGCAAGTTCTCGGTGAAGAAGGGGCCGATCTTCGCCAACATCATCCTTGCCGACGAGATCAACCGCGCGCCCGCAAAGGTCCAGGCCGCCCTGCTGGAGGCGATGCAGGAGAAGCAGGTGACGATCGGCGGCACGACGCACGTGCTCGAGGAGCCCTTCCTCGTTCTCGCTACCCAGAACCCGATCGAGCAGGAGGGCACCTACCCGCTGCCCGAAGCACAGATCGATCGCTTCATGCTCAAGCTTCACGTCGGCTATCCGACCCGTGACGAAGAAAAGGAAGTGTTGCGCCGCATGGCGAGTGGGGACCCGATTCCCGTCAACCGGGTCGCGACACCGCAGCAGATCCTTGCCGCGCGCCGTCACATCGCCGAGCTCTACATGGATGACCGCGTGGTCGATTACATCGTCGACATCGTGCACACAACGCGGGATCCCGGTGCCGCGGGGCTCGCGGACCTTGCTCCACTGATCGAGTTTGGCGCCAGTCCCCGCGCGACGCTTTCCCTCGCCCAGGCCTCGCGCGCGCACGCGTTCCTGCGCGGCCGTGCGTTCGTAACGCCCGAAGACGTGAAGGCGATCGCCCCCGATGTGCTGCGCCACCGCGTGCTCAGGACCTACGAGGCGGAGGCCGAGGAAGTGACGAGCGACGCGATCGTCGACCGCATCCTGGACGCGATTCCAGCTCCGTGATCGGAAAGCTCCGCGCGCTCAAGCCGCGGCGCCCGCCGCCCCCGCGCACTCCCGCCAGGCCGATGGGTGTTCCGCCGGAAATCCTCCGGCAGGTGAAGCTCATCGAGCTGCGCACGCGCGGTCTCGTCAATTCCGTGTTCACGGGCGAGTACCGCTCCGTGTTCAAGGGACAGGGCATGGAGTTCTCCGAAGTGCGCGAGTATCAGCCCGGCGATGAAGTGCGGTCGATCGACTGGAATGTCACCGCCCGCATGCGGCGCCCCTTCGTCAAGCGCTACATCGAGGAGCGCGAGCTGACGGTGATGCTGGTCGTCGACCTGTCGGGGTCGGAGCGCTTCGGGACGGTGAACCGGTTCAAGAGCGAGCTCGCGAGCGAGCTGGCTGCGGTACTCGCGATGTCGGCGGTGCGCAACAACGACCGCGTCGGGCTTGTTCTCTTCACCGACCGCATCGAGCACGTAATCCCCCCGCGCAAGGGCCGGCGCCACGTCCTGCGCATTATTCGCGACCTGCTCGCGTTCGATCCCGTGGGGCGCGGGACGGACATCGGCGCCGTCGTCGAGTATGTGCGGAAGATGCTGAAGCAGAAGGCGATCATCTTCGTCGTGTCCGACTTCCTCGACCCGGACATCGATCACCCTCTCAAGCTCCTCGCGCAACGCCACGATGTCGTCGCCGTTACCGTCGAGGATCCGAGCGAGCGCGACCTTCCCGACATCGGCATCGCGCGCCTGGTCGACCCCGAAACGGGCGAGACCGTCGAGATTGACACCAGCCACAAGGCGGTGCGCAATGCCTACTCGACCAGCGTTAACGCCGAGCGTGAAGAACGGAAGCACCTCCTTCGCCGTCTGGCGATCGACGAAGTGTCGGTGCGGACTGAAGCGGGAGTCGTCGAGCCGCTGATGCGCTTCTTCCGCTCGCGCGAGACGCAGGCGCGCCGCCGTTGAGATTTGTCGTGCTGGTAACATTGCTCGGGTACGCGATGCTGCCGCTCACCGCGGCGGGGCAGTCGGCGGAGTCACAGCTGTCCGTGCGCATGGGGTTTCGCGTCTTCCCGGACACGGTAGCGATTGGTCAACCGTTCAGGTTGACGGTGAGAGCCGTGGTTCAGCCCGGAGCAAGAATCTCGATGCCCGAGGGGCCTGACACCACCGCCGACGTCAGCGGCATTCGGCCCGTCGAACTGCGCGGCTCTCGCTCGCTCAGCATGACGGCGGATACCGCGGTCGCGTTCTACACTCTCGTCGCGTGGGACACTGGCACGCAGCCGCTCCGCATGCCGGACGTCGTCGTAACGATCGACGGATCCGAGCGGCGCGCAAGTCTCGCCGTCGCCTCTGTCTTCGTGAGGTCCGTCCTGCCCGCGGATACGACTCTCCGCGTGCCCAGGCCCGCGCGCGCCGCGATCGTGCTGCCGACCTTTAACTGGTGGCCGTGGATCGCCGCTCTTGCCGTCGCCCTTCTCGCGCTCCTCTTGTGGTTCGTCTGGCGCAAGCTGCGCAACCGTCCTCCGCTACCGGTCGATCCCTATCTGCGCGCGCTTCAGGCGTTCGCGCGCATCGAAAAGCTGGAGTTGATCCGTCAGGGGCGTTCCGAGGAATACGTCGAGGCGGTCGTGGATGTGGCGCGCGTGTATCTCGCTGCCCGCGTTCCAGGGGTGCGCCGCTCGAACACGACCGGCGAGCTTCTCGAGGCCATGCAGTCGCGCGCGTCGGTCGCCGGCGACCTCACGCCCGTTCTCGAAACTGCCGACCTCGTGAAGTTTGCACGCGGCACGGTGTCGGACGACGAGGCGGTGCGTGGCGGAGCGGTCGCGCGCGCCGCCGTCGAGGCCGTGGAGTCGGCGCACAGGGCCGAGACAGCAGAGAAGTCGAAGGCACGGGCCGCGTGAACGTATTCGGCCTCTTCGAATTTTACACCCCCGCCGCGCTGCTGCTGCTGCTTCTCATTCCCGTCTGGTGGGTCTGGCGACGGCGGCGCAGAAAGGACGCGATCGTTTTCTCCCGCACCGCCGTCCTCGCCGCCGGCCCATCAACGGGAAAATGGATTCCGAAGGCGATTTTCGCTCTCCGTAACATCGCGCTCATCGCGCTCGTCCTCGCGCTCGCACGGCCGCGCGCCGGCGCGCACAGGGAGACGCTGACGCGGGAGGGAATCAACATCGTCATCACCATCGACCTGTCGAGCTCGATGCTGGCGCAGGACTTTCGGCCCCGCAACCGGCTCGAGGTCGCGAAGGAGAAAGTTCGGGACTTCATCTCGCGCCGCACTTCCGACCGCATTGGAATCGTCGCGTTCGCGGGCGAGGCGCTTACCCAGGTACCACTCACCACCGACTATCCGGTGGTGATGCAAGCCGTTGCGAATCTCACCGCCGGGCAACTCGTCGACGGCACCGCGATTGGCACCGCGATCGCCACCGCCGCGAACAGGCTGCGCGACGCACCCGGCAAGTCGAAGGTGATGGTGCTGCTAACCGACGGCATCAGCAACATGGGCGACGTGGATCCGCTTACCGCCGCGAAGGCGGCGGCGGCGTACGGCATCCGGATCTACGCGATCGGAGTCGGCAGTGTCGGCATGGCGCCCGTACCGATCGGTCGCGGTCCGGAAGGGCTGCGCTTCGCCTACCAGCCCGTGCAGATCGACGACGCGTTGCTGACGAATGTGTCCACTCTCACCGGCGGACGTTATTTCAGGGCGCGTGACGCAGCGGCGCTGCAGAGCATCGTCCAGCAGATCGATCGTCTCGAGAGAACGCCCGTCAGGTCGAGCACGGTCGTCCGCTTTCGCGAGCTGTTCCGCTGGCCGCTGATCGTTGGCCTGCTCGCCTTGATCGCCGAGCTCGGCTTGGTTGCATGGAAATCTCCACTCCCATGATGCTGAAGTACATCCAATGGCCGTGGGCGCTGGCGCTGGCGATCGTGCTCCCGCTGCTCACCGCGTGGCTGGCGCGCGCCGGATTGCAGGCGCGAGCGCGCAAGCTCGCGCGACTTGGCACACCCGCGATGACCGCGCGGCTAACCCCATCGCTCATGCCGCACCGAAGCTGGACACGCATTGTCCGCCTCGCGCTCGCGGCGCTGCTGATCGCTGTCGCTTTCGCCGGCCCGCGCTGGGGAGTCGAGAGAACAATCGTCAGGGGAGAAGGAATCGACGTCGTGCTTGCCGTCGATGCGTCGAATTCGATGCTTGCTGGAGACGAGCTTCCGAGCCGCCTCGCCGCGATGAAGCGCGAGATCAACCGACTGCGTGATATCTCGCCAGGTGACAGGTTCGGGTTGCTCGCCTTCGCCGGACGAAGCTACATCCTGTCTCCGATCACCGTTGACAACAGCGCGCTCGATCTCTTTCTCGAAAACCTCGACCCATCGATCGTCGGACAGGGCGGCAGCTCGCTCGGCAGCGCCATCCGCCAGGCGACCAACCTCCTCACTCTCAGCAAGGAGGAGGGCGACCGCGCGATCGTGCTGATGAGCGACGGTGAAGAGCTCGACAACGCCGAGGAAGTCATCTCGGCGGCAAAAAGAGCGCGGGAGGCAAACCTGTCGCTCATTACCGTTGGCTTCGGGACCGCCGCCGGCGCAACGATTCCGGTCGTCGACAGCGGAGTCGTGACGCCGAAGCGCGATGAGAACGGTTCAGTCATCGTGACCAGGTACCAGCCTGATATTCTTCGCGCCGCTGCCCAGGAGGCGAAAGGAGTCTTCAT
Source organism: Gemmatimonadaceae bacterium (assembly GCA_035575795.1). Classification (GTDB taxonomy): domain Bacteria; phylum Gemmatimonadota; class Gemmatimonadetes; order Gemmatimonadales; family Gemmatimonadaceae; genus UBA4720. The sequence continues at coordinate 7,043 of DATLXE010000202.1, forward strand.
CGATGCGCGTGTCAGAGACCGCGCGAGCGGCATCCGCAACGCGCTCAACACCCTCAGCAGGGCGCCGCGCGCATCGGTGTCCGGAGAGAACCTCGGCCTCCAGTTCCAGTGGTTTCTATTTCCGGCGCTGCTGCTGTTGGCACTCGATACTTTCTCTCTCACGCGCCGTCGCCGCGGCAAGGCGGTTGCCGCCGCGGCAACGACAGCCGCGATGCTGATGCTCACCATCGCCTGCAGTCGCCCGCCCAGGCGAGACAAGCCGGCCATTGCGCGCTACAACGCGGGTACCGAGCTGCTCCGGCAGGACTCGCTCGCCGCCGCGGTCGCTCCCCTCACCGCCGCCGCCGAGTCAAAGGACGCTGAGGTTCAACACCGGGCGCGCTTCAACCTCGGGCTCGACTACCTCGCTCAGGGTCTTCGCGCGAAGGATTCGGCCAACGCTCAGCTCGATAGCGCACTCGCTCGGTACAAGCAGGTGCTGACGCTCGCGTCGGCGGAGCTCGATGCGGTCTGGAACTATGAGCTCGCCCTGCGCGAAAAGCGCGGCGGTGGCGGAGGTGGCGGCGGCGGGGGCGGGGGCGGAAGCAACACCGCTCCACAGCCCTCGCCTGCCCCAAGCCCGAAGCAACGGCCGGCTCCGAGGCCTGTCCGCGGCATGACGCCGCAGCAGGCGGAGGCAATTCTGAACGCAGCGGAGTCGGAGGAGACAGACGTTCAGGGAAAAAAACAGCGGCGAAACGTTCCCGCGCCTCCGCGTGGAAGGGACTGGTAAGTTGAACTCACGATGAGACCGGTCGAGATCCTACCCGCCGCGGTTGCCGACCAGATCGCCGCTGGCGAGGTCGTCGAGCGTCCGTCCTCCGTCATCAAGGAGCTGCTCGAGAATTCGCTCGATGCCGGCGCGTCGATCGTGGACATCGTGATCGAGGACGGCGGACGAAAGATGATTCGCGTGAGCGACGATGGCTGCGGGATGCC
>DATLXE010000203.1:0-16967 GCA_035575795.1 Gemmatimonadaceae bacterium
AGCGGCAGCAACAGCTGCGAGCGCGACCCACTGGAATGGAACGTCCTCGGGACCGCTCGCCTGCGACCCGAAAACAAACTCCAGCAGACCGGCACCGACCGAGGCGAAGACAAACGAGAGCACGAGAAAGGCGAGGAGGAGCGCAATCGCTCGCCAGAGACTGAGCCGCGCGGGCTTTACATCGGTCAACAGCTGCTTAGCTGACCCGCTCGACGCTCAGCGCGACCGCGTCACCACCGCCGAGGCAGAGCGTAGCGAGGCCGGTACGCGCGCCGCGCTCCTTCATCGCGTAGAGGAGCGTCGTCAGCACGCGGGCGCCGCTCGCGCCAATCGGATGTCCGAGCGCAATCGCTCCGCCGTTGACGTTTACCCTGTCCCAGTCCCAGCTCAGTCCGGCGCCGTTGGCGAGTGCCTGCGATGCAAAAGCTTCGTTGGCCTCGATCAGGTCGTAGTCGCCGATCGCGGCGCCGGTCTTCTTCATCAGGTTCTTCACCGCTTCGATTGGAGCGAAGAACAGATCCTGCGGTGCGGTGCCGCCCGTCGCGTATCCGGTGATGCGGCCAAGTATGTCGAGTCCGTGCGAGTCGGCGTATTCCTGCGAAACGACAACGAGTGCGGCGGCGCCGTCGTTCAGGCTGGACGCGTTGCCGGCCGTGACGCTCAGCTGCGATGCATCGCCGTCCTTCCCCGGAAAAGATGGACGCAGCCTGGCGAGAACTTCGACGGTCGTATCCTCACGCGGGCCTTCGTCCGTATCAACGATTGTCTTTCCCTTCTTGCCGGCGATCTCTACCGCCGCTATCTCGGCCTTGAATCTCCCCTCGTTGCGGGCAGCGATCGCCTTCCGATGAGAGCCAGCCGCAAATTCGTCCTGCTGCTGCCGCGTGACGCCCGCTTTTTTCGCCGTATACTCGGCGTGTCCGCCCATGTGCACGTCGCACGACGCGCACCAGAGACCATCCTTAATCATGCCGTCGATCATTTTCTGATCGGTGAGCTTGACGCCGGAACGCATGCCGAAGACATAGTAGGGCGCATTGGACATGGACTCCTGCCCGCCGGCGACGACGACCTGGGCGTCGCCTGCCTTGATCGCCTGCGACGCGAGCATGACTGCCTTCAGCCCCGAGCCGCAAACCTTGTTCACCGTCAGCGCCGAGACAGTAGGGGGAAGGCCGGCGTTTAGTGCCGCCTGGCGCGCCGGCGCCTGGCCAGTGCCCCCCTGCACCACGTGTCCCATGATCACTTCCTGAACGTCGCCGTCGCTGACGCGCGACCGCCGGAGCGCCTCGCGGATGGCGATCCCGCCGAGCTCGGGCGCGGACAGCGACGACAGGCTGCCAAGAAACTTTCCGACCGGCGTGCGCGCCGCGGCGACGATGACCGGTATGCGGGACTTGTCTGACATTTCAGGCTCGATAAACAAGGAAAGTGGTGCTCTGCTTCACTGATCAAGTTAACGGGAAGCGGAAGCTCGGGACAACACGTTCCCGGACCGTATCGCGACGCGGCGCGACTGAGGATAGCTTCCCCTCATGAAGCTGAAACCTATATCGGACGACAACGACCCAGAGCTCCGCGACAAGGACGCGGCCGCGCCACGCGGCGCGCCGACCGGAGATGACCTCGAGGAAGCGACAGCCAAGCAGTTGCAGCGGCTCGAGAAGCTCCAGCGCGTGCTTTACGCTGATGCACGCTACGCCCTGCTCATTGTTTTTCAGGGGCGCGACGCATCGGGGAAGGACGGCGTCATCCGAAAAGTCATCGGTGCCGTCAATCCGCTGGGCTGTGAGTTCACCAGCTTCAAGGTGCCGTCCGAGGAGGAGCGCAGGCACGACTTCCTCTGGCGGATACATCGCCGCGTCCCGGCGCACGGGACGATCGGGGTATTCAACCGCTCTCACTATGAAGAGCTGCTCGTCGTGCGCGTGAACGAAATGGTGCCGAAGAAAGTCTGGTCGAAGCGCTTCGACCAGATCAACGATTTCGAGCAGATGCTTTCCCGCAACAACGTCGTAATCCTGAAGTTCATGCTGCACGTCTCGCGCGACGAGCAGAAGAAGCGGTTCGAGGACAGGCTTGAAGACTCCACCAAGAACTGGAAGTTCAGGGCCGGAGACCTCGAGGACCGCGCGAACTGGGGTGAGTTCACCAAGGCGTATCGCGACGCGCTCACCAAATGCAGCACGCCGTGGGCGCCCTGGTATGTTGTGCCGGCGGACGACAAGGACGTGCGCGATCTGCTCGTCGCGCGGACGATCGCGGATACACTCGATTCGCTCGATCTTCGATACCCGAAGGCGGAAGACGACATCAAGAAGATCCGCATCACGTAGCTGATTGCAGCGAGCTTGCCCGCTGTTACCGACCGCCGTAGCTTCGCTCCGCCGGTACGATGCCGGCGCTGCGGTCATCCCCTGATTCGGAGGATTTCATGCGTGCTCACCTCAGGCAGCTCGGGTTCGCGCTCAGCGTGTGCGCGATAGCTCTCACCGGCTGCGCAAAGACCGAGAGTCCGGGAGCGGATTCCGTGGTCATCTCTGGTCCGATCGTCGAAACTCCCCTTCCCCCGGCTGTTTCGCTTTCCGACTTCGCCGGAAGCTGGAATGTTCGCTCGACGCCGGAGACGGGAGACAGGACTCCCACCAACCTCGTGCTGACGGCGACCAACAGCACGGAAGGGTGGACGTTCAAGTTCCCCAACCGCGACGCAGTTCCCATTCGTGTCACCGTATCGGGTGACAGCGTTCTGACCGACGCCGGCCCGTATCAGAGCGTGCGGCGCAGGAATGTCCAGGTCAGCACAAAAGGCGTGATGTGGCTTCGCGGGGACACCCTCGTCGGCAAGACCGTTGCGCGCTACACGACAACCGGTCCGGATTCGGTGGTCACCCTCACGTCTGTCGGCACGCGCTCAAAGTGAGCGCGCTCCCAGCTGCAGCGAAGGCAGGCAGTTGACGGCCACCGCGACTCGTGAGGCCGCTCCGTGGATCGAGCGCCTTGCCCGTGTGGGGTATGCTGCAAAGGCGGTGCTGTACGCGACGATCGGCGTTCTCGCGGCCAGCGCCGCGCTTTCCGGCGGCGGACGAACGACGGACACACGCGGTGCGATGGGCACTGTTCTGGCCGCGCCTTTCGGGCGTGTGCTGCTGATGGTCGTTGGGGCTGGGCTGTTTGGCTACGCCTTGTGGCGGATGGTCGAGGCCATCAACGATCCAGAGAACCGTGGTAGTGATGCCAAGGGAATTGCGCTCCGCTTCAGCTTTGCTGCCCGTTCGCTGGCGCATGCGGCGCTCGGCTTCACCGCATTCGGGATCGCGGCCGCGGGCCGTCCCGACAGCGAGGCACCCGACGGACCCGAGCTCTGGACCGCCCGGGCCCTTGAGATGCCGGGCGGAAGGGGGATCGTGCTCGCAGTCGCCGCCGGAATTATCGGATATGCGCTGTACCAGCTCTACCGCGCCGCCGCCGCCAAGCTGAGCAAGAAGCTCGAGCTCCACACGCTCAGTCCCTCGGCACAGCGACTGGTCATTGCCACCAGCCGTTTCGGTATCGGAGCCCGTGGTCTCGTCTTCGGCATGATCGGCGTGCTGATGCTGAGGGCGGCACGGCAGGACTCGGCGGAGAAGGCCGGGGGAATCGGTGACGCACTCAAGGCTCTCTCAGATCTCGGCAAGTGGCCATTCGCCGTAATTGCGATCGGTCTGATTGCCTACGGCGGCTACGAGCTGCTGAACGCCCGCTTCAGGCGCATTCGCGTCGACTGACCGGGGTCAGGGAACGAGCGCGCGCGTCGCGAGCTCGTCTTCCACCCGCGCCGTGAAGTCGGCGACCGTCAGGATCTCCTGCTTCTTTCCCGCACCGCGTACCCGCAGCGCGATTGAATCGGCCTCCGCCTCACGCTTACCCACGACCGCCATGTACGGCACCTTCATCGTTTCGCCGTCGCGAATCCGGTAGTTGAGCGTCTCCGAACGGTCGTCGAGACTGGCGCGCGCGCCGCGTGCCTTCAACCGCCGCACGACTGAAGCGGCGAACTCCCTGAAGTCATCGGCGATCGGAATCACCCGCACCTGCTCGGGTGCGAGCCAGAGCGGGAAGGCGCCGGCGAAGTGCTCGATGAGTCCCCCGACGAAGCGCTCCATCGACCCGACGAGCACGCGATGCAGCATGATCGGGCGATGCGCCGCATTGTCGGCGCCGGTGTACTCGAGGCCGAATCGCTCGGGAAGATTGAAATCGAGCTGCACTGTCGGTCCCTGCCACTTTCGTCCGATCGCATCGATGAGCTTGAAGTCGAGCTTGGGGCCGTAAAATGCGCCGCCGCCCTCGTCCATCTCGTAGGCTTGGCCGCGCTTCGTGAGAACATCCGCGAGCGTTGCCTCGGCCTGCTTCCAGAGCTCCGGACTGCCGAGCGCCTTCTCGGGACGAGTCGCCAGCTCGATCGTGTAGGGATAGCCGAACGCGCGAAGCATTTCGTCGCACAAATCCATCAGGCGCTCGATCTCGCCCGGCACCTGCTCGAGCGTGCAGAAGACGTGTGCGTCGTCCTGCGTGAAGCCGCGCACGCGCATCATGCCGTGCAGGACTCCGCTCCGCTCGTAGCGGTAGACCGCGCCGAATTCCGCGTAGCGAATCGGCAGGTCGCGGTACGACCGCTGCCGCGACTGATAGATGCAGATGTGTCCGGGACAGTTCATCGGCTTCGGACGGTAGGCCGCGCCATCGACATCCATCGCGCCGAACATGCCTTCCTTGAAGTTCTCGAGGTGCCCGGAGATCTGGAACAGCTTTTCGCTGACGATGTGCGGTGTGTATACCAGCTCGTACCCGTGGCGGAGAATCAGCGCGCGCTCGTAGTTCTCGATCTCGTTGCGGATGATCGCGCCCCTGGGGTGCCAGAGAATCAGACCCGGCCCGACGCGCGCATCGGTCGAATAAAGGTCGAGCAGCTGCGCCAGCGCGCGGTGGTCGCGACGCTTCGCCTCCTCGAGGCGATGCAGGTGCGCATCCAGATCCTCCTTCCTGAACCAGGCAGTCGCATAGATGCGCTGCAGCATCTGCCGCCGCTCGTCACCGCGCCAGTATGCGCCGGCGGTGTGCAGCAGCTTGAAATGCTTCAGGTAGCCGGTGTCGGGTACGTGCGGACCGCGGCAGAGATCCACGAACGGCCCGTCGGTATAGGTCGAGATGATCTCGTCGGAGGAGAATTCACCGAGTCGCTCGAGCTTCAGAGGGTCATCGGCAAATCGGTTCCGTGCCTCGGGCTGCGAAACTTCCTCGCGCACGAATGCGAACTTTTCGGAGATGACCTTCCGCATCTCGGCCTCGAACTTCTCGAGATCCTCCGGTGTGAACGGATCCTCGACTTCGAAATCGTAGTAGAAGCCATCCTCGATCGAGGGGCCGAATCCGATTTTCGCATCGGGTCGCAGGCGCCGGACCGCGGTCGCGAGGATGTGGGCGCCGGAATGTCGGAGCACCGACAGCGATTCCACGTCTTTTTCGGTGAGGACGCGGAACGCGCCGCCCTTTCTGAGGGGCGTCGTGAGATCCAGGACCTCGCCGTCAACCTCGACCGCAATTGCATCCCGAAGCAGGCGCGAACCGATGGATGCGACGATTTCGCGCGGGAGGGCGCCTTCGGGAGCTTCACGGGTGGCGCCGTCGGGGAGCCTCAGCGTCAGCATTTTGGTATAATTTCGAGAGCCGCGAATGGCCTTTATTTTGCTTGCCGTAAGCTATTCACACCGTATACCCTCCGCCACAGGCACACCACATGTATCCCTTCCGTTATCGTGACGAGCCCGCCGTGATCTACGCTGAAGATGAAGAGTCCGGCGCAAACCGCGCGCTCTACATCGCAATCGGCGCCGCCGCGGGTTTCGCCGCGGGCGTTCTGATGGCCGACAAGTTCGGCGGGTTCAAGGGCCTTACCGACCGCATCACTTCGCAGTTCGGGGGCAACGCGATCGGCGTCGAGGTGGACCTCGATGACGACGGCTTCGATGACGAGTTCGATGAAGACTTCGACGACGACTTCGAGGCCCCCGTCGCCAGTCTCGATGCGACCGAGGAGCTCGAGGAGCGCGTGCTCGAAGCCTTCCGCAACGATCCGCTTCTCAGCGAGCGGGCGATCGACATCGGTGCTGTGGAAGATGGCATCATCGAGCTGACGGGTTGGGTGAACTCCGACGACGAAGGCTCGCAGGCGGTGGTGATCGCGCGCGGAGTTCCCGGCGTCGAAACCGTCGTCAACCGTCTGGCGATCAAGGCTGAGGAGGATCTGTTCGAGGACGCGGCGCACCGCTACGAGGAAGGAGATCCTTCACTGACGGAGGCGCACTGGGAGGGACAGCACGTCGGCATCGGCCGCCGCCGCCAGGGGAACTCCACGGAAGTCGACCGTCACGCCGACCCGCGCACAGTGCTTGAGGATCGCTCCATGAATGAAGAAAGCGCGTTCATGTCCGCTGCGGACGACATCGACGCCGCCGAGGGCCGCAAGAAGGCCAAGAAAGCGCCGCGCGGGGGCCGCACCGATGGATCGCCTGTCGCTCCCACCGGCGTACCGAAAGCGGATCACGTCGCCGATCCGGACTCGCGGCCGGGAGCATAGCGCGGGACAGCTCGCGCTTTCATAGGAGACCGCTCTCCTTACCCGTGAAAATGGCGCCGGTTAACTTGCGCCATAGATGCTAAAAACGCCCGATACTGAGGAGCTGCCGGCGCAGTACGACGCGCGGCAGACCGAGAGCGCCATCTACCAGCGGTGGCTCGACGCGGACCTGTTTGCGGCGAGCGACTCCCGCAGCGCGCGCGTTGGGGGAGACAGGGAGCCGTTTGTCGTCGTCATGCCTCCGCCCAACGTGACGGCCGTGCTTCACATGGGGCACGGCCTCAACAACACGGTTCAGGATGTGATCGTACGCTGGCGCCGTATGCGCGGCGACGAGGCGCTCTGGATACCGGGCACCGACCACGCGGGCATCGCCACGCAGAACGTGATCGAGAAACAGCTGGCGGCGGAAGGCAGCTCGCGCTTCGATCTCGGACGCGAGGCTTTTGTCGAGCGAACGACGACATTCGTCGCCGAGACGGGTGACCAGATACTCCGCCAGCTGCGCTCGATCGGTGCATCGTGCGATTGGAAGCGCACTGCTTATACGTTGTCCCCCGCACTTTCGTACGCGGTGCGCGAGGCGTTCGTGCAGCTCCACGAGCGCGGCCTCATTTACCGCGGCCACCGCGTCATCCATTGGTGCGGCCGCTGCATGACGTCGCTGAGCGACGAGGAAGCGCAGCACGGAGACGAGGCGGGGAAGCTTTACCACATTACGTATCCGGTGGTCGGTACCACGCAGGCAAAGCTTACCGTCGCAACGACGCGCCCCGAGACCATGCTCGGCGACGTCGCGCTCGCGGTCCACCCGGACGACGATCGATATCGTGACCTCGTCGGCAAGATGGTGCGGCTGCCGATCGCGGAGATGGACATTCCCGTCATCGCCGACGAATACGTTGACCCGGCGTTCGGCACCGGCGTGGTGAAGATCACGCCCGCTCACGATCCGAATGATTTCGAGGTCGGTGTGCGGCACAAACTGTCTATGCCAGTGATCATGGCCCCCGACGGCACAATGGCAAACGGTGCGGACGCAGGTTCGCGCGTGCCCGCCAGTCTCGTCGGCGTCGACCGTTTTGCCGCGCGCGAGCAGATCGTCACCCTCCTCGAGAAGTTGGGCTCACTCGGCCGTACCGAGCCGCACGCGCACGCAGTTCGTCATTGCTATCGGTGCGACACCGTTGTCGAGCCGAGGCTGTCCGACCAGTGGTTCGTGAAGATGAAGCCGCTTGCCGAGCCGGCGCTGGCGGGCGTGCGCGATGGATCGATTCGAATTCTTCCGGAGCGCTGGGAAGCAGTGTACATCAACTGGCTGGAGAACATCCGCGACTGGAACATCTCGCGGCAGCTGTGGTGGGGACACCGCATTCCGGTCTGGTACTGCGACACGTGCGGAGAGCAGATGGTGAGCCGCACCGATGTCTCAGCATGCACGAGGTGCGACGGCCCGGTGCGCCAGGACGCGGATGTGCTCGACACCTGGTTCTCGTCGTGGCTTTTCCCGATCTCGACGCTTGGCTGGCCGGACACGAAATCTCCCTCTCTGGCCGCGTTCTATCCGACCGATGATCTCGTCACCGCACCCGAGATTCTTTTCTTCTGGGTGTCGCGGATGATCATGGCCGGGTACGCCTTCATGGGTGCGGCGCCGTTTCATACTGTCTATCTCCACGGCACCGTTCGCGACACCGAGCACGTGAAGATGTCCAAGTCGCTCGGCAACGGCATCGATCCGCTCGACGTCGTCGAAGCTTACGGCGCCGATGCGCTCCGCTACACGGTCATTTCCGGAATGGGAATGGGTGCCGACCTCGTGCTCGACCACCGCGATCTCGAGCGCTCGTTCGCGCCGGGGCGCAACTTCGCTACCAAGCTCTGGAACATCGGACGCTTCCTGCTGTCGAAGGTTGGCAATGAGCCGGTTCGGTTTCCCGACTCGATTGCTGACGGCGACCTCGATCTTTCCGACCGCTGGATCCTTGGCCGCCTCGACGCGACGATCGCACAGTGCGATGCGGCACTTGGTCCGGCACGACCCGCGGGCGGCCGCTGGACCGAGGCGGAGCGCTTCTCCGGACTTCGACTCAGCGAGTACGCAGAGTCGGCGCGTGCGTTCGTCTGGAACGATCTGGCGGATTGGTATCTCGAGGCCACGAAGTTTCGCATCGAGTCGCCCGGACCCGGGCGCGACGCGGCGCGCGCTGTCATCGTACACGTTTTCGACCAGGCGCTCCGGCTGCTCCATCCGATCATGCCGTTCATCACCGAAACGCTCTGGCAGCGCTTGCCCGAGTCGACCGCGGGCTCGCGCGGTGACTTCATCGCCACCGCCGCCTGGCCGGAGACTGCTCGCCCGTCGGCTAAAACTGCCCGTGAGATGGCCGATTTCGAGATCGTGAAGGAAGCAGTAACGGCAATCAGGCAACTGCGATCCGACTACGCGATTCCGCCGGGCAAGCCGATCGAGGTCTTCGTGAGTCAGAGCGGGAACGCGGCGCTGTTCGAGAGGAGTGCACCGCTCATCGGACGGCTCACGCGATCTTCGACGAGTATCGGCGCGTCCGCTTCAGTACAAGGCGCCGCGCACCTTTTGCTCAGCGACGGCAGCGAGCTCATCGTGCCGCTCGGCGGACTCGTCGACCTTTCGAAGGAGTGCGGGAAGATTCGCGGCGAGTTGGAGCAGCTCGAGACCCAGCTACAGTCACTCTCCGGCCGGCTGCGCAACGAGGGATTCGTCAAGCGCGCGCCGGCGAGCGTCGTCGAAGCGGAGCGGCGCAAGGAAGGCGACTGGCTCAAGCGTCGCGACCAGCTCGCGGACAAGGTGAAGGCGCTGTGCGGAGGCTGATTGCCGGCGCGCTGATCTTCGCCGCGTGCGCGTCGCCCGGAATGCCTCCGGGCGGTCCGCCTGATGTCGCCGCACCGGAAATTATCGCGATCGCGCCGGACAGCGCGCGTACGGGAGTCTCGCCGAAGGAAGTGATTTTTCGATTCAACGAGGTAGTGAGCGAGCGGCCGCCCCAATACGCAACGCTTTCGGACCTGTTCATCATCTCCCCGCGGGAGGGAACACCGCAGGTGTCCTGGGAGCGCGACGAGATTGCGGTACGCCCTCGCCGCGGCTGGCGCCCCAACACTGCATACACGGTGACGATGCTGCCGGGCCTTTCCGACATCCGCGGCAACGTCCGCAACAGCGGCGCGTCCACGTTTTTTTCGACCGGGGGTTCCCTGCCCCGCACACGGATTTCCGGGCAGGTGTTCGACTGGGTTTCGGGCGCCGCCGCGCCAGGCTCGCTGGTCGAGGCGTTCGTGGCCCCTGACACGACGCACCCGTATCTCGCAATCACGGACACCGCTGGGCGGTTCACGATGAATCATCTCCCGCCGGGTCCGTATTCGCTCCGGGCTGTCGTCGACAAGAACAAGAACCGGGGACTCGATCCCGGCGAAGCGTGGGACTCGGTCACCGTAGTACTCGCCGACAGTGCGTCTCCGGTATTGCTCGCGTTCGTCCGCGATTCGATCCCGCCACGCATTCTCGATGTCGCGGTCACCGACTCGCTGGCGCTCCTTGTCCGCTTCGACAGGCCGATCGATCCGGCGCAGACGCTCACCGCGTCCAACTTCTCGCTCGCTGGTGCAGACTCCGCCGCCGTTCCGATAAGCCTGGCACCGGTTCAGCAGGCCGACACGAGCGTCCGCATCGCCGCTCAACGCCGGCCGTCCCCCAGTACCCAGGTGTCGCTCGTCCTCAGGCGCCCTCTTGTCCCGGGAGCCAGCTATCGCATGCGCGGAGTGGACATCCGTGGGTTGCTCGGAAACTCCGGCACGAGCGAGCGGGTGTTCACGACCCCTGCTCCGCCTGCCATTCCCGCTGTTCCAGTGCCGCCCCCTGCCATACCGATCCGCCGGTGAGCGACCGCCGGCGGGAACTGCCGAGCGTATCAGCGCTGCTCGAGACGAGCGGCGTGCGGGCACTGCTCGAAGAACATTCCCGCGAGAGTGTCGTCGACGCCATTCGCGTCACGCTCGCCTCTGCCCGAGCCGATGACCACGCGGGGATGTCGGGCGACGACTGGACCGACGACATCGCAGGCGTCCTCCGCGCCGCGTCCATTCCTTCCCTGCGCAGGGTCCACAACGCGACCGGTGTGATCATCCACACGAACCTCGGTCGCGCGCCGCTGGCCGATGCAGCGCTCGCGGCGATCCAGAACGTGTGCGGCGGATTCTCGAACCTCGAGTATGACATCGAAACCGGGAAACGCGGCTCGCGCTACTCGCACTGCGTTTCGCTGCTCGCGAAGCTGACCGGCGCTGAAGATGCGCTCGTCGTCAATAACTGCGCTGCCGCTCTCGTGCTCTCCCTCAACGCGCTTGCGCGGCGCAAGGAAGTGCTGGTCTCGCGCGGCGAGCTCGTCGAGATCGGCGGCAGCTTCCGCATCCCCGACATCATGGGCAGCAGCGGCGCGCGGCTGGTCGAGGTCGGCACGACGAATCGCACCCACGATGATGACTACCGCCGCGCCATCACTCCCAAAACCGCGGCGATCGTCAAGGTGCACCGCAGCAACTTTACCATCAGCGGCTTCACGTCCGACGTGAGCGTCGAGAGCCTGGTCTTCATTGCCCGCGAGCACGGGCTGGCGGTCGTGCACGACCTCGGCAGTGGCCTCATGCTCGATCTCGGAGAGTACGGGCTCGGTGGAGAGCCCACCGCGCGCAGCGCCGTCGCCGCCGGGCCCGCCCTCGTCCTCATGAGCGGCGACAAGCTCCTTGGCGGCCCGCAGTGCGGTATCATACTCGGCGAAAAATCCGCAATCGGGAGATTGCGCACGAATCCATTCGCGCGCGCAATGCGGGTGGACAAGCTGACGCTGGCGGCGCTGGAGGCGACGCTCCGACTGTACACGGAGCCGGCTAAAGCGCGGCGGGAAATCCCAGTGCTGGCGATGCTGACGACCACGCGCGAACGGGTGCGCGCGCGAACGGAACGGCTGGCCGCCGAGCTCAAGGCTCGGGGGGTTGATGCCGGTGTGATAGACACCGCCGCCACTGTCGGAGGCGGCGCGTTTCCCGGCGCCGCGCTGGATTCGAGCGCCGTTTTCCTGGGTGCAGCGACCAGGACGGAACAGAAACTCCGGCTCGGCAACACTGCGGTGATCGGCCGCTTCGAGGAGGATCGCCTCCTGCTCGACCTCCGCAGCGTTCCCGAGCGGGACGACGCCGAGCTCGCGCGCGCGGTGCTGGAATCGCTGACGTGAGCGGGATACCCGCGGCAGTTTTCCTCGACCGTGATGGCACCATCATCGAGGATGTGCATTACATCAAGAGTCCGGAGCAGGTTCGGACGATTCCCGGCGCGCCGACCGCCATCGGCAGACTGAACCGCGCGGGAATTGCCGTTATCGTTGTCACCAACCAGTCGGGCATCGCTCGCGGGCTCCTCACCGCCGATGATTACGAGGCCGTGCGCGCGCACCTCGATGCCCTCCTCGCCGATGCCGGCGCCCACATCGACGAGAGCTACTATTGCCCGCATCATCCTGACGTCACAGGTCCCTGCGACTGCCGCAAGCCGGCGACGAAGCTGTTCGAGGACGCCATGCGTCACTTCGCCCTCCAGCCCGACGAGGTCGCGTACATCGGCGACCGGTGGCGGGATGTCGCGCCCGCGCGCGCGTTGGGAGGCCGAGGAATCCTCATTCCCTCGGCGATGACGACGGCGTCTGACCTACAGAAGGCGGCCGCTGATTCGGCCCAGATCGCGCCGACGCTCGGCACGGCAGTGGAGATGCTGCTCGGCCTTACTTCGCCCGTCGCAACGCGGTAAAATCGCTCGATGCGGTCACGAATTGCCGTTCTCGTCTCGGGGCGCGGCTCCAATCTGCAGGCGCTCCTCGATCACCTCGACCGGCTCGGTGACGCCCGCACGTCCGACGTGGTGGTTGTCATCTCCAACCGGACCGGAGCCGGGGCACTCGAGATTGCACGCCAGCGCGACATCGCCGCGGAGCATGTTGCTCGCCCTGAGGACGGTGCCGGAATGCTGGCCCTGCTCGCCCGGCATAGGGTGGATCTGGTGGTTCTCGCCGGATACCTGAAGCGCGTCCCCGCGGAAGTGATCCGGGAATACCAGGGCCGCGTGCTGAACGTCCACCCCGCGCTCCTGCCGAGCTTCGGCGGCGAGGGCATGTACGGCGCGCGCGTGCATGAGGCGGTGGTGGCCGCCGGCGAGAGGGAAACCGGCGTGACGATCCATCTCGTCGATGACGAGTACGACCGCGGCTCCATCGTTGCACAGTGGCGAATTCCGGTCGCCGCCGGCGAGAACGCGCAGTCAATCGCCGGGAGAGTGCTCGAGCTCGAACATTTTATTTATCCGCGAACCATCGAGATGGTCGCTGCGCTTACGATGCGCGCTACGCGAACTTCAGCCTGATCATGCCGACAGCATTGCTCTCTGTTTCCGACAAGACCGGACTCGTCGAATTCGCCCGCGGACTGACGAAGCTCGGGTGGCAGCTTCTCTCCACCGGTGGCACTGCGAAGGCGCTGCGCAACGCCAGCATCGCCGTGCGGGACGTGAGTGAGGTGACGAAATTCCCCGAAATGCTCGACGGGCGAATCAAGACGCTCCACCCGGCGGTGCACGGCGCACTGCTCGCGCGGCGCGACATCCCGGAGCACATGGCGGCGCTGGCCGAGCACGAGATCGGGGCGATCGATCTGGTCGCGGTGAATCTGTATCCGTTCGAGGAGACGGCCGCCCGAAAGGGGGCGACGAGCCAGGAGATCATCGAGCAGATCGACATTGGCGGACCATCGATGCTGCGCTCGGCGGCAAAGAACTTCGCCGCCGTCACGGTGGTGGTCGATCCGACCGATTATGAGAGGGTGCTTGCATCGCTTGAGGCGGAGGACGATGACCTCGACCTGCGGCGGCTCCTCGCGGAAAAGGTATTTGCGCGGACGGCAGCGTATGACGCGGCAATCGCGCATTGGTTCGGCTGCGAGAGGTCGGAGACGTTCCCCGACCGGATGACGCTACCGCTCGAGCGGGTCAAGACGCTTCGTTACGGCGAGAACCCGGGCCAGCGCGCGGCCTTTTACGTCGAGCGCCACAACGAAGGGATAGCCGCTCTCAAACAGAAGGGCGGCAAGGAGCTCTCATTCAATAACCTCCTCGATCTCGACGGAGCGCTCTTCGCGACGGATCCGTTCGAGGGCGAGACGTGCTGCGCGATCGTCAAGCATACATCGCCATGCGGCATCGCGACGGGAACGACAATTCTCGAAGCGTACCGGAAAGCTCTCGCATGCGACCCGGTTTCGGCGTTCGGCTCCGTTATTTCCCTTACCCAGGCAGTAGACGACGAAACAGCGGCGGCGATCTCCAGCCTCTTCGTGGAGTGCATCGTGGCTCCGTCGTTCACGGAAGGAGCGCTCGAGCTGCTGGGCAGGAAGAAGAATCTTCGCGTTCTCGAGGGGCGCGCGCAGTGGCGAAAGAATGCGCTCGATTACAAGCGCGTGCGCGGGGGCTTGCTTGCGCAGGAGCGGGCAAGCGAGGGCCCAGAGGGGGACGACTGGCAGGTGATGACGAAGCGGCAGCCGAGCGAGAAGGAGCTCGTCGACCTGCGATTTGCGTGGCGGGCGGTGGGAAGCGTCAAGTCGAACGCGATCGTGCTGGCAAGGGACGGCGCGACGATCGGTATTGGTGCAGGGCAGATGTCGCGCGTCGATGCGGCGTTCCTGTCGGTGCATAAGGCGGGACTGGCGGGACATGACACCCGCGGGTCGGTGATGGGGTCGGATGCATTCTTCCCCTTCCGCGATGGTGTGGAACAGGCGGCCGAGGCGGGAGTCTGCGCGATTGTGCAGCCAGGCGGATCGGTGCGCGACGAGGAAGTGGTGCAGGCGGCCGACGAGCACAACATCGCGATGGTGTTCACGGGCAAGCGGCAGTTCCGTCACTAGGCTCATGAACTTCGTTGCCGGCCTCGCGCAGCGCCGATATCTTGGAGGCGGAGGGTTGGCAGAACGGCTATTGCACCAGTCTTGAAAACTGGCGCCCGCAAGGGCTTGGGGGTTCGAGTCCCTCACCCTCCGCTAGAAATGAGTCGCACAACGAAAAAAGGCGGCCCGGAAAACCGGACCGCCTTTTCTTTTTCGAGAACCGCCGCTACTGCGTGACGGCCTTCAGCGCATCCACTATACCCTTGCCGAAAAAGCTCGTGTAACCGCCCGCACCGCCGCTGCACTGGGCATCGAGGTTAAAAATATCGGGGAAATCATTGTCCACGCAGGGCTGGTTGTTAGCGGTCTCCTGGAGAATCGACTCGACGCGTTGCGGAGACATATGGCCCTTTCTGGAATTGTCGGGCGTGAAGTCGCCATACTGTGAGATGATAAGCGCCGCAACCCCGGCAGCGTTCGGGGTGGCCATCGAGGTACCGCGGACCCACGCATAGTAGGAGCAAGCGCCACCAGGGCCCGGCGTGCATTGCTCACGCCGCAGGACGGGCCGGAATGTCCCGATCGATTCAGTTGCCCAGGCACCGAGCACCCGTCCAAAGCCGAAATAATTGGGAGGCATTGGGTTAAAGGTCGTGCTGCCGCCGCCAGGAGCGCTGACGTCGGTCTTACCGACCCCGTAGTTGCTGTAGAACGCCTTGCGATTGTCATACGCCGTGGACGATACCCCGATTACCCCCGGGAGCTCGGCGGGAATAAAGATGAAGTCGCGAACGAAGCTTCCATCGCTGATGTCGAAGTTATCGTTACCGAGCGCTCCAAGTGGAGTAACCCCGTTCGACCGCGCGAAATTGATCGCACGCTGTACGACCTTGATGATCGTCTGCCCGCCGCCAGAGTGCGGGACGTACGCGCCGAGGCTCATTGAAGCGACATCAAACTTGTTCACGCCGGCGTAGACAAGGGCCTGAGCAACACCAAAAAAGCTGCCCGAGCCGCCATCGTTAAGCACCTTCAAGGCAACCAGCGTCACATTGGGCGCCACACCGGAGATCCCGAATTTGTTGATGGGAGCCGCGACGGCGCTCGCGCACCATGAGCCATGGCCATTCCTGTCGTCCCAGCGAGCCGGGTTCGGATCTCCCCCCGGGGGAGCGGGAAATACGAACGAACGGCTGCGTGCGAAATCGAGGTTGGGGGCGATATCGGGGTGGGCGACCGGGAGAACTTCGGCACCGGTATCGAGAATGCCTACCACAACTTCCTTCCTTCCTCTCTGCACGTTGTACGAACCCGAGTTCGACGCGTTAATCCGCATCTTGTCCCACTGCTGGTTATACAGGGGCTCTGTGCCAGGCTGAGGATCCGGGCCGGCTGGTTCGGCCGGTCCACCCGACCCTTCGGCGGCAAGAATGGCCTCAAGCAGCGCGCTCGAGGAAGAAGGATCCTCACCGGAAGGAATCAGCTGAACATCGGCGTCGATCCCCACATCCGATACCTGCGGATTCTTTGCCATCCTGGCCGAAAAGTTGGGATCGCTCGACAAAACCTGAATTGCGCCGATCTCCGGTGCGGCAGACGCAAGCGTGCCGCCCGCGTCAGCCAGCATGTCCGCCAGCTTCGATGGAAGGCCATCCTGTTGATGGAAGACGACGACATAACGAGTCTCTCCATCCACGTTTGACGCAGTTTGATTCAAGAGTTCGGGTCCTACGGTGCGGACGGGGTCCGCGCACGCCACGAGCGCGAGGGCGCCGAGCAGGGCTGCACAACGGTTCATCAGCAAGTCTCCGGCAAGGAGGAAATGAGGGAGGTCAAGATTTGGCTTCCCCCAGTGCGGATCTTTGATCG
Source organism: Gemmatimonadaceae bacterium (assembly GCA_035575795.1). Classification (GTDB taxonomy): domain Bacteria; phylum Gemmatimonadota; class Gemmatimonadetes; order Gemmatimonadales; family Gemmatimonadaceae; genus UBA4720. The sequence goes on from DATLXE010000203.1 coordinate 16,451, forward strand.
GACGTAGTCAGGTCACGTTCCGCGCAGGCATCAACATAATGTTTACCGCGAAGGCGTTCGTCAAATCGCTCCTCCCCTCGGCTTCAATGCCAAAAGCACTGGTGCCTGAACTGCGCTGGGCACGTTCGTACGGCACGACGAGGCAGATCGACGTAAATTGCTCACCGGCCAGTGTCCGGCCAACCCGCGCTCCTTCACCAGCAATTTTTCCGAACGGCCATGGCAGACTTCACCAAGGAATGGATCGAGCACCTCAAGACGCAGATCTCCGGGCGTATGGGAATCGTCGCCGAGAAGATGGATCCACAGGCCTACGACGAGCTGGTGACAGATCTTGCCTGGTTCGCCTTCCGTTTCGCCAAGGACCCCGATACGAAGATGAGAAAGGTGTTCCGCTAACCCGGCGGCACTAGATTCGCCGTAGAGGCAACTGGACGCAGGCAAGGAGGCCGACGATGGCAAAGTGTGAAGTGTGCGGAAACGATTACGACAAGTCTTTCACCGTCACGATGGGCGG
>DATLXE010000204.1:0-16344 GCA_035575795.1 Gemmatimonadaceae bacterium
GGAGCGTGAGACTTGTCACCCCCGTTGCGCCCCATCGAAAGCGGGCAGCTCCGCGGACCGTCCGAGCCGTGCCATCAGTCTCCGCAACTTCTCGCGTGCAGCTCTGGGCAATAACAACATTGGGAGCGTATTCCTCCACGGGTGGCTGCCGGGAGCCATGGCCACCGATCGCATGACCTCCTTCCGGAAGCCAGTGTAGCTCCCTTCCTCATAGTACATGTACGCGACCATGAAGTGAACGTTGGCGCTGATTTTCTTTGCGTCATCCGCGATAAGCGACCCAACGCCCGGCTCGGCGCCAAGCTGTGCGAACATAAGCTTGTACAGCCGGCGAAAATCCTCCGGGCCACGGCTCCGGGAGCCGCCGGCGTCCATCACGTAGTAGTCTACCTGCACTTCCGGGCTGACCGATACCTTGCAGATCGCCGAGAGGCGGATCCAGAGCTCCCAATCCTCGACCGGGAAGAGCTCGGGGCGGAAGAGTGTCGACAATCGCTCGATAAAATTGCGTCGCACGACGGCCGAGCTGGTCACGATCGGGTTCCTGAGGAGCAGCTGCCGCGTGACGTAACCGTGCAGCGCGGGACGGGAAACGCGCACCACCGCACCCGTCGCATCGATCCATTGCGCCGCGGAGCTCGCGAGTCCAACGTCGGGATCGGCGAACACCCGGAGCTGTCGCTCCAGTTTCCCCGGATGCCAGGCATCGTCCGCATCGAGGTAGGCGATGAGATCGGTGTCGGCCAAACGGGTGCCAGCCGATCGGGCAGCTCCGGCTCCGCGATTCTCCTGTCGGATGACGCTGATTTTCGACCCATACCGGCGCAGCACGGCTGGTGTATTGTCGGTCGAACCGTCATCGACGACGATGACGCGGGTCCGGATAGACTGGCCCAGCGCACTCTCGAGGGCGCGCGGGAGTGTCGTCGCACTGTTGTAGGCAGGGATTACGGTTGAAACAGTGAGTGTCATCCCGCCCCAATCAGCAGGTGCCGTGGGAGAACCCGCAGTCGCTTCTCTCTGCGCTCAGAGAACGAACTCCGATCCGGTGAGGATCCCGTCGCAGATGATATCCAGTGTTTCGTTTTGCCCGTCCTCGAGCTGGCTGAGACTCGAGTAGGTGAGCCGTGGCTGATCTGTGGTCGGAATATCAACCACGGCCATCGGAAGCGTTCTGCGCAGAAAGAACAGATGCGCGTACCGCTTTGCGTTGGTCGTGAAGTCGTCGTTCATCCCCGGCGCACCATCCAGTAATCCGGTAACGACGCCGGTGAAGTCGGCGGGCGATACCGGGTCGTGGGTGAAGCCTTTCCCGCGGTAGTGCGCATCTCCAGCAACGATTACGGGCACGTTGTGCAGCGCGAGCTCGAGGCCCGCGGTTGAGGCGTAGACGAGGCCGATTCGCGCCAGGCGCATCAGGTCATACGAGTCTACCGGCTGCTGGGGAAGAACGACCCGAATATTGGGTGGCGGCTCAGGAAATTTTTCCTTGATCCAATCCGCGACACGGTCGTACGACAATCTTGCCTTGAGCTGGCTTTCCGCAGGGTGGACGCGAATGACCAAGGTCCAGTCAGGCCTGCTCGCGAACAGCCTGATAGTATGCCCTATCCACTCAAACATGTTTTCGAACACGACATCGCGATCCTGCATCGCGGTATCCCAGATGACGTTCGTATAAAGCACCGCGAGGCGAGAGACGTCCGGAATATCGAGCACATCCTTGAGCGGGGATTTCTCGGCTTCGCCATTACTCCAGTAGGTCTCGACCACATCCTCGCCGCGCGCGCGCCGGCCGATCAGGTCTCCGATGGCCTTATCCTCTTCAAGCGACAGAGGTATCTCGGAGCTGGAGCTCCAGGACGCGGAGACATCGTATCGAGGCGCCGGGATCTCATGCGAGAGAAAAATTGTGCCGCGATCGCGTCCCGTCTCGAAGAACACCACGCGCGCGCCGCGCGCTGACGCGAGTTGCGCGGTTATCTTCTCCGGCAGGAAGACACCATTGAGCATGACGACCACGTCAGGCTTGTGTTTGTCCAGAATGCGCCCTATACCTTCCGTCCAGCGAATTCCGTCCCGAATGAAGTCGAGGGCAGTCTCGCGACCAAGGGGATGTCGCTCCGGGAAATGGGTTCGCAGCTTCCAGCGCACGGCCGTGAATACAGCCGGTCCCAAAGCAACACCATTCCACTCGAACTTTTCGATTTCCGCCCAATCGGCAGAAGCGATCTGCACTTCCGCTACCCGTATGCGCTCCAGGTCGACGTTATCGGCAACGGTGGACGCCGGAATTCCCGCATGCTTCGCAAGATCGAGAACCGACGAAGCGCATCGCCGGCACATTGAAACAAGGGACTTCGCGCGCCAGTCGATCTCGCAGATCGGCTGCACGCCACCGCAGGTAACGATCGCACAATCGGCTCCTCGTTTTATCAGCGCCTGGGCGACGGCAATCTGAAACAGGGTGAATGTGGACCAGTAGCGCGGGGAAACGAACAGAACGCGCTGCCTCGAGCTCTCCGGAGAATCCGGAGCGCGCTCAATGCGGCCCACCCGTCGCATGTCGCCCATCTCCGGCAGCAGTATCCTTTCCAGTCTGAAGAAGCGGCACAGTCCATAGAGCCAGATCCAGAGTGCCCGCCGTATCGCGGTGGTAAGTGATGGATACGCAATCATCAGGGGGAGGTTTCTTGCCACACGCGCCGAGCGGGGAACTCCCGCGAAGAGTCGAGCCGGAGCCCGGTTTGCAGCGTCTTTGACAGGCGCGAAATATAACGTCCTAACACTTCACCCAGCCCGCAGGGATCTGTCCAGCAAAATTCCAGGCCGATCGAGGGCATATTGCCTCCGACACTGGAGATCGCGCGAAAATCCGGATATATCGTCGCAGCATCAGCTCTGCGCCGCTCACCAGTGAGAGGGGCGCGCGACGGCATAGCAGAAGAGTTGATTCCCAAGACCGGCCTTGAGGCGCGTAATAACTTTTTCCCCGCAACAGAAATTCAGGCGAGAGCGAGTTAGACTACTTGGTGATGTTCCCAACGACTCGATTAAAGATACGCCGCGGAGAGGCGGCTAACCCCATTGGTTTGCCGCACCCTGGGCTGCTGCCCATTGGTGTTTTCCCCGATACCCCGGGGTCACTCTAGCATGTCACTCGCTGACCTTTCGGTAAAAGGGCTGTATCGACAGCTCTTGCGCCAGTCAGCCGTATACACCAGCGGCACGCTTCTCCAGCAGGCAACTTCGTTCCTTCTCCTTCCGTTGTACCTCCACCTTCTGACGCCGGCCGACTTTGGAATCACGGCTTTGGCGGGGGTGACAACGACGATTCTCGTCGCGATTCTCAGCCTTGGGTCTCACGGCGCGATTACCCGCTTTTACTGGAGCTGGAAGGCGGAGAACGCGGCGGATGCGGCTGTGGGAACGGTCTGGATGACGGTAATTGTGTTCGCCGCTTCCGTGACGATTGTACTGGCGCGTTGGGGCGCTCCGCTTTTTGACTGGCTCCTCTCCAGCGTTCCGTACGACCCGTTCATCCGTGTCGTTCTCCTGACCGCCTTCTTCGGCACCCTCAACCAGGCTCCACTGGCGCTACTGCGCGCCCGGGAGGAAGCGGGAGTTTTCGTTCGTTGGTCCTACGTGACGGCCGCCAGTGCCCTCCTTCTCAGCGTCTACTTCGTCGCGGTTCGCCGGCAGGGCGCACTCGGGGTCCTGCATGCAAACCTGGGCAGCACCGCTCTCAGCAGTGCCATTGCCATCTATCTGATGGTAAGGAGGGTAAGCTTCACTCCCCGTCTCGGGCGATTGCGCGAAGCGCTGGCTTTTTCCCTCCCTCTCGTGCCAGGTGCGGTTCTCGAGTCGGTCACGCTAGGCCTCGACCGGCTCATCCTCGATAAATTCGTACCGCTCAGTCAGATCGGGTTGTACAGCATCGCGACGCGAATCGCCGATCTCGGTGTGCGGACGATAATGGTCACTTCCTTCAAGACGGCGTGGTTCCCATTCGCCATTCGTCTTAATACCGAACGCCCCGATGGCAGGGATCGCACGGCACGGTTAGGGATGTACGTCGTCGGCGCCGGCTGCTGGTGCGCGGTGGCCACAGTCCTGTTCTCCGGTGTTGTGTTTGCCGCCCTCGGACGGCCGGAATACCTGGTCGTTGTCCCCCTCGTGGCCGTACTGGCCTTCGGCAACCTCGCGCAGGTAGTCGATCTTCTGGCCTGGGTCGGCCTGATGATGGGAAAGCGCACAGGCGCTATCTCGTTTACGACAGGTGTTCAGGCACTGGTCGCCGTTTGTGCTTATCTGCTTCTCATCCCGCCATTCGGGATCACGGGAGCGGCGTTCGCCAGCGCGATCTCCATGGCGGCAATGGTCACGATGAAGATCCGTATTGCAGAGCGTGCCTATCCCATCCCTTACGAGTGGGGGCGGATCGCCGGATTGGCAGTTGGCGCCGCCGCGGCAATGGTTGCGGGGTTGGCGACCGACGCGCTATGGGGAGTGGCGAGCTGGCAAGCGGTCATTGTCAAGACCACATGGTTGGCGTTCTTCACTCTGTGGCTTAAGAAAGTGGCTTTAAGAGGGCTCGGATTCCGCGCCCAACTTTCGTCCGTCCTGCGCGAGGGCAAATCGGTTGTTCCGCAGGACAAAGCGTGGGTTCCCGCGGCAGCCGAACCCACTGGCAACCCGGACCAGGTTTCCGCTGATCGATAAATCGACAGCGCGAGGCCCGCATTCTATCGCGTCGAGTGCTAATCAACCAAGGTCAGAAAATCCGCCGCCGGCCGCTGAGAAGCGCTCAAGGCCTCCACGTCCTTGCGACGGATCTTGAACTCATCCTCTGGCCCTCCGGTCTCCGGGTGGAGTACATAGTCCACGGTCAGCATGCCCCTGTCCTGGCCGGTAATCTTCGTTCCCCGGTGGAACCCATTGGTGTCGGCAACGATTATGTCACCCACCTTTGCCGTCAGGAGCAGGACGTTGTCCGCACCGTACACCGGCGCGATTTCCTCAAGCGCCCACCTGTACTTGCGTTGCCAACCGGGGAATCTGCGATGATGGCTCCCGCGGACGTAACAGAAGGGGCCTCCTCTCTCGTCGACATCATTGAGGTAGTAAAAAAACTTGAGAAACCTCGGGCTGTTCGGGTCAACGTGGAAAAAGAGAGTGTCGAATTCCGGAAGATCGTTGCGAAAGCTCTTGCGCAGATTGATCCCTCCGATGGCCGGCACGCACTCGAGATATCCGGCGGCGATGTCGATTAGCTGCTGGTCAAATGCGAGCGGAATCGTCGCGGGACAATTCAGAAGCGGCTCCGCCACCGCGGCGTAATTGGTGTGTGCACGGAGGTACTCCTGACCTTTTCCCATCTCTTCGGCGGTGAGAAACTTAGTGGCTGCCGCGCGGTCCCCAGCCTTTCGCGCCGCATCGTCCGAAACGGGGATTAAAAGCTCCCCGGAATCCAGGCGGCGCTCGAGCTGATCGCGGAGGGGTAGCACGCGCGACGGCGGGACCGCCTGCCTCAGAATCGCAAAGCCATCGCGATTGAGCTGGTCGACAAGCACGCGCGTTTCTCGCGACGGGGCCGAGGAGCTGGCATAGCGCTGCTGGCGAGCCTGGCGGTGCCGGTCAAGCTCAGCCATTCGATCCTTCTCTCGCCGATTCTCCATCATGGCGGTGAGGGGATAACCAAGCCTTTCATCCAGCCGGCGCAGGCCCGCGCGAAGTGTCATATGCTTGTTTCCTGGTTGATTTTTGGGTCTACGGCCGACCCCGTCCGCGCGCGAAACGGCCCGTCGAATGTAAATCTCGTAACCATTGCCTGCAACTCTGCAAGCCATTCCGGAGCGCTCGCGCGATTAAGCCGCACTATCGTCAGTGAGCGAGGACCGTCCAGTCAAGCATCCTTTTCGGCGAGAAGCGCCACTGAGCGAACGGCATAGCCGGGCCGGGCTGAGCTTGCCTGTGCCGCGGGCACCACGCGAATCGGGCGCATGCTCCCCCGGGGCGCTGCACTCATGACGGCGTTCGCGATGCGCTCAACCTCGGCGCTCCCGAAGGCCTTTATGCTGCCGGCCCAGTCGCTTCGCTTGTTGTCCCAGGGGCGGAACGAAAACTCGGGCGAAATTCCAAGCAATCTCCTGGTACTTCCCACCACGTGCTGTCGGACGGCCGCATCCAGCCCGTACAAGGCCCTCTCGCAACGCTTCTCCAGTGATTGGTCCCGGGTACGGGGCATCCCGCCAAGAATTGTCTGCGCAACCCGCTCGGCCGCTTTACCGTCGATGGCCGTAAACCAGTCGCCCACTATCCTTGCCAGCGTCTCTCTTTCGGAAGGATGTGGAGAAAAGTTGCCGGCAAGAACCTGCTTGAGCGTCGCCGCCATTTCATCTGTCGAGCGGCACGAGTAGCTCACCGCGTTGACAATATCGATCTCCTCCGCGGTCGGGATCCAGGACGGCGAAAGGGAAATCGTTCCGCCCATTGCCGCTTCGATTGCGGTAGAGCAGCCCCGCTGAATGACTGCGGCCGAGCGGAGAATCCAGCCAGCAACGGTCCCGTCCCGCAGGAACTGCAGATTGGGCCTCGGTACGAGGAGGTTCTCGTACGTCTTGAGACCCTCGAAGGGATGAGGGCGATACACGAAGCGCACGTCCGGGAATCTTTCTGCCAGCTCATTGGCCAGCGTCGTCAGGCCAATCATCGTGTTGCGCTGAACGGACTGCCATTTCCCGACATCTTCCGCGGAATACCCGAATCCCTCAATCAGCTGCCTGGCTTCCTCCTCGGGCGTATAAAACTGCGGATTGGCGAGTGGGAAGTTCCCATTGAACAGCACGAGTGGCTTGCTCTCATCACCCGGAACATCGGTGAACTCCAGCGCCGCCGGGCGCCATGTGTCCTGGTAAAAATCGTAGCGTGGGCTTCCGGTGATGGCGACTTGATCGCGACTGAACCAGCCCGATTGAACGGCGTAATCTCCGAGTACGGGGCCCCATGTCATAAACGACGTGATGGAAGACCGGACCTCGATGTCCGATGCCAGCGACTGGGCGTACGAGTCCATGCTCGCCAACACTCCGCCTTCCGTGTCGAGAACGCCGACACGAATTCCCGCGGTCAGCATTCTCCCGAGGAGCTTCTCATTATTCTTGCGACAATAGTTCACGAGCACGTAATCGGGCGCGAGAGAAAAAACCTCCCACTGCTGAAGGTTCATCGGAACGAGATAGACCGTGCCTCCGGCGTTGACCAGGTGCGAAGCGACAAGGACGAGTCCGGGCAAATCGCGCAGGGGATTATCTACGACCAGGGCTATTCTCATTCGCTCGATATTCCGGGGCGATTCTTCTCAGTCAGGCGGTTTCCCAGCAAATCAGGACTGGATCGGAAATGGGCCGTGGGGCGAAGGATAGCCGTGAAACATGGATGACTCGCAGGCGACCGGCACGCTCGAACGAGCGGAGTGTGGAAAGCAGATTGTTCTGATAATCCTGTGCCGCGATATACAACTTGTTGGCGGCGTCGCCGAGGCGCCACCAACTGAGAATCTCCGGCACCGGCTCGATGTGAATTACGCGCCGGACATTCGCCGCAAGCAGATTCTCGATCACCACGGCAGTCGCGTGTTTCAGCTGCTCGAGGCACAGGTAGGAGAAAACTGTTGCACGGTTCATTTCGCCGAACGCCTGATCCCCGCGAGCGGTGAGGTCGCACTGCCCCGCTGTTACTGACTTGACCCCGAAATGTGCAGCGGCCTGGTTCGTCGCCCTGACGCCGTTCAGGGAGATCTCAAAACCCTTCAGCGATTTCCATCGATTGGCAAGCGCCAGGGAGAAGAGATTGTGTCCCCAGCCCGACCCAATTTCGATGATTGTATCTGTATCACCGGCGTGGAGCGTCATGACCTCCTGGAGCTTCGCGAGACGGAACTCGTAATAGTCCGCGGTGGAGATCCGTACGATTTTCCCCTCGACCTTTGCGACTAGCGATTCCTGGTCCTGAAAAACCACGTAATCGTGAACTGACCCGGCTGTTTCCCAGCGCCGTTTTTCCAAAATACTCTTCCAGATCGTACCATCATATTCCCTCGCGACGCGCTCACGGTTCCGCCCTCCGGCTCTCACCAGAACGTTTTTGCCCAGGGCCCTGGCGGCCAGTGCGCCTTCACGGAAGATGCTCAAAGCGGACGTGACTGGACTGAGGACTTCACCGCGAGCGGCAGCGGAAGCAAAGCCCCCCAAGGCCCCTGACGCGCGCGCGTGCTCACTCACCAGGTATGCTTTCATGGTGATTCCTTCAGCTCTTTCTGGACGATCCTCGAGTTCAGACCAGTGATGAGGGGCGAACGCTGGAGAAATGCGACGACGTCGACATAGCTGAACTCTTGACCTTCGAAATCGTCGTAAACGGCTCTCACCAAGGCAAGGTCCTCGGGAGTATCTACCGTCCAGCGATGTTCCGAGAGATCAGGGACGTGGGGGACGCGAAGCAGCTCGAAGATTTCCGGGTGGCGATAGATGTACGGCGTGACGTGTTCGCGAGAGCGTGGATCCTGGTCCTCGACGAAGGCACGCTCGAGCGCTCCAATCGAAAACACTTCGACGTCGAGCCCTCTCGGAAACGTACGCGGTGGGAGAGTGTTCGCCGCATAGTCAACCGCGGGTAGGACCTCGAGAAACCGAGACACAACCAGATCGAGCACAGTTGGATCCATGAGTGGGCAGTCCGATGTGATCCGGACGACAATGTCCGCGTCGAATGCGACGGCTGCATCCCGATATCTGGACAACACATCTTCTTCGCTGCCACGACTGAAACGGCACGCGCGACTGCCGCAATAATCGGCGATGACGTCGTCCCCTTTTTCTGTCGATGTCGCGACGACGACTTCGTCTATCATTTTGGAACGGCCGACCCGGTCGAGCACCAGCTCGAGCATCGGCTTCCCCGCGATTGGAAGCATTGCCTTACCCGGCAGGCGAGTACTTGCCATTCTCGCCTGAACGATCGCGACGACGCGCTGTCTATCAGCCAACCAGGTGTGTCCAGCTCAGGGGCGTACCCGCCCTCACGTCACTTTTCGCGCGGGAGTGGAGGGCAACCTCGAGGAAACGTGGCGAAAGGCCAAATCCAGGTCTGATCGCCCGCACGTTGGTCGCGGAGAACGGCTCGCCGGCGGCAACGTCCCGCACGACGAAAAGCGATCTGCGAAAGCGGACGTTGCCCTCTTCGGCAACTCCCGCCCCGAACGAAGGCAATCCAACCATCGCCTCCGCCCGACGTATCTCCTCGGCCATTTTCGCAAACTCGGCGGGCTCGACCGAGAAATGGCTGTCGACTCCTCCGTCCGCGCGCGCGAGCGTGAAGTGTTTTTCGATGAAGCACGCGCCGAGTGTAACCGCGACGATGGGCGCGGTCGTTCCGACGCTGTGATCCGACAGACCTACCGGGCACTGCGTCACACGATTAAGAAGCGGAATCGTGGAAAGGATCATGCTGTTGTCGGGTGCGGGATAGCTGCTGGTGCAATGGAGGAAGATCACTCCTCCCGTCCCCGCTGCCGTGAGCACCCCCCGCGCATGCGAGACCTCTTCGAGGCTCGCCATCCCCGTGGAGATGATTACCGGCTTACCCGTTGCGGCTACGGCCTGGAGCAGGGCGTCGTCCGTCAGCTCGAAGGAAGCGATCTTGTAGGCGGGTGCTTCGAGCGACTCGAGCAGATCAACCGCCGTTGAGTCGAACGGCGTCGAGAAGATGGCGATCCCAGCGCTTCTCGCCGCGCGAAAGAGGGGCTCGTGCCACTCCCATGGAGTGTGCGCCTCCTCGTACAGGTCGTACAACGTCCGGCCTGCCCACGGCCCATCGCCCGGCACTACAAACATCGGGTCGTTCGACCGGACGGTCATCGTATCCGCGGTGTAGGTTTGAAGCTTGATTGCATCGGCGCCCGCTGCCGCAGCGGCGCGCACTGTTTCCAGCGCTCGCTCGAGGCTGCCGTTGTGGTTACCGGAAAGCTCGGCAACCAGGTACGCCGGAAAACCAGGCCCGACTTCACGCCCGGCAATTACGACTTTGGAAATCCCGGCGGAATCACTCACTATGAATCGCCCGTCCGGAGGCCGCGCCGCAAATCTGCGCGAGGACGTAGGCCACCTGATCGGCGGTCAGATCCGGGTAGATCGGCACCGTAATCGCCTCGGAGTAATAACGGTCGGCGTTCGGGAACCGGCCAGCTGTGAAGCCAAGATCCCGGTAGAATGGCTGATTGTATACAGGGATGTAGTGCACGTTGACTCCAAGGCCAGCCGATCGAAGCTGGTTGAAAATCTCGAGCCTGTGCTCGGCTGCTACCCTGATGACATAGAGATGGTAGGAGCTGACTGACCAGTCCGGCGCAGCGATAACATCGACTACGCCCGAAAGCTCGATATCATAACGCGCGGCAATTTCGCGGCGTCGCGCGACGAATTCGGCCAGTCTCTTCAGCTGGCTCATGCCGAGCGCCGCCTGAAAATCAGTGATGCGGTAATTGAAACCCAGTGCGTGCTGTTCGTAATACCACGGACCGTCATGCTGTTGGAGCAGCGATTCGTCCCTTGTGATGCCGTGGGTGCGGAACTGCCGGAGCTTCATGTACAGGCTCTCGCTGTTCGTGGTAACGGCCCCGCCTTCCCCGGTGGTGATGTGCTTGACTGGATGAAAGCTGAAGCAGCACATGTCGCTGTGCGCGCACGCCCCCACCCTGAACTCCTCTGCGCCATTGACGCGATACCTCGCCCCGAGCGCATGCGCAGCATCCTCGATAATCACCCAGCCTCGAGACTGGGCCAACGAGGATAACGCGCCCATTTCACAGACGTGCCCGCCAAAGTGCACGGGTACAAGCGCTTTCACGGCTGGCCGCCGCGTGTCGCCGATCGATTCAGCAGTCAATGCCGGAAGACCGGCGCCTACATCGGCGAAGTCCGCGCCTCCCCCCAGATAGAGTGAGGCGTTCGCCGTGGCGACGAAAGTGATTGGCGACGTCAGCACACTCTTTCCAGGGCCAATTCCCGCCGCGAAATAGGCAGCGTGCAGAGCGGCGGTTCCACTGTTGACGGCAACCGCATACCTGGCCCCAACCGCTGCGGCAAGCTCCTGCTCGAACTCATCGATAAGAGGTCCCTGCGTCAGCATGGGGCTTCTCAGAGCACCCACCACCGCGTCGATATCAGCATCGGTGATCTGCTGCGTTCCGTAGGGGATCACCGCTATTCCAGCTGCAGAGTCTTGAGAAGGTCCCGTACTTCCGTAACTGTGAGACGCTGCGTGTTATTCTCGCTCGTGTAGCTGAACCCGAGCGGAACGGGCGTCCCTACCGTCGTCGCCTTTCCATCCCACCAGGGGAATTCGGGCTCCACCACGTAGTAGCTCCCCATGTCGCGAGTGCGTCGCGCATCGTCCTCGCCAATCATCAGCTCGTGAAGCTTTTCCCCGGGACGGATGCCAACGGTCTCCTTCACGCAGTCCGGCGCCATCGCATCGGCAAGCGTCAGGATGTCGGTCGACGGAATCTTCGGCACAAAGAGTTCACCCCCGTGCATTCTCTCGAGCGCCTGCAGAACGAACCGCACTCCCTGCTCGATGGTGATCCAGAACCGGGTCATCCGCGGATCGGTGATCGGGATTTTCCCGGTTGATCGGACGGTCCTGAAAAAAGGAACTACGGAGCCGCGACTGCCAACGACGTTGCCGTATCGGACGACTGCCATTCTGAGATTACGCTGGCCCGCGTAGGAGTTGCCGGCTATGAACAGCTTGTCGGAGCACAGCTTTGTCGCTCCGTAAAGATTGATCGGGTTTGCCGCCTTGTCGGTGCTCAACGCAACCACGCGCGTCACGTTGGTCGACAGCGCCGCCTCGATCACGTTCTGGGCACCGAGGATGTTGGTCTTGATGCACTCGAAGGGATTGTATTCGGCCGCCGGCACCTGTTTCAGCGCGGCGGCGTGAATTATCACATCGACGTCCTGGCAGGCGCGCTTCAGGCGTTCCACATCCCGGACGTCGCCGAGGAAGAAACGCATGCGCGGATCCGAGATTCGCTGAGCCATCTCGTACTGCTTGAGCTCATCACGGCTGAACACGATGACCTTGCGCGGCTTGTATTCAGCCAGCACGACCTTTACGAACTGTGTTCCGAATGACCCTGTGCCGCCGGTCACCAGAACCGTTTTATCTTGAAGCATCTGCCAGGTTAAAGAGGAAGCCCGCATGCTGATTCGCTGTAATGTAGTTAGTCCACAGAATACTACTGCCGGGTGCCGTCCGCTTAACGGCTGAGGGCTACGGGCCTTCCCGGTTGCCAGAGCCCGTGGCCCGCCGCTGTGACGCCGACCGCACTCGGCAGGTAGTCTTCAGTAGCAGTAAATATGGAACTGCCTACCAGACGGTCCTGCCACCATCAGCAACGAGCACAGCGCCGGTAACATACGACGACGCATCCGAACAAAGGAAAGCGACCGCCGCCTTGTACTCGTCCGGGCGGGCGAGGCGTCCGAGAGGAATCCGGCTGTTGACCCGGTCGAGAAACTCCTTAGACTGGGCTGCCATGACTCCGCCGGGCGCGAGCGCATTCACTCTGACGCTCTGGTTGGCCCAGTACGTCGCCAGGTACTTGGTGAGGCCGATAATCCCGTGTTTGACCACAGAGTAGGTAACCGGCTTCACGGGCTGCTGATCGAGCGGCAGCCCAACCTTCGCGTACAGTCGCTGATCCGGCGCGACAATTCCGAGGTCGGAAGAAATATTCAGGATTACGCCACGGTTGCGTGCGGCCATCCTGGATCCGATGACCTGGCAGCATATGAACGCGCCGGTGAGCCCGACGGCGATGTCGTTCTCCCACGCCTTGAGAGAGAAGTTCTCCACGCGGCTGAACTCCTGCCCCGCTGTCGCTCCCACCTTCGGATCGTTCGCCGCGTTATTGATGAGGATGTCGATCGCGCCGTATTCCTGCTCAACAGCGTCCACCACGCCGACCAGACCCTGTTGGTCGGTTACATCCAGACGCACCGCGCCCGTCTTCACACCATAAACCTTCGCGATATCCTCGGCCGCTTGCTGTGCACGCCTGAGATCGACATCCCCAAGCACTGCAATCCCGCCCATTTCCGCGATCGCTTCGCCGTGGCGCGGTCCGAGGAGTCCTCCCCCGCCAGTGATAAGAGCAACCTTTCCGGTTAGATCGAGCGCCCGCGCGATTGACCGGGGACTGTCAGATTGCACGCGTCTGTCCCCCGTCCACCACCAGGTTGGCGCCAGTTACGAAACCGGCAGCTTTGTCAGAGGCCAGGAACATCACCGCTGAAGCAATATCGATCGGCATTCCAAACCGTCCAAGAGGCACCTCGGCCTTGATGTATGAGTCGACACCGGGCGGATCGGCCGCGCGCTTCTTTTCCCACGAGCCTCCGGGATGCAACACGTTTCCCGGCGAAACGACGTTGACCCGGATTCCGCGCGAGCCAAGCTCGCGGGAAAGCGTTTTTCCGAGTGCGATTACGCCCGCCTTCGCCGTGGAATAAGCGATCGGGGCGGCAAGTGCTTCGATGCCAGCAATGGAGGAAATCAATACCACTGCCCCACCATTCCCGGGCATGAGCGCAACCGCCTCGCGCGTTGTCACCACGGCAGACATGAGATTCTCCCCCAGAATGCGGTGCCACTCCTTCTCGTCTGCATCGAGGCCCGGCTTTCCCGCGCCCGAGCCGACGTTCGCGACGATTATGTTGAGTCCGCCCATGCGTTCCTTCGCGGTCACGAGCACACGCCGCACTTCCCGCTCGCCCGCCGCAAAATCCGCCGTGAGCGCAACGGCATCGCCGTGCGGGGCGAGTGCGGCCGCAGCAGCCTGAAGGCGGGCCTCGTCCCTTCCCGTAATCGTCACTCGCGCGCCTTCCTTCAGAAATTCGCGCGCGATCTCCAACCCGATTCCGCGACTCGAGCCGGTGACAACTACGCAGCGACCACTGAGGCCAAGATCCATCAGACCCGGTCCAGATATTTTTCGCTGAGCGCGCGGGTCAGGCTCAGGTAATCTCTCGCTACTCCCGCGTCGTCCGCCCCGCGTGCGCCCTGGATTACGAGGGCGCCGCCATATCCAGCCTCAGCGAGCGCGCGAAAAACCCTGTCAAAGTTTACGGCACCCGTCCCCAGCGGCACCGTTGTGCCGCCGAGAATCCGGTCCTTGATGTGGACGTTCTGGATGAATTCCCCGATGGCTTTGATCTCCTCGTCAGGATCATATCCGAGCGAAGCACTGTTCCCCGAATCGAAGTTCGCGCCGATCATTGGGTCGCCGGCGGCGGCGAGGAGCCGACGAAACCTCTCGGGTGGCAGGTCGGTCTCCAGCAAAATGGAAACCCCGGCCGGCTTCGCTACCTCGAGAGCCGCACCCAATGCGTCGAGTAGTGCCTGCTCGTCCTCAGGCGATTTGAGAGAGGACTGATCCACACATGGAATTTCCACGCATCGCGCGCCAACCTCTCCTGCAGCCGCAAGAAGCCTCAGGAGAACGTCAAGCGAATCACGCCTTTCCGCGGCCGTTCCACGAAAAAGCGGCTGCTCCATGAAGTAGTCCGCGCACACCGAGCGAACTTCTACACCGGTCGCGCGGGTAACCTCTCGCACCTGTGCAATTCCCGCCACGCTCCAGAAGGGGTGTTCCTCAATCCGGGGCCCCTCGAAAATGAACTCGATGAGGTCGAAGCCGAGGTCGGCGGCGATGGGAAACTCTGACATCCAGTCAGCCCGCGGAAATGCCTGAATCCGTCCGTCGATCCGGGGGACGAGCCTCCCCTGCATGATTCCGAGCTCGGTCAATGGCCGCCTCCTCGTTCATCCGTTGTCATGATCGCGTCTTCCTCGCCGAGCAGGTGGCGGGCAAGCGCGCGAATGGCACCGCGGCCACGATTGCCACCGAGGACGTAACGGGCGCTCGCGAGCACGTCTGGCGGGACGTCAGCAGGCACGAACGAGTGCTCGATCGCGCGGAGGAGCGGAACATCGTGCAGCGAATCACCGACGAAGCAGACTTTATCAGCAGCCACCTTCCCCTCAGCGATCAGGCCCTTGTAGGCGGATAGCTTGTCCTTGCATCCAGCAATCATGATGTCCGGATTGAAACGACGTTCCACATAATCGCAGAAGCCTCCGCGCTCGCCGGTGATGAAGCCGACGCGCGCGCCGGCGCGCTTCAATCGGAATATTGCGTCGATGTCATCGAACGATATTCGTTTGTGCTCCCTGCCCTCGTCGTCGACGAGGATGGTTCCATCGGTAAGCACGCCGTCGATGTCCAGGAGGACGGTGAATCCGTCGAGAATTACCGGATCGTCCATCCGCCATCCACGACGAGACCGTGTCCTGTTACATAGCGCGAGGCGTCCGATGCGAGGAACAGGAGCGGCCCTTCGAGCTCCTCAACCCTGCCTACACGGCCCAACACGGTCTTGGACGCGAGCACTGCGAGAAATTCCTCGTCCGGAGGCGCATTGAACGCAGAGGTATCCGTGTTCGGAAAGGGCCCCGGGAGCAACGCGTTACACCTGATTCCGCTCGCTCCGTAAAACGATGCCACGTACCGCGTCAGCGCGAGGAGACCGGCCTTTGCCGCTCCGTACACCGGCGGATTGAGAGCCTTTCGACCCTCATAGAGCTTCGGGTCGGGGGCGACAATCGCATACATCGAGCTGATGTTGATGATCGAGCCGCCCGCAGCACGCATTGCGGGCGCGAGAGCCTGGATCGCGGAGGCTTGCCAGACGATGCCCGACTCGAGCCCGCGCATCCACTGTTCCTTCGAAATAACGTCCAGCCTGCCGCTGGCATCGTTGAAGCCGGTTGCCGGACTGAACTCGAATGCGTTGTTGACCAGGACGTCGATGCGCGGGTGAGACGCGACCGCGGCAGCGAGACTCGCGCGGAACGCCGGCTCATCGGCGCAGTCCACCACATGCTCCGCTACCCGCTCCGGCCCGTGCGCGGCAGCGAGCGATTCGCGCATCTGCGTGGTCGAAGCGCTCCTGCCAAACAGCAGGACCTTCGCGCCGGCACGAAGAAGGGCGCTCGCGAAAGCGCGGCCGAAAAACCCGGTTGAGCCGGTGAGAACGGCTGTCCGGCCCTCCAGCGAAAACATTGGATTTCCGGCAGCCGTCAAAACGCGCCCGCCATCAGATCCTCTTCGTGATCTATCTGGAAACTTTTTTCTTTCGGCATTTCAAACAGCGCGATCTTCCCTCCGAGCCGATTTTGCTCTCCCTGCAGCACGCGCAGGGATGAGACGTAAATCGA
>DATLXE010000205.1:0-1942 GCA_035575795.1 Gemmatimonadaceae bacterium
CGAGCGCCGTCTCGAGTGTCTCGCCGGCGACGAACCTGCTTGCGAAGCTCTTGGCAAGGCCGTTGTTGCGCACGAACCTGAATACCTGCGGCTGGTTCGACAGGTAAAGCAGCGCGTTACGTAGCATGCGCGTCTCTCATAGCGCCGCTGCGGTCGAGCGCCGCGTGTTCACCCTGCCTCGGCGACTGAGATCGAGAATGCGCCGCACCGGAAACTTGCCGCCGCGCCGCAATCCCCGGTCGAAGAAGTTCCAGGCGGTAAGGCCGTCGTCCGATTCCGGCTCGAGAAGGTAAACGACGAGGGCTCCAAGGGGCTGCGCAGTGGACACAATCCACGACCCTGCCTGAATTATCTCCGGAGCACGCTCCCATCTTCCCTTGAGCCTTGTTTCGCGGTGGCCCTGAAACGGACGCGTTGCGTTGATCACCGAGTCGAGCGCGAAGCTCTCGCCGCGCGTCGCCGCCCACGCCGTGTCCGACCGCTCGACGACAATTCCGTGGAGCCGAAGCACGCGGACGGCGGCAGTGTCAGCCGGACCGAGTACATACGCGGCGGGAGGCAGCCTCTCGAGCGTGGGAACGAAGCGATCGAAGATCGGCATCTCGACTGCCTTGAAGCGTCCGGTGCGACGCTTGCCGCGCGGCAAGCCCGGCTCCGACACTGTCGTGTCGCCAGTCGACTCCATTTCCTCGGCGAGCACGGGCCCCTTTACACCGCTGGGGATCAGCTCGGACCGGATCGGAATCATCTGCGCGGAATCCGTCGCCCTTCCCCACGCCAGCGGCTGCGCCGACGCACGATTCGTGAGTGAGCGAATCGTTCCTGCCCGCTCCGCCGTCAGCGACAACAGCTCGGCGACGAACGCATACGTGGACTTGATGCGCTTCTCGAGCGGATCGTGAGAGTAAGCCTCGCTGAGAATTCCGATGCGCCCGCGGATCCCATAGTAGTTGGTTCCGAAGCGCGGTCTCGCGTCGTACGTCGCCCAACCCCGCGAGACCGTGTCGTCAGAGATGAAGTTGCCGTAGTCGAAGGTCGCGAACCCGTGCCGCACGCGCATGCGCTCGCGCAGCACAGGGAGGAGCGAATCGCGGGCGTAGACGCCGCCGAACACCGCCGCGGGACTCAGCGAAGGAGAGTATGTCAGCGCGTATCCGTGAAAGCTGCCGTTCGTCGTGTGCAGATCGACGAAAACATCGGGATCCCAGGTGTTGAACATCGCCAGCGACGCTCTAGTTTCCGGCGCCTCGGCCTTCACGTAATCACGGTTCAGGTCGAGGTTCATTCCGTTGGCGCGGCGTCCGACCGACGCAGGCCCGTTCTGCTCGGTGCGGTTCTCGGCCTCGGGGCCGAATCGCTCGTTGCCGTCGGCGTTGTAGATCGGTACCGCGATCAGCACCAGCGAGTCGAGAACGTTCGGGTTCGGCGAGAGTACAAGGTCGCGCACGAGCGCGAGGAGCGCATCCTTCCCTTCTACTTCGCCGCCGTGAATGTTGGCCTGCACGTATACGATCGGACGGCCGAGCGCCTTCGCCGCGGCCGGTGTCGTGACGAGCGGGCGTGACGCGATCACATATGGGATTTCCCGACCTTCGCTCGTCCGCCCGATCGAGCTGAGCGCCAACGACGCGCTGATCTTTTGCATGGATGACAAAAAGGCCCGCACGTCCGCGTAGCGCGATGTTTCCCGGTAGCCTGTCATCTCGGGGATGGTGCGCGGGGGTGAGCGATCGCTGCCACCCGTTGGTCGTGACGAGACACAACTGCCGGCGAGGAACGCAGCCGCGAAGAGAAACAGACCGCGAGAGAGTTGCACTGCGCTAGACGCGGTCTTCGGGATAAAAGGAATGGCCTCCCCGCGCCATCTCCACCAGCAAGTCGGCCGGCTCGAACCGTCCTGGAAAGCGGGAGTGGAGTGCCTCGAGTCGCTGCACGACGACCT
>DATLXE010000206.1:0-4456 GCA_035575795.1 Gemmatimonadaceae bacterium
TGAGCTCGATAGTTCAGCAGATCCCGCGGTCCACCCTGTCCAGCGCGTCGAGCAGACAGGCCGTCGGCGACGCGATCTCGCGTATCGCATCGAGCGGTGACCGGGCGAGGACGATCAGCGTCATGGCTCCGACGGCCGACAGAGAGCTTCTGCTGGTACTGATGGATGCCGCCGCCGACCTGCCCTCGAACGGAGACAAGTCAAACTTTCTTCGGTCGACGGCAGATCAATATTTGCGCGGCGACGAAACACTGAGGCGAGCGTTCTTCCGCACGGCGCGGACCCTCACATCAGCGGGAGACCTGCACAATGTGCTCGTGACAGCGATCCCGTATGCGCACGCATTGCCTGGCATTGCAGTCGACATCATTGCCGCGACGGAGTCCATCTCATCGAACGGCGACATCTCGAATGTGCTGATCAGCATGATCGTGCAGCGCGCTATCACAACGCGGACGCCAGCAGCCACGATTGCCTTGTTGCGGCGGACCATGGAGATGAGCTCCTCGGGCGATCAGGCGAATGTGCTCATCACTCTGGCAACGCGTGACGTTCTGTCCACGCCCGCGTTGCGCGACGCATTCACCAGAGCCGCGCTCGACATTTCCTCAGCTGGCGATCGCGAGCGCGTGCTGAGCGCGGCGGCAGCCAGGTAAGCGTCAGAAACATGATCCGCGGCAGTGCAACCGCCCTGCCGCGGAATGAAATCACAAATGCCGCGTTGATGCGGCACCACGGAGTCAGCCAATGAGTCGCATTCGTGTAAAAGCCGCGCCTAACAGTGCTAGAAAAACAGCACTACGCATCCTCTTTTCCTTGTCAGCGTTCCACCCGGTCGCTGCACCGCTGCTGTCCCAGACGTCTCCAGTGGATCCCAAACGGGCGGCGGGAACTCCAGCAGCCGTCGCCGCACCGGCGCAGGCCGTTCGCGCTGAACGGGCGGTAACACTCGACGGCCGCGATGACGATGCCGCGTGGAAGTCGGCGACTGCGGTCTCGGACTTCCGCGTTTTCGACCCGAAGGAAAACGGCGAGCCCGCGTTCCGCACCGAGGCGAAGTTCGCCTACGACGCGCAGAACCTCTATGTCTTCGTCCGCGCATTCGATGCGCGCCCGGACAGCATCGTGGCGCTGCTGTCCCGCCGCGACGTCAGGACGCAGAGCGACCAGATCAAGGTGATGATCGACTCATATCACGACCGGCGCACCGGCTACGAATTCGCCGTAAACCCGGCGGGCGTGAAGCGCGACTTTTACCTGTACGACGATTCGCGCGAAGACGTCAGCTGGGACGCAGTGTGGGATGTAGCAACCACCATCGACTCGCTCGGCTGGACCGCGGAGTTTCGCATTCCACTCAGCCAGATCCGCTATCCGCACGCCGAGCGTCACACATTCGGCGTCATGGTCATGCGCGATATCGCGCGCACCGGCGAGCGCGACAGCTGGCCGCTGTACGTGAGATCGAGGCGCGGTATCGCTTCCCAGTTCGGCGAGCTCACCAATCTGGTCGGTCTTGGCTCGCCGCGGCGGCTGGAGGTGGCGCCATACCTGGTCACCAAGAATGCAACCGTCCCACAGCCGCTCGGCTTCGGCAGAACCCAGCGCCAGAGCATCGGTGGCGACATCAAGTACGGGCTCACGTCCAATCTCACGCTCGATGTGACTGTCAATCCGGATTTCGGTCAGGTCGAAGCCGATCCGGCACAGCTGAATCTCACCGCGTTCGAGACGTTTCTCGCCGAGCAGAGGCCGTTCTTTCTCGAAGGAACGGGAATCTTCAGCTTCGGCGGCGACAGGTCGCGGCTGTTCTACTCGCGCCGCGTCGGCCGCTTTCCCCAGCTGGCCGGTCTGGTCAGAGACCCGACGGCCGACATTCCCGCCTCGACTTCGATACTTGGCGCGGCGAAGCTGACGGGCCGCTTGTCGCGGGGCCTGTCACTCGGTACGCTCGCGGCGGTAACCGGCCGGCAGACGGTAGGACCGACGCTGATCGAGCCGCGCACCATCTACGGCGTCGCGCGGGCATCCCAGGATTTTCGAAAAGGTCAGACGGGTGTCGGCACAATGGTCAGCGTCGTCAACCGGCAGCTCGATGAGGTCGCGGACAGGAGGCTGCGCAGCGACGCGCTCTCCGCCGGACTCGACGCGCGTCACCGGTTCGCGGAAGGGAAGTACAGCCTGGCGGCGTCGATCGCGGCGAGCCACGTGCGCGGGTCAGCGGCGGCGATTGCCCGGACCCAGCGGTCGGCGGTGCATCTCTACAACCGGCTCGATGCAGGGCTGCCTTATGACACTACGCGGACGGCACTATCAGGCACGGCGGTCACGTTGAATGCCGACAAGGTCGCCGGAACGCTTACCTACGGTGGATCGTATGAGCGACTCTCGCCCGGGTTCGAGACCAACGACCTCGGCTTCCTTGCCCAGGCCGATCAGCAGACAACGGTCGCCTACGCCAGGCTGGCGAGCAGCAAGCCGCGCGCGTTCTGGCGCAATGCAAGTGCCCAGCTGAGCGCAGCTGCCACGCACACTTCGGCCGGCATGCCGAGCAGTAACTACGGCGAGCTGGACCTCGATGTGGAGTTTCTCAACAGGACGAACCTATCGGTGGCGATGTGGTCCGACAACGCGTCGACAGCCTACTGCGACCGCTGCGCCCGCGGCGGGCCCGCGCTCCGACTGTCGCCGAACGCCAACATCCTGATCAACCTGAGCGGTGATCCACGCAAGACGGTGCTGCCGTCCATCGCCGCCATCTACACGGTTGGAGATGGCGGACGCTCGACGCTGTACCGCGTGAGGCCCTACTTCACGGTCCGCGCGCGCAGCAATCTGAGCTGGGAGCTCGGCACGCGGTACCAGCGGAACCGCAACGACACCCAGTGGTTCTCCAACCGGGGCGTAATCGGTAACGACACCACCCACTACCTGTTCGCGCATCTTGATCAGCATCTCCTCAGCTTCACCAGCCGGCTCAACTACACGGCGACCACCAACCTGTCGCTGCAACTTTACGCCGAGCCGTTCCTGACTACGGGCCGGTACTTCAACGTCCGCGAGCTCGCGACTCCGCGCGCCGCGGATTATGACCAGCGGTTCCGTCCGTTCGCGCTCGACGGCAGTCAGGCCAACTTCAACGTCAAGCAGCTGCGCGGCAGCGCAGTCGCGCGCTGGGAGTACCGGCCCGGGTCAAAGATCTTTCTCGTGTGGACGCAGGGGCGGGATCAGGATGATCTGAATCCGGGTGCGTTCTCACCGCGCCGGGATTTCGGGGATCTCTTCGGGGCGCGGCCGGACAATACCTTTTTGGTTAAGGCGTCGTACTGGTTCAACCTTTGACTGCCACTGAGAACTGAAAGGCTCCCAGCTTGAAGCCGGCAGCAGCAAGCTGCCGGCTAGCTTCCTCACGACTGTGCGCAGCGGCCGAAATGATCCAGCGGCAACAACGGTGTCTAACTGGTAAACGATGCCGGGCAAAGATGGGCTTGGCGCAGTGAAGTCGTGACGTCGGCAGCGGGAGGCTAGCTGCTGGCCGCTTCGAGCGGGCAGCTTATCAGTTCTCAGTGGCAGTTAAAAAAAAGGGCGGCCCAAGGGGCCGCCCTTTTCCGTCCGAACGCGATCAGGAACTCAGCGTGCTTTCACCAACACCCGCATCGAACCCCGGCCTGAACAGCCCGCACACCACCCCGAGCACGCCGAAATCCATTTCGCGCGTGACTTCGATCGATCGCTCCGAAGGATTCGCCGGCTCCAGCACGATCGTCTCACCGCGGTAGGTAAGAGTCTTCACCGTCGCTTCGTCGCCGATCCTTGCTGCGATAACGTCGTTCGCCTTCGGCTGCGCCTTCGGATTGACCATCACGAAGTCGCCGTCATTGATGCAGCGGCCCACCATGCTGTCGCCCTTCACCTTGAGGAAGTACACATCCTCCGCCGGCACGAAGCGGCGGTCCATCGTGATGAACCCCTCTCGGTTTTCCGGCAGCAGGCACGGCTCGCCGGCGTGGATCTTTCCGTAATAGGGGATCGGCTGCGTTTTCATTGCGGCGCCGAACCCAAGCAGGTTCACGCCGCGCGAACGCGCGGGATCCCGCTCGATGTAGCCCTTGCTGGCCAGAGACTGCAGCAGATCGGAGACAGTCTTCGTCGACTTGATCTTGAACTCTCTGCCGATGTCCCGAATGCTAGGCTGGTACGTGTTCTCGGCGGTGAAGTCGAGAAGGTAGTGATACACCGAGCTCTCGAGCTTCGTTAACTGCTCGGCCATCTTGTGTCCCTTGAAGTGGCGATTCCGGCGTCGGTCGCAGGGCCGATAATCGCGTGATTCATCAATCTGGTTGCGAATTGGTTGCTGGTCAACGGTTTTCTGATGAGCTTCAGGGACAGAGCCTTCCGACCGCGTCCAAGGCGTGGTCAATGCGGCGCACGGCCAGGTCCCTGCCCATTGCCAGCA
>DATLXE010000207.1:0-5189 GCA_035575795.1 Gemmatimonadaceae bacterium
CGAAAATAAGAAGGGGGACGTTGCCGTCCCCCTTTTCGGTGCGTTAGACTACGGGGTCACTCTGGTTGGGGCGCTTGGCTCAGCGGTAGAGCATCGCCTTCACACGGCGGGGGTCGCTGGTTCGATTCCAGCAGCGCCCACCAACTTAAGTGACTGAGTATTAACGTGTTAGAAGCACAGTCGGCCGACTCAAGTCGGCCGACTTACAAGTCCGGTAGTGCATTAGTAGTGCGCAGTATCCCTCATGCGCAACCACCGGATCGACTGGCCCTGTTGCTGCGCCTGGAACACCTGCAGCGACCGCTGTGCGATGGCGACGTCCGTCTCCGTGTAGACCGGGATCGCCGTTAAGGAGATCTCGACGATCTCGATGTCGAGCAGTTCGCGGATGGTGACGCCGTCCTTGCGGGACCAGACGTCCTTGATCGTTTTGAATCCGAACGACGCGCCGCGAATATCGCCCCGGCCCACGAGTTCCACCGCCTCGCGGCCGACCTGCGTCGCCGGCGGTTGCAGGTCGAACGCCAACCCTCGGTCATCCTTCCGCAGCTGCAACGTCTTCGGGGTGCGGCCCAGCACCGCGCCGGCGTCGTGGTTATAGAGCGCCACGACGTCGCCGCCGAGGGACCGATCGACCGCCTGCGGCCGGATCACTTCGACGAAGCCGCCGAGATCCCGACTCCTGCTGTCGAAGACAATCGCATGCCCGGTGATCCGGTCTCCGACCGCGCGCAGTTCCAGCGCTGATCGACGTTCAAGTAGTGGGGCCATTGTTCGCGTCTCCGATCGGCATCAAGGCCGAGTTAATCAGGTAGGTGTTGCCGTCGGGAATCGGATTCAATCCGAGCATCTTCCGCGCATCGTTCTGGGAGTAGATCCCGGACTGGATGCCTTGGGCGAGTGAGTCATGCAGCGCCTTCACGTCGTTGCGCACCAGGGCGGATCGATCGAACGTGATCGTGAACTGGCCGTACTGCCGGGTCGAGAGCACATCCCGCCGCAGCGATGACTCCCACAGTTCGAAGTAGGGGTCGAGCGTCGACGTGACGTAGGCGAGTTCGCCGGCTTCCATGTTCGAGTACGACGTCTTCGTCAAGTCCCCGATCTTCCAGGTCGGCACCCTGAACACGCCAGCGATCATCTGGTTGAGCGCGGCCATCGTCTCATTCATCTGCGATTCGTCGTTGTCTGAGGCAATGGGTTTGAATTCCAATCCGCCATCGAGCACCGCCACGCCACGACGGGCGCCGCCCTGCCCGAAGAACGCAAGCCACTTCTCTTTCAAGTTTGCCGCCTGCTCGCTGGTGATCATGCCCTGCGCCTGCAGCACGCCGCCCGGTCTCGCCCCGTTGGCGAAGAATTGCGCCACGTAGTGCTGCAACGCGGCTGCGGTGCCGATGATCTCGCGACACTGCTGAATCGGCGACGGATGCGAGAGTTCGAAGATCGGCGGTTTCGACGGGTCGAAGGTCCACGTCGTCGAGCCGTTGTAGGTCCAGCGCTTCACGCGCGCCCGCGTGCGGTCGATTCGCATCAGCGTCGGGTCCAGTCGCCAGAGCGCTTCGACGCGACCATCAGGCGACCGGATGATCTCGGCGTAGGCGTGTTCGTACCGCAGGACGTCCTGCATCATCTGCAGCTTGAAGCTATAGCTGGTCGTCTCCGGATTCGCCAACGAGCCGAGGATCTCGAAGAGGTCATGATCGACCGCGTCCTCGTACGTGTCTTTTGCGACTTGGTGACGCAGCTTAATCGGACACCGTGCCACGTCCTGCGAGAGCACCTGGACGCAACTGTAGACGGCCGGAACCTCCATCGCCGTCGACGTCGTGACTTCGATCCCGGCAGTGACGGGCGGAGGACCGATGCCCATGTCGGACCACGACTGCAATTGCGACAGCTGCCACTGGGGGACGGCGCGCTGTTCGCTGAAGAGTTTCGACCACCAAGTCATAGACCTAAGACCTTCCGTGTAGCCCGACACGGCTCGCACCGGCGCGGGGGGACTAGCTGTTTAGCGAGAAACCAGTCGCGGTTGCGTGCGGTCAGCACCCAATAACTCTCGCAATCTGGACAGACGTGGACTTCGTTCTCGCGTTCCGGTTGAATCGTGAGACGCCAGGTCTCGGTTGTCGTCGTGGTCGTGTGCATCGTCATGTCTCCTGGTAGCGTGCGGTAGATGGAACGCCGCGCCGGCCGACCGGGACTCCCAGTCAGCCGGCGCGCCGGAATGGGTCAGCCCTTCGCCCTCTTCCTCGGCGGCCTCGGGGCTGATGGTTTCGGGTCTCGCGGCCGTTGGGCTGGAGCCGGACGTGGTGAGACATCCACCACAATCTGATCCGGTGTTGCGACGTCGTGTTTCGCCATGATCAACTCCTTACGGACGGATGCCCGTGAGCACCGCAAATGCGCTGCCGCGCTCGACCGCGATGTCGCAGCGCAGATAGCCACGGATCCAGACCTGCAGATTACGGAACGCGCTGTTCACGCTGTCCGCCGCCTGCCGGCTGACTTCCAGCTTGAACGACGTGCGCATGCCGATCAGCAGCTGACTGAAGTCACCTGCATAGGCTTCGCTCGTGTCGGTCGATGTGCCGGTCACGATGGTGTCGAGGATGTTCGACGTCGCATAGACACGCACCCCCGGCCATGCCGCCGGAGCGGACAGCGGTGCCAGCGCCGAGTCCTTCAGCTTGGCCAACGACTTGATCGTGCGGCCACTGACGATGACCGACACCCGGGAGGGATCGACGCCGTCGGCAATCACCGGCGTGAAGATCAGATCCAGTAGCGCGTCGTAGTTCGTCAACGCGAGCCCATTCGCGCCCTGAGTCAAGATCGTGACGCCGGTCTGGTTGCGAATGCCTCGCGGCTCGGGGTTCGTGCCACTGCCCCGCAAAGCGACGCGGTCGACTTCTGCCGCAAACGCCGCCGACAGTTCACGCTCGACGACTTCGGCGAAGTTTGGAGCGTCTTCGCTGAGTTCCACCGACGCTTTCACGATGACGGCCAACGTCTTCGAGTCGAGCGTCACGCGTTCGAGGGTCAGGTCGCCGATCGCGATCGGATCGTTTTCCAGCTTCCACCCCGCGCCAGGACCACTGGCGAGTCGGGCCATGTGGACCTTGTCGCTGGCCATCGGGACGATCTGCGCGCCCGCCCGCTGGACAACCAGCTGCGGCCGCACGCGGTCGATAAAGCGGCTCGAGATCACTTCCGGCACTAGGAAGCCGCCCGCTGAATCCGTGCCTTCAGCCATGACGCGCTGTTCGAGCGCGGACATGCCGCTCCGGTCGCCGAACGCCATCGCTCGGACGATGCGCCCGAGGGACGCCCGGTCCGCGCCCGGCTCGCTCGTATACGCGCCGCCCCGCGTCTTCACATGCTGGAAGACGGACTGATCACTGCGCAGCGCGAGACCGATTGTCTCTTCCGGCGTCGTGACCATCGTCTGCGTCGCCGGCACGAAGCTGCGCTGCTCGGTTCGTGCCTCGACCTGCCGCTGCAGCGACAGCAACGAATCCCGTTCACGGATGCTGCCGTCGTAGCTCCGCTGTTCGCTGGCCAATAGCGTGTCGCGCCCGGCGGTCTCCGCCGTCGTCAAGACCGCTTGCGCCGCCGCGCTGCGCTGCTCGATCTGCGTGGTGAACGCCTTGAGGACGTCGTCGCCAAATGCTCGACGGTCGGCCGCAATGCTGGTCAGCTCGCTGACCGGGATGATCCCCTTGCTCGTGTCTTCGATGAATGTCTGAATCTCCATAACGTGTTCTCCAAACGAACTGTCTACCGTTGATCTCCCGGCTCGATGAACCATCGGAGAACTAAGTCGGCTGGCTCGGAGAACCATCGGCCCGTTAGAAACCAAAACCTAATACACCCTTGCGCTAGTGCCGCGCGCCGGCGTCGGTGTCAGTAAGGATGCGCGCCATCTCGATGCTGCCCATGGTGGCCTCTGCAAAGCCGGTCGCGAGCCTCAACACAAACGGCCGATCTTCTGGGTGTTTCTCTAGGATGCTCGTCAATAGCACACCGAGAACTTGGGCCACTCCAACCGCAGCGATATGGGCCTCTTCTCGCAGCAACGTCGTGAAGATGCTGGTCGTGATCTCTTGCGCGCGCGCGCGCTCGACATCGCCCCATCCACAGAGATCGTTCATCATGGGCTTTCCAGTGTTTGCCGGCATTATTTACGCCTCCAAAAAAAGAATCCGGGGTTCTGCCGCCGGAGTCGTCGACGCCTGCAGCAGCGCCGACAGCGCAAGTAGGATCGCGTCGACGGCGTCGATCTTGTTCAGCGACTCGGCCGATTCCTTCGTCGGCAGCAACGAGCCATCCCGCCGACGTTCGCAGCAGACATTACTGATCTGCCACTTCAGAAAACTGCTCCCGGTGTGGCGCACCTTCCCGGCCCGGATGCGCGCCTCTAACTCTTTCGCCGGTGTGGTGAAGACCTTCGTGTTCTTCGACTCGATGCGCGCCGGCAACCCGGATGCCAGGAGGTTACTGGCGAGGTTCAACGCGCCGAACCGCTCGATGACGATCTCGGCGACGTCGTAGTCCTCGACGTCCTTCCGGATGTCCGACTCGATGACGGCGTAGTCCGTCATGTTGCCGGAGGTCGGAATCAACTCGCCGTCCCGCAGCCACTGCCGATATTCCGGGACGGCCCGCGCCCGGTCGTTGATCACGAGCTCGGGCAAGTAGCCACGGACGAAGACGTAAATCAGGTCCTCGCGCTGGAAGGCCAGGGCGACGGCCGCGATGTCATCCCGCTCCGCGAGGTCGACGCCCAGGTAACACCGCTCATGCGCGAAGGCCTCAAGTGTGAGTGTCGGGTCTGCGCAGCGGTCCCAGGCCGGCATCGACAGCCACGACTTCGCGCTGTGCAGCCAGCGGTTGCACATCTTGGTTTCGAATTCGCCTTGCAGCCCAGGTGTCGCGATCGCGTCATCCCGGTATCGCCGGACGTAGTCGAGCGACGGCGTGATCCCGATCATCGGTAACGCCTTGATCCAGACGGTCTCGTCCTTCCAGTCGTCGTTCTCGTCGAGTTCATAGAGCACGACGAAGGCGTGATCGGCCTCGATGACACCGTCGAGGATCTTCATCGCCGTCGAGCGCAAGGCATAGCCGACGGACGTCAAGCTGTAGCCGGCGGTCGTCGGAGCCATGAGCATCGCGTCCGACCG
>DATLXE010000208.1:0-2551 GCA_035575795.1 Gemmatimonadaceae bacterium
GCCGCCGGCGGAGCGATCACCGCCTCCTTGGGCGCGGTGATGACGTTGTACCCGGCGTACACTGACGTCGCTGGAACTACGGTGTCGTTGAACCCCCAGGAGTAGATGCCCGGCACGCGCAGGATGCGCGCGAAGTTCACCACGTCGTAGTATCGGATCGTTTCCATCTTCTCCCGTTTCGCCATCACGGGAGTAGTATCGGAAAAAACGTGTGGCCAGCCGCCCGCTCTCCGGTTCAGAAACGCGAGCTGGTCGATCATCGCTGGATGGCTCACCGAAATCCCCTTCACACGTGGATCGAGCGCGCCCGCGATGATCGTGAGGCCACCGCCCTGGCTGCCCCCTTCGACCGCGTACGTAGTCCCGTCGAATTCCGGAAGCTGATGGATGAAGTCTCCGGCTCGCACCACGCCGACGATGACCCGCTTGTAGTAGTACAGGTCGCGGTCCTCGAGACCGTATGTGTAGTAGCGCGCGAGCGCGGTCGCTCTCAGCTCATTGTAGAACAGCGAGTCGCGGTCGACAGGAATTCCGTGGATCCCAAGCCGCAGATGGATGATGCCGCGCTTCGCCACCGCCGTGTCCGGGAAGTAAGGGCGAACGCCCGCACCGGGCAGCACGAGAAGCGCGGGGTGTTTGCCTGGAGCGGTTGGCACGGACAGAATGCCATAGAGACGACTGTTCGCCGCGTGATTCTGGAAGCTGACATGATAGACCTTCACCGTCGGCGTCGACCGCCCGGGCATCGCGGTCATCACCGGGCTGAGCGGGACGCGACGCGCCGCGTCGATGGCCGCGCGCCAGAAAGCCACGAAATCATCGGGCATCGTGATCGCGGGCTCGATACGCCCGGGATCGAACCCGGCCGCCGCCGAACCCGAGTACGATTTTCCATTCACGACAGCGGTTGCCGTCACGCGCAGAAACCCGGGATCGCGCAGCGTGGCCGCAACGATGTGAGGCCGCGCTCCGGAAGCAAGCGTATCCACGCGCATCGGGCGCATGCGTTCCTGCGCGACTTCGACGATTATCGGAACGCCCGCCAGGGATCGCCCATTCAGGGCGAGCTGAATCCGGAAACGTGCCGTGTCGCCGACTGCGTAAAGCCAGTCCGCCCGGTCTGGTGAAACAGAAACGTCCACCACCGCGCCCTGCGCGGCCAGGAGGGCAGGCGCAACGCAAAACAGAATGAATGCCGCTCGCATCAGACTCATTGTGAACAGAAGGTACCCCGGAATTCGAAAGGTGCCAGCGACCGTGTCGCAGTCGGTGCTCTGGCCCGGCCCCCACCACTCGGCGCACTGGCGTCACGTCGCCCGCTGCTTCATTCTGGTGCGTGACTTCGATTCTGCATGCCGACCGGTTCTTCGATCCGGAGCCCGGGACACGACTCATCGCGCGCGAGATATACGAGTCCGTTGGCGACCTTCCGCTCATATGTCCGCACGGTCATGTAGACGCTTCGATCTTCGCGAGCGACGAGCCGTTCCCTGATCCGGCGTCCCTGATCGTTTCGTCGGACCATTACATCCTGCGCATGCTCTACTCGCAGGGCATCCCAATGGAGACGCTGGGCGTCTCTCCGCGCGATGGTACACCGGTCGCGGCCGACCCGCGCGACACCTGGCGCCGTTTTGCGTCGAATTATTTCCTCTTTCGCGGAACGCCGTCCAGGGCATGGGTCGATCACGTGCTGCACGAAATCTTCGAGCTCGCCCGTCCGCTCTCCGCCGACACAGCTGATGCGGCGTACGACGAGATCTCGGAGAAGCTCGCATCGCGGGAGTTTCGCCCCCGCGCGCTATTCGACCGATTTCGAATCGAAGTTCTCGCGACGACGGACGGCGCGACAGATCCCCTCGCAAGTCACGAAGCCGTGCGCGCGTCGGGGTGGCAGGGGAGGGTAATCCCCACCTTCCGTCCCGACGCGCTCTTCAGCATCGCGAGCAGCGCATGGCGCTCGGACATCGAGCGCCTCGCTCGAGTAGCGGGAAGTGACATCCGCAGTTTCGAGGCATTCCTGGATGCCGTCCGCCAGCGGCGGCGCTTCTTCACATCCCGCGGCGCCACCGCGACCGACCACGGAGTCGAGAGCCCACTTACGCGGCGTCTACCACCAACCACCGTGCAGGATCTCTTTCGAAAAGCTCTTGGCGGCACAGCCACCGCCCACGATCAGGCGTGCTTTGGAGCACACATGCTTCTGGAGATGGCTCAGATGTCCACCGAAGACGGCCTCGTAATGCAGCTCCACCCCGGCTCGGCGAGGAACCACAACCGTTTCGTGCACGACAGGTTCGGGCCCGACAAGGGGGCGGACATCCCGCTCCAGACGGAGTACACGCGGAACCTAAGCGAGCTCCTCAACGAATTCGGGAACGATCCCCGCTTCTCGCTGATCGTGTTCACGCTGGACGAGTCGGCATATTCGCGCGAGCTGGCGCCGCTTGCCGGACACTACCCTGCACTCCGGCTCGGACCGGCGTGGTGGTTTCATGACTCCATCGAAGGCATGACACGCTATCGCGAGCAGACGACTGAAACGGCGGGG
>DATLXE010000209.1:0-2581 GCA_035575795.1 Gemmatimonadaceae bacterium
CTCTGGTTGATTCGTAGTCGGTTGCAGGAGTTGGCTGCGCGGTGAGGAAGACCGGTGTCGTACTGTCGTGCGACCATCGGAGCGTCAATGCCGGCCTTGCCTATCCAGATTGAGTTGACTGTCCACGAGCGCGCTGAGTTGGAGCGCCTCGTGCGGGCGCATTCGGCCGAGCGGCGGCTGGTGGAGCGCGCGAGGATCGTGCTGCTTGCGGCCGAGGGCCTGCCCGCGACCGAGATCGCCGAGCAGCTTGGGTGTGACAAGAACACGGTCAACAAGTGGCGGTCGCGTTTCCGTGATCGCGGCCTGTGTGGACTGGGCGACCTGCCACGGCCGGGCAAGCCGCTCGTGCATGGGCACGAGACGCGTGCTCGTCTGATTGCGAAGGCGTGTACCAAGCCCGCCGCGACTGTCGAGGGTCAACGTCGAGAGCGCTGGACCTATCAGCAGTTAGCCGACGAGGTCGGCATGTCGCGGGCGCATGCGCACTCGATCCTGGCCGCGGCTGACATCAAGCCGCACCTGGTCGACGGCTGGGTGATGAGCGACCTGACGCCTGAGTTCTTCGAGCGCGCTGGCGAGATCTGCGGCCTGTACCTCGACCCGCCGGACAACGCGCTCGTGGTGTCAATTGACGAGAAGACCAGCATCCAGGCCAAGGGCCTGATCCGCCCGGACACTCCAGCCCGGCCAGGCAAGCCTGGCCGGCGCGATCACGAGTACAAGCGCAACGGCACGATGAACCTGTTCTCATGCCTGGAGGTGCACGCAGGCAGCGTCACCGCGATGACAGCCAAGACCCGCAACACGTTCGACTTCATCGGCTTTCTGGACTACACCGACGAGCACCTGCCCAACGACGATCGTCGGGTGATCGCGATCCTCGACAACCTCTCCACGCACACCACACCAGAAGTCGATGCATGGCTCGAGGACCATCCGCGGTGGGAATTCGTGTTCACCCCGACCCATGCCTCATGGCTCAACCAGGTCGAGATCTTCTTCTCGATCCTCGCCCGTCGGGTCCTCAAGCACGGCGCATTCGACTCGGAAGCCGACCTCGTCGAGCAGATGCTCACCTTCGTCGAGACCTACAACCAGACCGCCCGCCCATTCCAGTGGACGTACACCGGCAAGGTCCTCACCGCATGAAACTACGAATCAGGAAGACCGACCACTAGTACTACTTAGTTAGTTCGAAGAGGGGTTGAGGGGGCGCCGTCGAAGATCGCTTCTGTAGTGTTTTGACGGGAGCGTGTGGTGGATCGTCGTGAGCTGAAACGGGTGTCGCAGCGGCTTGAGGTATTCACGAGCGAGTTGTTCGACTCGTTCGTTCGCCGGGAGCAGCTGTCGTGGGGCCGCAAGTATCTTGGCGGCCTGATGCTGGATGGGCGCCGCAAGTCGATTCAGCCGATGGCGGAGCGGCTTGGCGAGCATGATCATCAGGGCTTGAGTCAGTTCGTCAACCAGAGCACGTGGGCGGTCGAGCCCGTGCGTGAGGCTCTTGCGGTGCGGATGTTTGCTGAGCTGGATCCTGAGTTGCTGGTGATCGATGATGTGGGATTTCCCAAGCAGGGCAGGGACTCTGTAGGAGTTGCACGGATGTATAGCGGTGCGCTGGGCAAGGTGGGCAACTGTCAGATCGGTGTCAGCCTCACGATCGCGACTGACACTGCGAGTTGTCCTGTCAATTGGCGCCTGTTCTTGCCGGAGAGCTGGGACGCCGACACTGAGCGTCGCACGAAGTGCGGCGTGCCTGCCGAGGTGCGGCATGTTCCGAAGTGGCAGCTCGCACTCGATCAGATCGACGATCTGATCGAGTGGGGGTTGGAGGTGCCCACCGTCGCGGCCGATACGGCGTACGGCGATGTCACCGACTTTCGGCTGGCGCTGGAGCAGCGCGGGCTGTCCTACGTCGTCCAGGTAAAGCCCACCACGACCGCCCGCGCCCTCG
Organism: Gemmatimonadaceae bacterium; assembly: GCA_035575795.1. Taxonomy (GTDB): domain Bacteria; phylum Gemmatimonadota; class Gemmatimonadetes; order Gemmatimonadales; family Gemmatimonadaceae; genus UBA4720. Next base: position 1,952 of record DATLXE010000209.1, read on the forward strand.
ACGAGGTGCCGCGCAGCGCTGAATACGGTGGCCGGGGTCAGCCGCCGAAGGCGCAGTACGAGTTGCCGCTCAGTTCGCTCGCGGAGCTGGCAGCGAACGCGGACCCTGACGCGTGGGAAAGGTTGACGTATCGCACGACCGCCGCCGATCGCGAGCTCACCAGCCGGTTTCTGGTGATGCAGATCAGGCCGGCCAATCGGAAGATTCCCCGCACCGAACTGCGCGAGCTGCCGCCGGCAGTGATGGTCTGTGAATGGCCGAGCGGCGACGAGAACCCTGCCCGATACTGGCTCTCGAATCTGCCAGCCGACACGGCTCCCGAGTCGCTCGCTCGCCTCGCGAAGCTGCGATGGCGCATCGAACAGGACTACCGCGAACTCAAGCACGGCCTCGGCCTGGACCACTTTGAAGGACGCTCCTGGCGCGGCTGGCAGCACCACGTCACCCTCGCCAGCGTCGCGCACGCATTCCTCACCATCGAACGGCGCGACCCAAAAGTCCCTGCGCCGGCCTGACACTCTTCCAGACCATCGACCTGCTCAAAGCGATGGTCGTCAGGCAATGCGGCGCCTGCCCCACATGCCACACCCGCTTCCGAGCCCCACCCTAAAGTCACCAAGTAGTACTAGG
>DATLXE010000210.1:0-11810 GCA_035575795.1 Gemmatimonadaceae bacterium
GAAGTTCGGGTTGTTCTTTTCGTCAAACGGGATGATGATGTTGACATCAGTCCCGTAGCTGCCGCCCTTTGGATAGGGTCCCGTCGGGAACACCTGATCCTGGGTCCGCGAATACTGCCGGATCAGGCGGCGGAGATCACCGAGCCTGTGCGACGTCAACCAGAGCGAGTATGCCCGCTCTTTGAACAGCTGGTCTCTGCGAGCATCTGGGGTACCTGCAGCCACTATAGCCGCCTGACCCTGCGCGCTGCGAGCAGCGTTGAGACCGGTCGTGAAGCCGGCGACATTGCCCGCGCGGAGAGCTGCCTCCGCCTCGATCAGGCGAGCCTCAACACCGTTTGCGAGCGGCACATCTGAATCACGCAGTGGATACTTGTTCTGAAAGATCAGCGGGGTCGAGCCATCGAAGCCGAGTCCGGGTGGGGGTGCGGGTGTCGTGGGGGTGCGGGGATCCCTGTCGGAAATGTACGGGAGCCCATTGATACCCTCACGATCCGCTACTGTCCAGCGGTTGCCGAGACGCTGGAAAACCCAGACCCCGTTGTTCTGCCGGGCGGTGCCTACAGAATTGAAGATTAAATAGTTGAACGAAGACGCTACGCCGGCAACGGCGGCAGCCGCGCCGTTGAAGTCACCCTTGTTGAGCAGCGCCCGGCCACGCCCGACGCGGGCAAGGTTGAGCTGTGTCGCTCCGCTCGCGCCCGCGGCGCCCGCAATCACGATCGCGGAATCAAACTTCGCCTGGGCATCGTCCCAGAGCTGAGCAGTGGTTCGCGGCTGACCGAACACCAGCTCGCCTGCATCGGTCAAAGAGCTGATAGGCACACCGGAACAGTAATTCTCGCCCATGATCACGATCGCAAAGCCGGCCAGATTCATCAGCTCCGCTCTGCGTACGTCAGCCGGCGCAAGAGTCGCGAATTTGGCACTCGAGAAGTCGGAGCTTCCCCTTGCTCGCTGAATGTCGCGCATCAGCCCGGATGTGGTGGCGTTCTGCTCTTGAATGGACCGCATGTCCACCTCGAGCCGGGTGGGAAAAGTTTCAGCAAAAAGGAACTCATCGGTAAAGATGCCGGACAGGTTAATCTGGCCCTCCGCCGCATTGCTACCTGTGTACGCCACCTGGAAGTCACCGATCCCCGCCGCGTGGAGGACAGACAGCGCACCCCTGTTTTCCAGAGATACCGGCGTAGCCACGTCATTGTCCTCGACGTCCAGAAGCTTATCCGTATCGCAGGCCGCCAGAGATATCGCAAGCAGCGGTAGCATGAGGGCAGTCCTGAAACGGACTCCCGCTGCCCGGGAGAATGCTCCCGGGCAGTTGTTATATGAAGTCAGCATTTAATTGGTCTCGCGTCTAAAAGGTAAGATTCAGACGGGTCACCCAATACTTGGTGGGTGGCTGCGTCAAAAAGTCTGCTGTACTGAAATTATTGGCAGCCGCGAAGTTCAGCTCAGGATCGACGCCGGTGTAGTCGGTCCACGTCTTGAGGTTACGGCCAGCCACGGTGAGGCTCACTGCACCTGCACGCATGGCTCTCGCGAATCCCCGCGGAGCGTTCAGCGTGAAGGAGAGCTCGCGCAACTTCCAGAAATCGGCATTCTCGAAGTAAGGAGCACGGGTTCCCATGAACGTTGCGACTGCCCTCGCCTGCTCGGCAAGCGGGGCGTTCTGGTCCTGAATGCCGCGACAGACGTTGAACGCAACGTTGCAACGGAACTGCTCCGTGCTGTTGTTGAGCGTCACGCCGCCGCGGTGATCGAACAGCGCCTGGATCTTGAGGAATCGGAACAGTTCCAGGGATGGCGACAGTGACAGTTGCGTACGTCCGAGCGGATTGCCTGAATAAACTGCGCTATCCGTCAGAACTATTTCGCACGCTGGACCGCCGGCTATCTGCGGATTGACGGTGGTGCCATAGGTCGGGCAGTTCACCCGGCTGATGATCCCGTCTCCGTTCTTGTCCTCGAACGAAACGATCCGCCGGCCAAAATACGCCCCCAGCGGAAATCCGTTCTGGTGACGCTGTGTGTCGCCGCCAAGACCGAAGATGATAGGCGTGATGTCTTTGCCGAGGTCTACCACGACGTTGTCGTTGAGCGCGCCGTTGATAGTCAGTCCCGCCTTGAGGCGCTCGGGACCGATGGGCTTGAAGTCAACCAGGTATTCGTATCCCTTGTTGTCAACCTGCCCCAAATTAACGAGCTGTGTGACGGTTGCTCCGACTGAGGGAGCCAGTCGGCGCCCGATAAGAGCATCGCGGGTCTCCTTCGCGTACCGAGTGAACTCGAATCCAATGCGGCCATCGAACATGCCGCCGTCAAATCCGTACTCGAATTCGTTGGTCCTTTCGGGACGCAAGTCGGCATTTCCAGCGCCGCCGATGGTGACGCCTGACACGTCTTGGTCCTGCACGCTAACTCCAACCGGGGTGAAGAACCTGTCCGCCTGCCTGAAATCCGGACGCTGGCCCGACTCCCCATAGGCCGCGCGAACCCGGAACGACTCCAGGAACCGGCTCTTTGGGAAGAAGTTCTCTTCGCCGATGACCCAGGAAAAGTTGGCGGACGGATACCTTACGAACGGCAGAGTCCTGCCGAAATTGCTGTTCTTGTCAGCACGGAGTCCAGCGCTCAGGAACATTTTTTCCCGCCACTCGAGCCGCTGCTGAAGGATGCCGCCGAGGGTAACGATATCGCTGCTCTGCTCGCCCACGGCGAACTGGGTGCTGGTTCCGCCGAGCGAGCTCGTGCCAGGCAGAAGGGTCTCGCCGGACGCGGTAGTCTGCTGGAACAGTTCACGGTTGTACTGGCTGCCCAGGGTCGTTATAGACCTGAGGCTGGGAGCGAGCATGAAAGTGCCGATCGCCGATCCATTACCCGTGTAGGTTCTGATCTGCGCCCGGTTGGACTCGCGCTCCCCGGTAGGAATGAATTGGGGGGCAACGTCCGCCGCGACGGTCTCGCTGTCATGACGATCAACGAGATCATACCCGCCTGTACCGATGACGCTGAGCCAGCTAAGCGGATTCCATGTCGCGTTGGCGGCGCCGATGAAATGCTCGATCGCCTGTCGGGTATCGACCCCGAAGAAGCGCGTCCCCGGAAAATTTGCCACCCGGAATCCGCGGCTCGACGTATCTGTTGCGCACGATATGTCGCGGGGAGGCTGACCAGCGGATCTCGGGCCGCAGTCGAAAGCCTTTCCGATCAATGCGCCCCCGATGGCGCCAAAAAGATTGTTGTCGTTCTGCGGGCGACGAAGACGGCTCGAAGTCAGGCCGCTGTTGAAGGATATCTGGAAGTCCGGACGGGGTTGCGCGTTGATGTTGGCGCGCAGGTTGGTTTTCCTGAGATGGTTCACCTCAAAAACACCCTCCTCCCGCTCGAAATCGCCCCCGACGTAGTACTGGGCGAGTTCGCTCCCGCCACTGACATTGGCACCGTAGGAACCTCTCCAGCCATCGCGAAAGAGGTTCTCGACGTTGTCGATGGGGTTCGTGGATACGAGCGAATCAGCCTTTGGAAGGCAGGCCCGGCGGGCGCGCGCGTCCAGGTTACAGTTGGTGTTCCGGGCTGTTCCCGAAAGGTTCGTCCCGATCTGCGTGAAGTTGCTCGGGAAGTCTCCGTCCTCGCGAACTGTGCCGTACTCGCCAAAGGTATTCCACTTGGCCTTGCCAGCGCGGCCGCGCTTGGTCGTGACGCGAATGACGCCGTTCGAAGCCGCCGTCCCGTAGAACGCGGACGCTGCGGGTCCCTTGATGACCTCGACGTTCTCGATGTCCTCGGGGTTGATGTCGTTGAACCGCGACGGAAGCTGGCCGCCGGTCCCGATGGAGCTCGAATTCGGGTTGTTATTCACACGGACGCCGTCGATCACGAGAAGCGGATCGTTGGACAGATTGATGCTGTTGGAGCCACGAATGCGGATCCGCGAGCTGCCGCCGGTCTGTCCACCGGCCTGCTGGACCGATACGCCGGCCGCGCGTGACGATAGCACATCCGAGAAGTTCTGGACGTTGGCTATGACGACTTTGGACGTGTCGATTCTCGCCGTGACGACACCGCTCTCGCGGCGCCGTTGCGTCTCGCCCGATGCGGTTACGACAACCTCGTCAAGCTTGGCTACCGTTCCGGAAAGCGAAAAGTTCGCCGTTGCGGGAGCGCCGCTGCTGACAACCACTGACTGCACCTCAGACGTGAAGCCGAGCCGGATGGCTCTGAGCTGGTAGGTGCCGGGCGGAACGTCTGTAATCCGAAAGATGCCCTGCGCGTCCGTGCGTGCGCCTTGCTGGCGGCCAACGATGAAGACCTGCGCCTCCGCTAGCGGCTGCGCAGTCGCCTCGTCGACGACCCGACCGGTGACGCTGCCGCCGCCCTGGGCATAGAGCCCCGCGGGGAAGAGGGCAATGGCCAGCGCGGCCATGATAAATCTGACTATTCTATTCACCTGAAATCTCCATTTCTTTGGCGAAAATATGCCGAGCAAAACGCTTCGGCCGGGTGACATTCACCCCAAACGCTTTCCTGGAATCACACTATCACAGACGGGGCTCGCTCCTCCTCTAGAAAGGTGTGGGAAACGCACGCGCGGACACGCGGGCCATGTGAGCGGGCCGCCGTCCGCAAACTCAATAAGAACAAAAAAACTTCTAGATCAAACCATTACCGGCGCGTACAACCGGAGTACAAACCCAATGGAAATTCAGGAGCCGGCTCAGGAAATAGCGCTCAGGGGGGCCGGGATAGTAAGGCTAGCCCACGTACCACCCAGAGTCAACGCCCAGATCGGCCGCGGCTGATCCAGCTCTACCGTGGGGGAAAACTTCAAACGCTGATGGGACACCTGCCTCATGGCGCCTCCTGCGCCTGGGGGGTGGCAGCGGCGCTGCAGACAGCTGGTTCGGGCGGGCAGCCGAGCCATTTCCGCACCGCTCCGAACGGGTCACTGGGGGCCGCCTTTGCCAGTCCGATGATGCGTCCGATCGACCGCCGCAGGCTTCGCTCCTCGCGTTCGTAAAGCAAGTCGAAAGCGTCCAGATCGCTTGCATACAGCTGACGCGCGAGCAGCGCGGCGTTGTCGAGCGGTACCCGCTCGGCGTAGCGCGGACCGATTGTGCGGAGCGCCGGACCGATATCGCTCACCAGCTTCGAGCGCGCGTGGGAGTAAAGCGTGTCTCTCGCCGCTATCCTCGCGTGGCGATCGGCCGGATGTTGCGCATACGCGGAGTCGAGAGATTGAATGAGAGTCGACCAGAATCGGCCGAGAAGCTTGTCGTCCTCCCAGTCAGCTTCCGCGCGAACGGCAGCTACCTCCTGCCCCCGCGATCGGAAGAACTGGGCGGTTCCGCGAGCGCCGACGAACATCGCGAACGATTCGTTGAAACGGGCCTGCCCGCTCGCGTAAAACGTATTGTGAACCAGCTCGTGGATTACGGTATTTGCAAGGTTGACGGAGTCGCTCTTGAGCGTGGTGTTCAATAGAGGGTCATTGAACCATCCCAGCGTGCTGAAGGCATCCGCCGGACGCATGTAGACATCGAACCCTTCGGCGCGAAGTTTCTCCGCCGCACGCCTGGCTTCGCCGAAATTGAAATACCCCTTGTAGGGCACGCGCCCCACGACCGGAAACCACCAGGTGTACGCCTTTAGCGTGTCACGGTGTGCGGCAGACAGTAAAAGCACAAGGGTGTCGCTATCAACGCGTGAATATGTCGTGAAACTGTCTTTGGTCCGAAGGCCAATGCTGTCCCGGGCGTACTTCCGAGCGGCGAGGACCACCTTCAGCTTCTCCCGCGCCACACGTGGCGTACCCGGATTCGCTACGATCTCGGTGATTGGCTGGCGGCGACTCAGGATCTTCGCCTCCTCCCACGCGCCGCGACTCAGGTAGCACCCCGTCGGCGCGAACACGAGTGCGATAACAGCCAGCGCAAGCGCTATCGCGAGGATTCCACGTCGCATATTCTTACCATGTGTCCTTCGTCCACCTCCATTGCCACTCTGAATACTCGCTCCTCGATGGCGCAAACCGCATCGATGACCTGATTGCCAGAGCGCTCGAGTTCGAGCAGCCCGCACTCGCGCTTACCGATCACGGCAATCTCCACGGCGCCTGGGATCTCCAGGAAAAGGCGAAGAAGGCCGGCATCAAGCCAATCATCGGCATGGAAGCCTACGTCGCACCCGGCGACCGGCGTTCCCGCGACCGCGTCGGCGGCGGCGACCGCGGCAAGCCGTATTACCACCTCGTATTACTCGCCCAGAGCACCGTTGGTTACAGGAATCTAGTAAAGCTCTCCTCGCTCGCCTACACCGAAGGGTTTTACGCCAAGCCGCGCGTCGACCGTGAGCTGCTTGCGAAATACAACGAGGGCATTGTCGTGTCCTCCGCGTGCATGGCGGGGGAGATTGCCAGCCACCTGCTCGCCGACGAGTACGACCAGGCGCGCGAGACCGCGGCGTGGTACGCCGAAGTTTTCCGCGACCGCTATTACCTCGAGGTACAGGCGCACGAATCGGAGAACCAGGCGACGCTCAACCGCCGCGTGTTTCAGCTCGCCGAGGAAGTAGGACTGCCCGTTGTCGCCACGAACGATGCGCACTTCCTCCGTCGTGAGGATCACGACGCGCACGATGTGCTGCTCTGCATCGGGCTCGGCAAGGACTTCGCCGAGACCAACCGGATGCACTACGACGAGGGACTGTACTTCAAGAACGCCGACGAGATCGCCGCCGCGTTTCCGGGCCGCGCGGACGTGCTCGAGAATACGGTGCGCATCGCTGAAGAAAGCTCGATCGCCTTCTCGAAACAGTATCGCGTCCCGTCCTTTCCGCTTCCCTCGGGCGTCGAAACGGAGAACGAGTATCTCGTCCGCCTCTCCGAAGAGGGCGCGCGCGCACGTTACGGCGATCCGCTTCCCGCCAACGTCAGCGAGCGACTAGGCTACGAGCTCGGCGTCATTACGAGCACCGGCTACGCGGGATATTTCCTCATCGTCGCCGACTTCATCAAGGCGGCGCGAGACAAGGGGATTCCCGTCGGGCCGGGCCGCGGTTCGGCGGCCGGCTCCGTCGTCGCGTACTCACTCCGCATCACGGATGTATGTCCGCTGAGGTTCGACCTCCTCTTCGAGCGCTTCCTCAATCCAGAGCGCGTCTCGATGCCTGACATCGATGTCGACTTCTGCTTCGAGCGCCGCGGCGAGGTAATCGAGTACGTTCGCCAGAAATACGGGCGCGATTCGGTCGGGCAGATCATCACATTCGGCACGCTGAAGTCGCGCGCCGCCATCAAGGACGTCGGTCGTACGCTCGGCTTCACGCCCGCCGAGACCGACTACCTCGCCAAGCTGATTCCGAACCATCCGAACTTCTCCCTTACGGTGAAGGAAGCGATCGAGCGGATTCCCGAGGTCCGCGAGCTGTACACTACGCGCAAGGAGGACACGCGCGAACTGAAGGAAAAGAAAGCGCGATATCAGCAGCTGCTCGACTACGCGATGAAGCTGGAAGGACTTTCGCGCCACGCGGGGGTGCACGCCGCCGGGGTCGTCATCGCACCGGGCCCGCTCGACGACTACGTGCCTGTGTGTACCCAGCCATCTACCAGAGGCTCGGGCTCGAGCGGCGATGAATCGATCGTCGTGACGCAGTACGATATGAACGCGCTCGAGAAGGCCGGCATGCTCAAGATGGATTTTCTCGGCCTCACCACGCTCACCGTCATCAGCGACACCGTCGCCGGGATTCGCGAGCGCACCGGTTCGGCGCCCGAGCTCGACACGCTGCCGCTCGACGATCCCCCTACCTACCGGATGCTCCGTGCCGGGAAGACCGCCGGAGTGTTCCAGTTCGAGTCTCCGCTCGCGACCGACATGCTGAAGAACATCCGCGCCGACCGCTTCGACGATCTCGTCGCATCAAACGCGCTGATGCGGCCGGGCCCGCTCGATGCCGGGATGCACAAGGTGTACATGCGCCGCAAGCGCGGGGAGGAGCCGGTCAAGTATATCCTCCCCGAGCTGGCGCCAATTCTGGAAAGCACATACGGCGTCATCACCTATCAGGAGCAGGTGATGCGGATAGCGCAGGCGCTCGCCGGCATCTCGCTCGCGGAAGCGGACCTTCTACGCAAGGCCGTAGGGAAAAAGGACGCCGAGCTAATTCGCGAGGAGCTCGGCAAGTTCACCACGAAATCGATCGAGCGTGGCTACGACGCGCGCGTGATTGAGGAGATCGCCGGCCAGATCGAGACATTCGGCCGCTACGGCTTCAACAAGTCGCACTCGGTCGCGTACTCGATTCTTTCCTATCAGACGGCGTGGCTCAAGACGCACTTCCCCGCCGATTTCATGGCGGCGCTCCTCTCGTCGCAGATCGGGGACACGGACAACGTCGTCAAGTATATCAACGAAGCGCGCCAGCTCAACGTGCCGGGCGCGGCGGAGCCGGGCCTCGAAATATTACCTCCCGATGTAAACGAATCCGGTTACAAGTTCACCGTTGTTGGTGCAACCAAGATCCGCTTCGGCCTGGGCGCGGTGCGCAACGTCGGCCGCACCGCGATCGATTCCGTGATCGGCGCGAGAAAGAAGGACGGTCTCTTCCAGTCGCTGTTCGATCTCTGCGAGCGCATCGACCTCCGCATTTGCAACAAGCGAGTCCTCGAGGCGCTGATCCACGCCGGTGCGCTCGATTCGCTCGGCGGCCACCGCGCCCAGCTCGCGGCCGGTCTCGATGTCGCAATCAGGGAAGCATCGCTCAAGCAGGAGGAAACGCTCACCGGACAGGCCTCGCTGTTCGGCGTGCCGATTGGCAGTACGGAGAAGCCGCACGCCCCACTTGCGCTCCCCAACGTTCCGTCGTGGACTGAGTCCGAGAGACTGGCGAAGGAAAAAGAAATCCTCGGCTTCTACATCTCCGGTCATCCGCTGGAAAGATTTCGCACCGAGGCGGAGATTTTCGCGACGCACGCGGTGTCGGACCTCGGACCGTGGCGTCAGGAGCAGATGACGCTCTGCGTCGTAGTCACGGCGATCAAGCGCCAGCTCAGCAAGAAGACGGGCGGCGAATTCGCGCGGCTGACGATCGAGGATTTTTCGGGCTGCGCCGAAGTGCTCGTGTTCCAGGAAAAGTGGGCGGTGCTCTCGGACCAGGTGCGCACCGACGTGCCGATGCTGCTGAAAGGCGCGTACTCCCGCCGCGACGAGGGCGGCGACAGTCCGATGTTCATCGTCGACTCGGCAACCAAGCTGGCGGAGATGCGTACCAATGGGCAGGTGACGGTCGCGATCGACATCGTAAAGGGCGTCTGCACCGCGGACGTTCTGAGCGACGTGAAGGCGATTGCCGAATCGTATCCGGGCCAGGCTCCGCTGGAGCTCCGCTGGAGCGACGGGAACGGGAGCCAGGCTCGCCTGCGCTCACGCTCGCTGACGCTCGCCGCTGATGGTGCGGCGCTGACCGCGCTGCGCGATATTCTCGGTAGTTCCGCCGTCCGCCTTCAACGCGGGAGCTGAAACATGGCAACTGCGGCTGGTCTTGAATTCGAGAAGCCGATCGCCGAGCTCGAGAAGCAGATCGACGAGCTCAAGAAGATGGCCGGCGACCGGCAGCTGAGCGTCGCCGAAGAGATCGCCCCACTCGAACGGAAGCTGGTTGACCTGCGAGAGGAGGTGTACCGGAATCTTACGCCGTTCCAGCGCGTGCAGGTCGCCCGCAACAGCAAGCGGCCCTTCACCGCCGACTACATCAGGCTCGCGTTCACCGATTTTATCGAGCTGCACGGCGACCGCGCGTTCCGCGACGACCCGGCGATCATTGGCGGCTGGGCGCGTCTCGACGACGATACGGTGATGGTGATCGGGCACCAGCGCGGGCGTGACACGAAGGAGCAGCTGAAGCGCAACTTCGGCATGCCGCACCCGGAGGGTTACCGGAAGGCCCTTCGGCTCATGAAGCTGGCCGAGAAATTTCATGTTCCGGTTGTAACGTTCATCGACACGCAGGGCGCATGGGCCGGGCTTGGCGCCGAGGAGCGCGGGCAGTCCGAGGCGATTGCGCGTAACCTGTACGAGATGAGCCAGCTGCAGGTCCCGATCGTCGCGACAGTCATCGGCGAAGGAGGCTCGGGCGGCGCGCTCGCTCTCGGCGTCGCCGACCGGGTGATGATGATGGAAAACGCCGTATACTCCGTCATCAGCGTCGAAGGTTGCGCTGCGATTCTCTGGAAGGATGCCAAGAGTCCGGAGATCCGCGAAAAGGCAGCGGCCGCGCTGCGCATCACCGCGCCCGAGCTTCTCGAGCTCAAGGTGGTCGACGAAGTGGTACCGGAGCCCCGCGGCGGGGCCCACGCCGATCACCAGGCTGCCGCAACCGCGCTACAGGGAGTGCTGTGCCGCCACCTCGAGGAGCTGCGCAAGATGCGTCCGGAAAAGCTCGTGCGCCGGCGCCGGCAGAAGTTTCTGCGCCTCGGGCAGTGGGCGGAGTAGCGATTGGCGCACCTCGTCGAAGTGGCCTTCAAGGGCAACCGTAAGGAATTTTTTCTCTGGGATTACCCCGACGCCCCGCCGCTGAATGCGGCGGTGATCGTGGATGTCGACCGCGGCGAGGATCTCGGATTCATTCACGCGCTCGGCGACCTCGCCCAGAAAAGAAATGGCGGCTGCGCACACGGCTGCGGGACTTCCCTTCCCGACCGGAAAGCGCTCCGCCTCGCAACGGCGAGAGATCGCATTCAGTCCGAGGAGCTGTCACGCCTCAACGAGGACGCGCGGCGCAAGGCAATGGAGCGGGTCCGCGCGAACGGCCTCGGCATGAAGCTCTCCGACGCGGAATGGCAGTGGGACCGCAAGAAGCTCACGCTGTATTTCACCGCCGACAAGCGTGTCGATTTCAGGAATCTCGTGCGCGACCTTGCATCGCTGTTTCGCACGCGCATCGAGCTGAAGCAGATCGGCGTTCGCGACGAGGCGAAGCGCCTCGACGGCGTGGGGCGCTGCGGGCGACGGTACTGCTCGGCGTCGTGGCTGCCCGAGCTACGGCCTGTCAATCTCGGTGTCGCGAAAGACCAACGGCTGTCGCTCAATCCTTCCCAGATTTCCGGTGCTTGCGGTCGGCTGATGTGCTGCCTGCGCTACGAGCACGAATTCTACGTGCAAAGCAGGAAGCGATTCCCGAAGGAGGGAAAGGTCGTCGCGACTTCCATCGGTGAGGAGAAAGTAGTCGCCATCGACATCTTCCATGAGCGCGTGACGCTGCGCACGGTCGAGGGCGAAACGCGATCGGTCACGCTCGCGGAATTCAGCGAGGAAACCGGCCACGCTCCCGAGGTGGCGGCGTTCGCCGCTCACGCCGAGGAAGAGCACGCGAACGATTCCATCGCCGAGCACGAAATCTCCCCCGAGCTCCTGTACACGGCGGAGCATCCGATCTTCCCATCGCACGCGGCCGAGCTGCTCCCGGAAAATCCGTCGTCGCCTTCCGATGGCGGTGCCGCCGACGCAGCGAACCGCCGCCGTCGCGGCCGGCGCGGCGGTCGGCGCGGCCGTGGCGGTGCCGATGACTCCGGCCCGGCGGGCTCGCAGTAGTTTGGCGCGATACTATCTCACCTGCGCCATCGATTACGCGACGGCGCGTCCGCACCAGGGCCACGCTTTCGAGAAGATCGGGGCCGACGCCATTGCCCGTTACCATCGCCTCCTTGGCGACGACGTGCACTTCCTGATCGGCATGGATGAGCACGGCCAGAAGGTCGCACAGACGGCGGAGGAGCGGTCGCTTACGCCCCAGCAGCTGGTGGACGAAGT
>DATLXE010000211.1:0-8734 GCA_035575795.1 Gemmatimonadaceae bacterium
GTGCAGCAACTCCTAAGAGTTACGCAGCCAGGGCCAAGTTGTTGTTGGCAGGTAAAAATTTTCCCAGAGGTTTTACCAGGACCTGAGTACCTGGGCACGCAGCCACAGCTTCACTAACCCCGTCGAAGCCAGTCGCCCCCGTTCTTTGAAGTTAGGGCAAACTACATGAAAAGTCAATGGAAATTGATGTGGTGTGCTACATTAACGGTGTGGCGGTAACATGTTATTGCGCCAAGACTTACGTCGACACCCTTTCTCAGCCGCGTCAGGCTACCGCTGCTTCGGGTTCGTACCTGAGTCCGCCGGCTAGATAGGTGGCGAAGACATCCTCGACCTCGGCCAAACTCTCCACCGCGTGCAGCCTCCGCCGCAGTTCGGCCGAGCCGGGAATACCCTTCACATACCAGCCGAGGTGCTTGCGAAATTCGATCGCGGCGCCACGCGGATCGGCCTCGTAGGCCTCCGCCATCCGGGCGTGGTCCATCGCAATCTCGAACCGCCGCTCCATCCCCGGCGTCTCCGGAACCGGCTTCCCTTCCAGCATCGCCCGCGTCTGGTCGAAGATCCACGGCTGGCCGAACGACCCCCTGCCGACCATCACCGCGGCGCACCCCGTTTCACGGTGGAGGCGAACGGCATCCTCAGCGGTCTTGATGTCGCCGTTACCGATAACCGGGATCTCGAGGGCAGCCACGACCGCGGCGATCTCCTCCCAGCGCGCCCGACCGGTGTACATCTGCGTCCGCGACCGCGGATGGAGCGCCAATGCCCGCGCGCCCGCGTCCTGGCAACGCAGAGCGATCGTAACGGGATCACGCATCTCCTCGTTCCACCCGCTCCGGATCTTCACCGTGACAGGCAGGTGCGTGCCCGCGGCGACGGCGTGAATCACGGTCTGGACGAGGTCCAGATCCCGGAGACACCCCGAGCCGCCGTTCCGGCGCACGACCTTCTTCACCGGGCACCCGAAGTTGATGTCGATGAATTCCGGCGCGAATACATCGGTGACGAGGCGGGCAGCGTCACCCATTGCCTGCGGGTCGGCGCCAAAGATCTGGACGCCGATCGGCCTCTCGTCGGGCCCGAAGCGAAGCTTGTCGAGCGTCGCCGCGTTCTCGCGCCGAATCCCTTCCGCCGACAGAAATTCGGTGACGACGACGTCGGCCCCAAACCGCCGGCAGAGACGCCTGAATGGCGACTCTGAAACCCCCGCCATCGGTGCCAGATAAAGCGGCACCGCGGCGCCTGTGGCAAAGGGAAAAGGCTTCATTATCGGAAGGTAAGGGAGCTTCCAAGTGCTTGCAACATCATAGTTTGACACTCGTGCCGGGCTCCGGTAACTTGCTCGTTCGCGCCGCGCACTGTTGAGAATTTCCGGGGAGCTTGATGGAGTTACGTGATTTTTTCTCTGAAGAGGCCATAAAGCTGGAGCTCGAGGGCACCTCGAAGGACGAGATCCTGAAGGAGCTCATCGGCCTGCTCGGCCTCGACGAGAAGTCGCAGGGCATGCTGTTCAAGATGCTCAAGCGGCGCGAAAACCTTGGCTCAACCGGCATCGGGCGTGGCATCGCGATCCCCCACTGCCGCTCTCTGGTGGTTACAAAGCTGCGCGTTGCGTTCGCGCGGAAGACCGGCGGCGTCGACTTCAAGGCGATCGACGAGAAGCCCGTCTACTTCTTTTTCCTGATCGTGGCGCCGCCGCTCGAGGTTTCCAACCAGTACCTGCCGGTGCTTGGCAAGATCGCGCAGTTCAGCAAGGAGGCGGATGTGCCCGGACGGTTGCTGTCGATTACGCAGCCGCGCGAGTTCATGGAGTTGCTTGCGGAGAAGAGTCTGTAGCTACTCCCACTCGATGGTAGCCGGCGGTTTCGAACTCACGTCGTACACCACTCGGTTGATCCCCGGCACCGAGTTGATGATCCGGTTTGACATGCGCGACAGCACCTCGTGCGTGAACGGGTACCAATCCGCCGTCATCCCGTCCGTACTGGTCACCGCGCGAAGGCCAAGCACGTAGTCGTACGTCCGCTCGTCCCCCATCACGCCGACGCTCCGCACCGGCAGCAGCACCGCGAACGCCTGCCATATCTCGTCGTACAACCCGGCCTCGCGAATCTCCTCCAGGTACAGCGCATCCGCCGCGCGCAGCAAGTCCAGCTTCTCCTTCGTCACGTCGCTGAGCACGCGGATCGCGAGCCCAGGCCCGGGAAACGGATGCCGGCCCACCATCTCTTCGGGGAGGCCGAGCTCGCGCCCGACGTTACGCACCTCGTCCTTGAACAGCTCACGCAACGGCTCGATGAGCTTGAACTTCATGTCCGGCTTGAGCCCGCCGACGTTGTGGTGCGTCTTGATCGTCACCGACGGCCCGCCGCGCGGCGCGGACGACTCGATGACGTCCGGGTAGAGCGTCCCCTGCACCAGGAAGTCGACATCGTCGCCCACCTGCGCCGCCGCATCTTCGAACACGTCGATGAAAGTGTGCCCGATGATCTTCCGCTTCTTCTCCGGATCCTCGACACCGGCGAGGGCATCTAGAAACAGCTTCTCGGCGTCCACCGTCACGAGACGCAGACCAGTGTGGGGCCCGAATGTACGCTCTACCTGCGCGCGTTCGTTGAGGCGCAGCAATCCCGTATCGACGAAGATGCACGTCAGTTGCTCGCCGATCGCGCGGTGTACGAGCGCCGCGGCGACCGATGAATCAACGCCACCGGACAGTCCGCAGATCACGCGAGACTTGCCGGCGGTCTCCCGGATGCGCGCGATTTCCTCCTCGATGAATGCGCCCGCCGTCCACGTCGGCTCGGCCTTGCACACGCCGAACAAAAAGTTGGAGATGACCTCGCCGCCGCGGGGCGTGTGCGCAACTTCGGGATGGAACTGCACGCCGTGGATCGGTCGCCGCTCGTGCCGGAACGCGCTGATCGGGTTGCCCCTGCTCTCCGCCGTCACCTTGTAGCCCGGCGGTGGCTCCTCGATGTGATCTCCGTGGCTCATCCACGTCGTGATGCTCTCGCTCGCCGCGAACCCCGTGAACAGCCCGCCGGTCTCGAGGACACGCATGTCGGCGCGCCCGTACTCGCGGCGGTCGGATCTCTTCACCTCGCCGCCTTCGAGATGCGCAATGAGCTGCATGCCGTAACAGATGCCGAGCACGGGCGCGATGTCGAGGACGGCGCGGTCGGCGAGCGGTACGTTCTCGCCGTACACCGAGTTCGGGCCGCCACTGAAGATGATTCCTGTCGGCTGCCACTCGCGGATCCAGTCAACGCTTCGCGTCGGGGGATGAATCTCGGAGTACACGCGGGCCTCCCGCACCCGACGCGCGATCAACTGCGTGAACTGTGAGCCGAAATCGATGATGAGAATCCGGCTGCTCATAGCGTGATGACTTCTACCTCTCCGGTCTCGAGGTCCAGTATCGCCGCCGTGCACTTGCCGTGCATCCAGCCGCACGCCTCGCCGGGGTTGATGACGAGCGTGTTGCCGACCTTCTTCTGCACCTGGATGTGCGTGCTTCCGTGAATCACGAAGTCGTGGGACTCGACCGAGCGCTCACTGACCTCGTTTAGCTCGTGAACCAGCAGGATGCTGTGCCCGCCAACATCGAAGCTGTGCGGTGACTCATAGATCTCCGTCCCCATGCCGCGCGCCGCGTACGCGCTCAACGTCTCACGATCGCCGTCGTTCCGTCCGAACACACCGAGGAGCGCCATCTCCGCCTTGTGAAAGGGCGCCAGGCAGAAAGGCGAACAGAAATCGCCCGCGTGCATGACGATGCTGATGCCCTTGGCGGCGAGCTTCTCGACGAGATTCGCGACCGCCGGTACGCGGTCGTGGGTATCGGCGATCAGGCCGATGCGCACCTAGCCCTCTCTCCAGTCGAGGTCGGCACGCTCGCCGCGCACGAGGTCGGCGTAGGTCTCGCGCTCGGTGACGACCGCGAAACGAGATCCTTCGACGAGCACCTCGGGCGGCCTTGGCCGCGAATTGTAGTTGGAAGCCATCACGAAACCATACGCTCCCGTGGACCTTACCGCGAGAATGTCGCCTGGAGCGGCGTCGTCCACCTGCCGGTCCAAGGCAAGGAAATCGCCGCTCTCGCACACCGGTCCGACGACATCGGCCACCGTCGTCCGTCCGTTGGGCACGAGCGCCTCGATGCGGTGAAACGCGTTGTAGTGCGACGGCCGCAGCAGCTCCGTCATCCCCGCATCGGTGATGATGAACTGTTTTCCGCCGCTCCGCTTCCGGTACAGCACGCGCGTAAGCAGGACGCCCGCATTACCGACGAGAAAGCGTCCGGGCTCGATAATGATGTTGAGACCAGTGCCGCCGACGATCTCGCGCAGCACATCCCCAAATTTGCCGACATCGATCTCGGTTTCCTCGTTGTACGTCACCGCGAGCCCGCCGCCGATGTCAAGGTGGGTAAGCTTCGCCTTCCCTCCCCGCTCGATCTCGGTACGGAGATGGAGCAGTCGCTTGACGCCAACCTCATACGGCGCGAACTGCGAGATCTGCGAGCCGACGTGCATGTCGAGGCCGAGCAGGTCGATGTTCGGGAGCGCGAGGGCGGTGGCCGCGACAGCGAGCGCTTCATCGAACGGGATGCCGAACTTCATCCCCTTCTCTCCGGTGCGCGTGTAAGGATGCGGAGTGTCGACGAGCACTTCGGGGTTCACGCGCAGCGCCACCGGGGCGCGCATTCCCAGTCGAAGCGCAACGCGGTCGAGGACGTGTAGCTCTTCCTCGGACTCCACGTTGAATAACAGCACCCTGGCAGTGAGCGCTTCTTCCATCTCGCGCTCGGTCTTGCCGACGCCGCTGAACACCACGTCGGTCCCCAGAAACCCGGCCTGGAGGGCGCGGTACAGCTCTCCCCCGGACACGATGTCGAGGCCCGCTCCGAGATCGCGGAGAAGCTCCAGGATAGCTCGGCTCGAGTTCGCCTTCACGCTGTAGTGCAGGCGGTGATTGAGAGCGCCAACAGCGCCGCTGAGGATGCGGTACTGCTCACGCACGGCACTGCTGCTGTAGACGTATGCGGGGGTCCCAATCTCCTCAGCGATGCGGGAGAGCGGAACCTGCTCGCACGTCAACCCGGCCGGGCCCGCGGCGAACGCTGCCGGTGCCATTCCTGCCGCCGATCCTTTTGGATCCACTGTCCTTGCGGCGCGCGGCGTCAGTACGCCTTTGCCCACAGTGCCTCGTTTGTAGACGGGCGTGCGCACTTCAGGCACAAAGTCGGCGGATCGGCCGATCGGAATTCCTCGTCGGGAAGAACGCGGATCGTCGCTTTCGTCTCCTCCTTGATCTTCGCCTCGCAGGCAGGATCTCCGCACCATCCGGCATAGACGAATCCGCCTTCCGCCTCCATCACCTGGCGAAAGCGATCGTACGTGATCGCGCCGCGGATGCTGTTCTGCTCGCGGCGTTCGCGCGCGCTGATCAGCATCGATTCCTGGATGAGGTGGAGCAGGTCGGCGCAGTCCTCGCCGATCGAGTCCAGCGATCCGGGACGCTTCTCGCCGGTATCGCGGCGCACGAGGATAGCCTGGTTTTTCTCGAGGTCGCGTGGACCGAGCTCGATACGGAGCGGTATCCCCCTCAGCTCCCACTCGTAGTATTTGGCGCCAGGCTTGATTCCCTCGCGATCGTCAACGTGCACGCGCAGGCGCCCGGGCGCGCGCCGCTCCCACGCGAGCAGGCTCTCCTTGATCAGGACCGCGGCCGCGCGCACACGGCCGCGATCTTCCTCAGACTTCCAGATCGGCACGATCACGATCTCGATCGGCGCAAGAAGCGGCGGAACGCGCAGTCCCTTGTCGTCCCCATGCGTCATCACGAGGCCGCCGACCATCCGCGTCGACACTCCCCAGCTCGTGTTCCAGGCGAAGTCGGTACCGCCGGACTCGGTCTGGAACTTGAGGTCGAAGGCCTTGGAGAAATTCTGCCCAAGATTGTGCGACGTTCCGGCCTGCAGCGCCTTGTTGTCCTGCATCATCCCTTCACAGGAATAAGTGCGCAGCGCCCCGGCAAACCTCTCCGAGTCGGTCTTGAGCCCCGTGACGACCGGCATCGCCATATGACCCTCCATGAAGTCGCGGTACACTCCCAGCATCTTTCGGGCTTCTTCCTCGGCCTCGTCGTGCGTCGCGTGCGCGGTGTGGCCCTCCTGCCAGAGAAATTCGAGCGTGCGCAGGAAGAGCCGAGTGCGCATCTCCCAGCGCACGACGTTCGCCCACTGATTGATCAGGAGTGGCAAGTCTCGATAGCTCTGCACCCACTTGGCGAACATCGCGTAGATGATCGTCTCCGATGTGGGCCGCACGACGAGCGGCTCATCCAGCTTCTTGCCTCCGCCGTGCGTGACAACCGCGACTTCCGGGGCGAAGCCTTCGACGTGAGCGGCTTCCTTGTGCAGGAAGCTCTCGGGAATGAACAGCGGAAAGTACGCGTTCTGGTGACCCGTCTCCTTGAACATGAAGTCGAGCTGTGCCTGCATTCTCTCCCAGATTCCGTAGCCGCGCGGGCGGATGACCATGCAGCCGCGCACCGGCGAGTAATCGGCGAGCTCCGCGCGGAGCACGACTTCGTTGTACCAGGCGCTGAAGTCGTCAGCGCGGGTCGTGAGCTTTTTGTCGTCGGCCATTGTTACCGGAGTGAGTCGAGAAGCGATTGAAAGGTCATGCTGCGCTCGGCGCCGTCGGAAAGTGTCCTGACGGTCACGTTGCCACGCGAATAGTCGTCGCGTTTCAGCATCACGACGCTCTCGACCCCCGCGCTCGCCGCCTGCTTGAGCTGGCGCGACAGCGATTGCGACCGGAGCGCGTACTCGACGCTACGGTCCTTTGCCCGCAGTCGCCCCGCGACGGTCATCACATCGGCGAGCATCGTCTCGTCTTCAGCGGCGACCCAGTACTCGCTACCGCGGCCCAAAGGCGGAAACAGGCGGCGCGAGCGGAGCAGCTCCGACAGCACGACATCTCCCATTCCGAATCCGAGCGCGGGCATGTCTACGCCTCCGATCGTCGAGAGCAGGTCATCGTACCGTCCGCCGCCGCAAATTGCGCGGAACTCTCCGCTGGCATCGAACAGCTCGAACACCTTTCCCGTGTAGTACGCGAGACCACGGACGATGGATAGATCGAAGTCGACCCATTCGCCAACGCCGAGCGCGGCGAGAAAGCGCAGGTATTCACGCATCCGCTCAACCTGGTCCAGCACGTCCGGCGAATCGGCGAATCGAGAGCCGATCGCGTCGAGATCACGGAAGCTGTCAATGGTCGACACGAGCTTCGCGCTCGCGTCGGGGTTACGAATCGCGGCGCGTAGCTTGTCCTCGGTGACCGCGCGCGGCTCGCGGCCCATCTTGTCGACGGCGCCGTACACTCCCGCCAGCTCACCTTCGGCTACTCCGCTCGCGAGCAGGACCGCGGCAAGGAGCCGGCGGTCGGACACGCGCGCCCTTACATCAGCAGCGGTGAGACCGACGCCACGCATGACATCGATCGCCACCGCCAGCAGCTCGGCGTCGGCCGCCGGCGAAATCTCGCCGACGATGTCGACGTTCAGCTGAAAGTGCTCGCGCAGCCGGCCCTTCTGCTGTCGCTCGTAACGAAAGAGCTGCGGGATGGAGAACCAGCGCACCGGCTTCCGCAGAGAGCTCGCCTTCGCCGCAACCATGCGCGCGAGTGTCGGAGTCATCTCGGGACGGAGCGCCACTTCACGGTCGCCCTTGTCGGTGAAGGTGTAAAGCTGGCCGACGATCTCGTCGCCGCTCTTCTTTTTGTACAGGTCGAGGGGCTCGAGCGGTGGGCCATCGTACTCAACGAAGCCGTATCGGGCCGCGACATCACGCCACACCTTCATCAGGTAGTTGCGCTCAGCCATCTGCTCGGGATAAAAGTCGCGAAATCCGGGTAAAGCTCCCTGTGACATGGTGGAAAGCTACGCGGCGAACGGAGACACCTGCAAGCGCGACATCACATCGCCAACGGTGTGAAACGAGCCGGTGACGATGACGGTGCCGCATCGCTTCTCCGCCCTGACCAAAGCGATGTCCAGATCTGGCTCGAGATCAGCGGCGATGCCCTGCGTGATTGCGAACGCGTGCGCCTCCTCGGGATCCCATACCCGGTCCGCCGGCGCGGACGGACAGTGGGTGATCAACAACCGGTCAACTGCCGGCGCGAGCGCGGTAATAATTCCGCGCCAGTCCTTGTCGCTCAGCACGGCGAGCAGTGCCGTGCGTGGCGCCGGAAGATCGAGGGCAAGGATCGTTTCCGCAACGGTTTTCGCGCCAGCCGGGTTGTGCGCGACATCGAAGATGAACTTTCCAACGCGCTGAAACCGCCCCGGCAGGCTCACCGCACCGAGCGCACGCTGGAGCCTTTCCGCTGGAAGGACGTATCGCTCACCGATTGCATCGACCGTCGCAATGGCAATCGCCGCGTTGCGGGCCTGGTGGGCACCCACGAGTGACGTCCGGAGACTGATGTTTTCTCCTGCCCGCGCAAGCGTGAACCGCGTGCCTTCCCTGCCCACCTCCACGTTGGAAGTCGCGTAGCGACCATCCACCTGAATAATCGGACGCGACCCCGCGTCCTCGGCGCATCTCGCGAGCAGATCGCGAATCTCCGCGTCCGCCTCCCCAATGACGGCGGGCGTGTCAGCCTTGAAAATCCCCGCCTTCTCTCTCGCGATCGCGCGCAGCGAATCGCCGAGC
>DATLXE010000212.1:0-7298 GCA_035575795.1 Gemmatimonadaceae bacterium
TCGGGCGAAAAGTCGTTCGGGTGCGGGCTCGTGAAACGAAGACGCCGGATTCCCGGCACGGCACCGACGGCTCGAAGCAGATCGGCGAACCCGTGCCGTCCATCGAAGTATGAGTTCACCGTCTGTCCGAGCAGCACCACCTCCGACATCCCCGACTCCACGACGGCGCGTACCTCTCCAATCACATCGGCCAGCTGCCTGCTCCGCTCCGGCCCGCGCGTCGTGGGGACGATGCAGTAAGTGCAGCGGTAGTCGCAGCCGCGCTGAACCGGGATCCATGCCTTTACACCCTCGAATCGGCGCGGGCGAAAATCCTCGTAGTGCTCCTCGAGGTCGAACTCCGTCGCCGTGGTGCGCAATCCGGTGCGGGCACTGTCGATAAGCTCAGGCAGCTCCCGGTAGCCATCAGGTCCGATCACGAGACTGACGTGCCGCGCACGATCGAGAATCTGCGCGCCCAGCCGCTGTGCCATGCAGCCGGTGACGCCGAGCACGGCGCCGCGCTTCATGCGGCTTTTCATTTCGCCAAGCCGGCCCATCACCCGCTGTTCCGCATGCTCTCGGATCGCACATGTGTTGATGAGAATGACGTCGGCCGTGTCCGGCTGCGGCACTGAGTCGTAGCCGGACGCCGTCAGCTTGCCGAGCATCAGCTCGCTGTCGCTGACGTTCATCTGGCAGCCGTACGTTTCGATGTAGACGGTCGAGCGCTGAGTGTCGGTCATCATTGGTTTGCGTAATGCACTGGCTCTCCGACATCCGCAATTGCCGTCAGCGAGTCTCCCGTCATCTCGAGCCGCGCGCGGAAGCGGTCGCCCCGAGCGGGGCGGGAACCGGAGACTCCAACAGTAAGATAATCTTCGGTGATACCCTTGCCCGCTGTTCCGCCAGCGACGACTACCACGTCCGCTGCGCCGCCGTTACGCCTCGCCAGGTGAGCCCGCTGCTTCCTCGCCGCCAGCTCGCGGAGATCGCGGGCGCGCCCCGCAACGACGCCGCCGTTCAACCTCCCGGCAAGCTTTTCCGCCGCAGTGCCGGGCCGCACGGAAAACGGGAAAACGTGTAGCGAGGTAAAGGGCAGGTCATTAACAAGAGCGAGTGTCGCCAGGTGATCGTCCCGTGTCTCACCCGGAAAGCCCGCGATCACATCAGCACCGAGGCCGAATACCGGCGATCGCTTTGCGATCCGCTCGACCGCCGCACGGTATGAAGCTGCCGTATACCAGTGGCGTCCCATGCGCTTGAGCACGTTATCCGAGCCGGACTGCAGCGGCGCGTGGAGGTAGGGAGCAAGCCGTCCAGGCGCGCCGGCGAACAGTTCGGCGAGCGCGTCATCTACCTCAGTCGCCTCGAGCGAGCTGAGACGGAACCGGACGCCAGGTATCTCGGTCACGAGGCGCTCCACGAGTTCGCCGAGAGTGGAGCCAGTGTCGGCACCGTACGAACCGATGTGCACACCGGTAATTACGATCTCGGCATGGCGCTCGGCGAGAAACCGCGCCTCCTCGACGAGAGACTCAGCCGCTCGTGAACGGCTCGCGCCCCGCGCAATCGTCGTTGCGCAGAAGGTACAATGCTCGGCGCAGCCATCCTGAATCCGGAGCAGGCCGCGCGCGCCTGTTTGCGGCACGCGCGCGCCCGTAAGCGGCCGCGGGATGCCGATCGAAAGCGCGAGCGCATCCAGATCGGCACCTTCGAGCAGTCCTTCGACCGACGGAAGTGCGGAGATCCGCATTGAGGCCGGACGGGATCCGCGATCCCCAAGCTCGAGGGCCGAGGCGCAGCCCATCACGAAACTTCTGAGCTGGGGATTCATACGCGCGCTCCGCCGCACCGATTGACGCAGGTCGGCTTCGGCGTCCGCGGTTACTGCGCAGCTGTTGAACACGGCGACGTCAGCGTCCGAAGCAGAGTCCGCCATCTCGCCCCCACCGGCCAGGACCATGGACCGTACCGCTTCGCTGTCGTACTGATTGGCACGGCACCCGAACGTCGCCAGATAAACCTTCACCGCGCGGTGGCGAAGGCGGCCATCGCGCTCGATGGCGTCGGCCGTTGAGCGGGCTCGAGCGGCATCTCGATGAAGAAAGAGCTCCCTTCTCCCTCGGTGCTGCGCAACCAGATGCGCCCGCCGTGGCGCTCCACGACGAGCTTGCAGAATGTGAGGCCGAGACCGGAACTCCGCGTGCGCGCTGAACGACCCATGTCGACCTGGCCGAACTTCCGGAAAATGAGGTCGTGATACTCCTCAGGAATTCCCGGCCCGTTGTCCGCAATGGTAAAAATGACGCCGTGCCCCGCCCGCTTGGCGCTCAGCTCGATGTGTACCGCGTTCGAGGAATGCGTGACCGCGTTCTGGATCAGGTTGGAGAAAACGCGCTTCATGAGTCCCCTGTCGGCGCTGAAAACCGGGGCGTCGTCGGCGACCGAGGCGGACGCCGTCGTTCCCTCCTGCTGGAAACGGTGCTGCCATTCGTGCAGCAGCTCCGCGAGTAGCGCACCGGGCGCGATCAGCGTTGGCGAGAGCGAAATGTTCGCTTCCTCGATGCGCGCGACTTCGAGGATATCGTCGATCAATGCAAGAAGCTCTTCCGACTGCATCTCGGCGTCGCCGATCGCCCCTTTCTGCGCATTTGTGACGGCGCCGAAGTCGCCTGTCGCCAGCATCTCGAGCGTCGCCAGCACGGAAGTGAGCGGCGTTTTGAGATCGTGCACGATCATCTTCATCAGGTCGTCGCGCACTTTCTCCAGCTCACGCAGCTTGCGCAGGCTGCTCTCGAGGGCGTCGGTCGCCGCCTTGAGCTTGAGCAGGCTCCGCACGCGCGCGCCGAGCACCAGGCGGTTGTGTGGCTTGGTGAGAAAGTCGTCGCCCCCTGCCTCGATCCCGCGCACGCGGTCGGTCGTTTCGTTAAGCGCCGTCACGAAGATTACCGGAATGCGCGCAGTGCGGGGATCGCGCTTGATGCGTCGGCAAACCTCGAACCCGGTGGATCGGTCATCCACGTTCAGGTCTCCCGCCGGCATCGAGACGTCGAGAATGCAAAGGTCGGGATTGTGCTCGAACGCCGCCGCGACCGCGCTCGGGCCATCGACGGCGGTTATCGTTTCGTAGCCCAGGCTGCTCAACTGGTCGAGCAGCAGCTCAACGTTGGCGGGAATGTCGTCGGCGACGAGAATGACTTCTGGCTTTGAAGTCAGCCCGTCAGCCATGTCAGGGCGTGACCCGCAAGCCGAAGCTGAAGATGAATGCTCGCTCCCTGCTGTCCCCTCCGGACGAGCGCGTCAGGCGCTGCGCGGTGAAGTCGAAATTTGCGCGGTCACGCGAAAGCGGTACACCAAAGCCACCCGTGAAACCGGTCTCCTTCACTTCCGCGCCGTTCAGACCGAACGGCAGCGTGCGATAGCGTGCGCCGGCCCGTAGCGACACCACGCGAGACAGGAAACGCGGACCCAGTGCCTCCGCCCCGCCGCCAATGTCCCATCCATCGAACGCTGTCACTCTCGATCCGCCGAACGACCCGAGCGAGCTCCAGTTGTCGCGTGCGATTCGCGCCGAGAGAATGGCGCCCGTCAGACCGTCGTAGCGGATCCCCGCGGCATAATGGTCGGGAATCCCTCCCCTGCCGATCGTCGTGTCGGCAACCTTGGCGATGAGGTCGCCTCCCATCCTCGCCGAAAGGGAGAGGCCGAGCAAACGCGAAGGCTGCCAGATGACGCCCGCGGAGCCCGCAAAGCCGGCATAACTGACGTTCGATTGCTGAGTGCTGCTGGTGAACTGCGAGCTGTCGGGCAGAAGCTCGTCGAGGCTGATTCGATTGCTTCCGACCAGCGCATGCGCGCCAAGACCGAACCGAACGGACTGTCCTGGTGCATATCCGACCGCCACCCGCAAGTCGTTGATTGCGCCAAGGATTCGCGAGCGCTCGGTCACCTCGGTGATGTCGCCGGCGCCCCCGACGGGAAGCTGGCGCACAGATCGTGTCTCGGAGGAACGATCGAGAAACGTCGATGAGCTGAGACCCAGAGTCCACTCCGATGCGAAGGGAAGCGTCGCGCCGACGACGGAAAAGCGCGCCGTGGTCGTCGAGGCCGACCTTCCCCCCGCCGTTACCCTTCTGAACTCGGGATCGTACTGAAAAAAGATTGCCGCTGCCCCAACCGCGGCGACAGAGGCGGGATTCACGGGACTGAGCGGGTCAAATTCGGCAATGCCGCCGCCGGTCCCCAGCGCGCGAGCACTAAGCTGTCCGGGCGGATATCCGAACCCCTGCAGGCTGAGCGCGCCCTGGGCGCCGGCGCCGATTGGCGAGGCAGCCAGCGCGGCGATGAGAAGATGCTTGCGCCTCATGGGAGCCCCAGCGGCGCGCGCCGAGTGAAGCTGATTCTGAGCCGCGGCCGGAGCCCCGCCTGCGCCTCGAGTGGAGAGAACCTGGCCTCGAGTGGAGAGTTGCCTTCAGCGAGCGTCCTGATGACGATTGCCCGCGGAGTAACCTCCGGCCTCTGCGAGCGCCAAAACGGGATGGCGCGCACGAGCTCGATTTGTTTCTCACCCGAATCTCCCGCCCGAACCTTGAGCGTATCCAGAGCTCCCTCGCTGAGGACCTGCGAGGCCCTGGCGGGATCAGTCACCACCGCGCCCGCAACAACGATCTGCGGCACCAGGAAAATTGTGTCACCAGGGTCCAGCGATGTGTTCGCAATCTGGTTCAACAGCAGCGTCGCGCGAACGACATTGGAGGAATCGATGATCGACGAAGGAATGTTAAAGCGGATGTAGGTCCGACGCGCCGGCAGGCCGCCAATGTTGAGGGTATTCGTCTCAGCGGTAGACGGGCTGCGCAGCACCACCGTGTAGTCAGAGAGGTTCATCGCGGCAAAGGATTCCCCGACGGGCGTCCTGGACAGCGGGCTGACAGTCAGCGCGCGGAACGTTGTGTCCGGGGTTGGCCGGAAGAACAGCTGGGGTCCGGCTCCCGACTCTACCGCCAGAATGCGAACCTGGGCCGAGCCGACGGCTCGCAGTCCGATCCGCAGCCGCGCGCCCGCGCGAATTTTGGCGAGCACCACATCGTTGGGGATGTTGTAACGAAGAGTGTCTCTCAGGTCCGCACGCGCGAACGACTGCGAAGAAATAAAGCGGTCGGGGCGGAAGAGCGCGGCAATTGCCGCGGTAGAGGTGTCGTTGGCGACGGTGTCGACATCAAACGCCTCGATCGTCAGCGGACCGTTGACCTTGAGCGAGAGCGTGTCGAGGCGAAGCCTCAGGTGAGCGCTGTCCACCGAGAGGATCGTCCGCCCTGTGTCGACGCTCGCGTTGAATTTGGTCGGCAGCGAATCGAACCGGATGACGACGCGGGTGTCGAGAGTGTCTCCACGAGACGCGAGGAGCAGGCCCGGCTCCGTCCCCAGCCCGGAAAGCGTGATCACGGTAGTATCGAAGACGATCGCGTCGAGCGTGACATTCTGAATGTCGCCGCCCTGTGTTGGGCACAGGATGGGGCACGCGCCATCTCCGCCGAGGTTCTCGGTGCACGCCGCGGCGCCGATGAAGGCGGCCGCAAGCGAGCCAAGACGGAGCGAAGCAAGAGAAAACTTCAAACGTTCCTTCCACGTGAATTGTTCAGCACGAAAGCATTCGGCAGGAGCTCGCTGAGGGACCACGACGCTTCCCCGCCACTGCGCGTGTAGCTGACGACTCGAATGTCGGGCGCAAATTCGTTCAGCACCTGGCGGCACGCGCCACAAGGCGGCGTCGGGTCGGTGTCTTCGGTCGCAATGGCAATCTCTTCGAACTCCGTCATTCCCTGTGAGACAGCGTATGCGACGGCAAGGGTTTCCGCGCAGAGCGCGAGCCCGAACGCGGCGTTCTCCATATTGCAGCCGGTGATCACCTTGCCATCACGCGTCCGGAGCGCGGCACCGACGCGGAAATTGGAGTACGGCGCGTACGCGTTCTCCAGCGCGGCAAGCGCGGCTTCGCGGAGGGACGTTTTGTTCTCTGTTCCAACCGCCATCAGACTACAAGCTCGGAGAGAAAAGACTTTCCCCTGCCGCGGAAGGAGAGCCCGAACCACTCTGCCACCGTCGCGCCAAGATCGGAAAACGTCTCCCGCTCGCCCAGATTTCCCGGAACGACACGCTGCCCGCTCACGAGGAGTGGCACACACTCGCGCGTGTGATCAGTGGATGGTGTCGTAGGGTCGTTGCCGTGATCGGCCGTTATGAACAGCAGGTCGTCCTCTTTCAGCCGCGTTGTGAGGGAGGGCAGCGCCGCGTCGAACTCGCGCAGCGCTTCGTTGAAGCCCGCAACGTCGTTGCGGTGCCCGTACATCTGGTCGAAATCTACTAGGTTGGCGAACAGGAGCCCACTCTCGGCGTGAGAGAGCCATTCCTTGATTTCGCGTATTCCTTCGGCGTTGGATGCGGTGTGCTTCGCCGCGATTCCCCTGCCCGCGAAAAGATCGTCAACCTTCCCTACCCCGGCGCGGGGAATTCGCTCCTTCTCCAGAGCATCGAGCAGTGTTTCGGAGGGAGGCGAGAGCGAGTAGTCCCGCCGGTTTGAAGTCCGCGCGTATGCGCCCGGGACGCCGGCGAAGGGGCGTGCGATGACGCGCGATACATCGTGCGGCGGGCGCAGCATCTCGCGCGCGATCCCGCAGGCGCGGTACAGCTCATCCAGTGGGACCGTCGCTTCGTGAGCAGCGATCTGAAAAACGCTGTCCGCCGATGTATACACAATCCAGCTGCCGGTCTTCTGATGCTCCTCGCCAAAACGGTTGACGATGTCCGTGCCGCTCGCGACTTCATTCGCGATTACAGCCCTTCCCGTTGCTTTCGCAAAGCTTGCGATGACGGCGTCGGGGAATCCGCGCGGGTAGGTCGGGAACGCGCGCTCTAGATGCACGCCGGCGATTTCCCAGTGACCCGTGGTGCTGTCCTTCCCCGCTGACGCAGGCCGGAGCGATCCCCACGCGCCTGCCGCGTCGCCGCGGCGACGCAGGCCAGGGATGTCGCGAATGTTACCAAGCCCCCTCCGCTCGAGGTTGGGCAGCGATAGCCCGCCGAGCGCCCGTGCGACGTTGCCGAGCGTATCGCTGCCGGCATCGCCGTAATCCGCGGCGTCGGGCGCTCCACCAACACCGACACCGTCGAGAATCAGGATTGCCGCGCGCTTCAAGCCGCCTCGGTGTAGACGCGCTCGATGCGCGACCGAAGGCCAGTGAGCAGCTCGTACGGCGACATCTCGGCCTGACTGGCAACCTGCTCGACACTGAAGAACGTGCCGTCCGCGACTCCGA
>DATLXE010000213.1:0-2852 GCA_035575795.1 Gemmatimonadaceae bacterium
GGGTCGGTCGTTGACAGCACCGCCGCGCCGATCACCGCAAGAATGACAAGCGAGACCAGCACTTCAAGTATGGTTAGGCCCGCTCGCATCTTCGCGCTGGCCCTGGTTCGGTCGATCATTGCACGCCTTGATATCAGTGTCGCCTTCTCTGGTACTGACTCGACTGGATGGCGCCCCGTCACGCGTCGCCTCAATCCGGAAGAACCCGGGGTAATGGAGCTTCAAAGACCCGGCACACTGACGGATCGACACGCAGACGGCGGTCCCCCGAAGGCCTGGCATCGCATGGTAGCAGGGTATTCCTCCCCGTCCAGCTCGACGCCCGCCCGGCACGCACATCGCGCCTGAATCTATCCACGAGCGGGCCCCGCACTGTGTCGACGACCATCAGCGCTCGGGATGTGAGCAGCGCCTGTGACGTATTTCGCGCGCGAAGGTGTACGATTGGAAGATGGCCTGCGATCGCGACGTCGCGCACGTCGACTATCGGCTGGGGCTTCGAGAGAGGGTTCCAGATGCTGCGCGAGTACCTGGTCTCGAGGTAAGCCGCCAGCAGCCGCGCGGCTTCCGCGTGGCGCCCTGCCTGCTCGAGGTGCCTCGCCGCGGCAATGTATGCCGGCGGCGCACCAGCGAAGCCCTTGCGCATCGAGGAATGAAGCTCGGAAGCGGCGGAATCGTACTTTCGAGTAGTGATCAGGAGCTTGGCGAGCTGGTAGGCCGGCTCGCCGCGCTGATAGCCGGGCTCCCCACTCAGGTAGCCGGGGGAACCCTTATCCGGTTCGAGGCGAATTGCTTCATCCAGCGACTGTCGCGCCCCCGCGTAGTCGTTCACGAGCAGTGCCGCGCTCGCCCTGAGCATCCGCGGCTGGATCCGCCCTGGGCTGATCGCGATCGCCGAGTCCAGTGACTGCACCGCAGCCAGCTGATAGGCCTGCATCCCGTAGAAGCTTGCCGCAAGCAGCAGCACGCGCGCCTCATACGTACGCAGGCGCCCGTTCAGCGGATCCTTCCGAATCTCCCGTTGGAATGCGACGATCGCACGCTGGAACGCGTGATCCATCTGCGCCTTCCGCGACTTGTTGGCGCGGATCTGCCTGAACTGTGGCGCAAGCGACCCGATGTAACCCGCGAATACGATCGGCGTCAGCGAAGTCTGCGGAGCCATGGACTGATGAGCGATGTCAAAGCTGCGAATGATCTCGCTTTGTGGATTTTGTCCCGACTGAATTCTAGCCAGCGCCCGGCTCGCGCGCGCGGGCTCGAAAGCGTGAACATAGAGCGCTCCAAGGAGCACGCACGCGACGCCAGCGGCTGGCAGCAGCCACGCGCGGCGACGCGCGGGGGCAGGAGCGGCCACCGTGATCATGCCTGCATGTCCGATCGCGGCTCTCGACGCGATCGCCAGCAGCATGATCCAGATCATCGCCGCGCTGAGATCGAAGAACCAGAAAAAGAGATAGACGCAGTAGGCAATCATGGACGCCGCTAGCACTGCCACCTCGGTAGCCCCCAGCCGTCCGGCGCGGTGACCCGCGCGGAGGGCATACCCAAACGCGACAAAAACCGCGATGAAGGTAAGGAACCCGAGCAACCCCGTCGTCGCGAGCACTTCCAGAAATTGATTGTGCGTACGGTCGAAGATGTCTTCGTTCCGCCTGTAGACTTCAGGGTTGAAATGGGTAGCCCAGACCAGGTTGTGGTTCTCGAGCCCATAGCCAAGGAGCGGGCGGTCGCGAAATCCCTCCGCCGCCGCTTTCCATTGGACGATGCGCCCCTCGTCCACCCAGCTTCCGCCTCCCTTGGTGAACACAGCCGGAAGCTTCGATGAAATGGTGCCCGCAGGGTTGATGCGCGCCATGCCAACAGCAACGATCAGGAGCGCGGCAACGAGAAAGAACGGCACGCGGGCGAGCGGCTTATCGCGCTTTACTTCGGGGAGGTTGGAGAAAATAGCTGCCCCAGCGACGAGACCGGCAGCAACGGCAAGCACCGCGCTTCTGTTCTGCGTCAGAAACAGCGCTATTCCTCCAGCACCGGCCGTCCCCAGATACATCCATTGAAAGCGTCGTGCGCGTACGGCAAGGAACGCGGCCAGCGCGATGACGACGACAAGGTAGCCGGCGAGCAGCCCGGAGTTCCCAAACGTTCCCGTGATCGCAGCAGCCCTGTCGTTAACGACGCGAGCGTGCGCCCATAACTGTTGATACTCGGCTAAGCCGTACGCAATGGCCGCCATTCCCACGATGAAAGCACCGTTGAGTATCAGCGTGAATTGCCTGTCGTCCAGTGCGCGCAACAGCGCGTAAAACAGGAGCAGGTGAAACCAGGCCCACACGCCCCCCATCCGCTCGAAGTCGCCGAAGTAGCTGTGAGTTGGAGCAGGCGAAAACGCGGCCGAGACACCGGCGGCGATTACAAAGAGGAGCAGCGCGATGAAGGTGAAGTCGTTCCGCAGAGCCAGTTGGCGCCGCTGGCGTAGCAGTACGAGGATCAAGAGCGCGCTGGCAATCTCGATCACGACCCGGAAAAAGAGATTACGCGGTACGACATAAGGGAAAAAGAATCCCGGCCAGATGACGAACGGCACGAGCGTCGCCGCCGCAAGCAACGCGAAAATCCACCACCTCCAGGAGTCAAAAAACGAGGTGGCCACCGGAAACCCGGTGGCCACCTCTTCCCGCACGGGAAAGTCAGCCAACTTATCTGTAAGGCGTCGCGAGGAAGAACGCGTTTGGACCGACGCCGGTAAAACGGAATTTTCCGGTCGTCGAGGCGGTGAGCGAGTCGGCGGCGCCATCGATGACGTCGTTGATCGCCCGCAACTGGGCCGCATCAAGGCCGGTCATCTGGAC
>DATLXE010000214.1:0-7719 GCA_035575795.1 Gemmatimonadaceae bacterium
TGTTGCCCATCTTCCTCACGCTGCCCTCGAGCACGGTCGACACCTTCAGCTTGTGGCCGATGTCGCTTATGTCCTCGTTCTTTCCCTTGAAAGCGAACGAGGACGTGCGCGATGCCACCCGCAGCGACTGAATCTTCATCAGCGCGTTGATGATCTCCTCGGCCATCCCGTCGGTGAAGTACTCGTTGTCGGGATCAGCGCTCAGATTGGCGAACGGCAGCACCGCCACCGATTTGGCCGCCGACACCGCCTGCTGCGGCATCGTCTGGGTGTCGGATGGCGTGTTGAGGCCGCTCGAACCCAGCGCCTTGGCGAACATGGCGGAAGTAGCGTAACGGTCGCCGACGATAGTCGCCATTGCCCTCGTCAGTGCCCGTTCCACGCTTTCCGGCACGCTCCTTCGCACCTGCCGGATCGGTCTTGGCGTCTCAGTGAACCGCTTCGAAAGAACCGCCTGAGCGGTCGGCCCCGTGAACGGACGCTCTCCCGCCAACATCTCGTAGAGAACGCAGGCGAGACTGTACTGGTCGCTGCGGCCGTCGAGCTCGGTCTCGCCGGCGGCCTGCTCCGGACTCACGTACGCGGGAGTGCCTACCATCATCCCCGTCTGCGTGAGCGTCTGGCCCTCGGACCCGGCGGCGCTCAGGGCTTTCGCGATTCCGAAGTCCATCACCATCGGCTCGCCCTCGTACAGCATCACGTTTTCGGGCTTGATGTCGCGATGCACGACGTTCTGCCGGTGCGCGTAATCGAGAGCCGACGCTACCGCGCGCGCGTGGTGGAGCGCTTCGTCGATGGGAATCTGCTGCTCGCGGTCGAGCCTCTCGCGCAGCGACTCGCCCTCGACATATGGCATCACATAGTAGAGCAGTCCCTCTACCTCGCCCGAATCGAAGAGCGGCAGGATGTGCGGATGATTGAGCCGCGCGGCGACACTGATCTCGCGCAGGAAACGATCCGGGCCGAGTGAGGCCGCCAACTCGGGGTGCAGCACCTTCAGCGCGACTACGCGGTTGTGCTTGGAGTCCTGGGCGAGATAGACAGTGGCCATGCCGCCGCGCCCGAGCTCACGATCGATCGTGTAGGTGGGACTGAGGAGCTCACGGATACGCAGGGCTGGAAAGGTCATCGGTCGAACCAATGTAGGAGCGGCGGGGAGATCCGGCTACCCGTGGGCGGCTCCCGTGACGGCGCCAGAGTGCTCTACAGCCCGAGCAACACCCGCAACCAACGCTCGACCTCTCCGATCCGCGCATCTCTCAGATCACCTTTGTACTCCGCGAGCCGCTCCTTCGAGATCGCGCGGATGTCCTCGACTTTGATGTAGCTGTCGAGCGTCAGGCCGGCCTCGCCTTTCGGAACGAAGACGTGAGAAGGGATGCCCTTGTTCCTGCTCGTGATGGGTATCGCTATCACCATCCCGGCGGGCCCATGATTGAACGCATCCTCGGAAATGATCATTGCCGGACGGGGGCCATCCTGCTCGCGCCCGCGCGCTGGCCGAAGATCGAC
The DNA here is from genome assembly GCA_035575795.1 of Gemmatimonadaceae bacterium. Classification (GTDB taxonomy): domain Bacteria; phylum Gemmatimonadota; class Gemmatimonadetes; order Gemmatimonadales; family Gemmatimonadaceae; genus UBA4720. The sequence goes on from DATLXE010000214.1 coordinate 1,513, forward strand.
CTGCCACACCTCACCACGACTCGGCTCGCGCGGCACCGGTCTTCTGCTCACCCTTCGAGACCGTCACCGATGGTGTTGTCCCACGCCCGCCGCTCGGCAACTTCCCTTTCCCAGGCCTTCGGATCAGCCCTGAGTCGACCGTACGCCGCGTTGATCTCTTCCAGCAGCTTCTGCCGGTTGTACGCATCAAGTGCTTCGTGAATTATCTCCTGATGCTGCTTCCCTGTTTTCTCGGCCAATCCCTGGAGCAGCTCGTGGTCGCTGGCGCGAATTCTGGTCGTAGGCATGGGCCTTGTGTCTACTGGGTTGTCTATCATCTAGTATACTCTCACGTCTACAGAACGCAACGAGGAAGGCCTTACCCCGTCGAGGACGCAGTCGGGGCCCATATTCCAGAATCACTCCTTCCTGTGATCGTCACAGCAACGGAACGCCGCGTCTGGTGCCGTTTTCCGGCCAGCCACAGATTCGTCAACCCTTAGGCCACCCGCCCGGCCGCCTACTAGCCGCCGCCTTCTTTCGGCCGGAAGGCGCACTCGCCGCAGCCTTCCGGGTCAGGGTTTCACTCACACGCTTCATCGTCTTGGTGAAGTTCTGTAACTCTCGCCGAAGTTGGTAGGTTTCTATTCGCGCAATGCTCGCGGCCTGGGGTGAGTGCTGCGCGGCATACACATCCGAGGCCATTTGAAGATTGAGCCAGAATTCCACGGACGTATCGAACAGTTTCGAAAGACGTAGCGCCGTGTCTGGGGTTACCGACCGCTTTCCGCCAATGATCTGGTTCACGCGCTGAAAAGGAATCCCCAGTCTCTGCGCGAGCTCGCTCTGTGTCAGACCCATGGGCTCGAGGAACTCCAGGCGCAGAATCTCACCTGGATGCGTCGGTGTTCTGTTGGTCGGTATTCGGATCATTGGATTATGCCTCGGTCGGTCATCGTCGGGTTGATCAGTTGGACTTCGTTCGGCTGATAGAGGTTTCTCTCAGTGGTAGTCGGTTATCTCCACGTTGTCGGCGCCTTCGCTACTCCATACGAAGCAAATACGGTACTGTCGGTTAATGCGAATTGCATGCTGACCCTTTCTATCGCCCTTTAGTGGTTCAGGTCTGTTGCCGGGCGGGGATGACAGGTCGCGCACGATCGTCGCCGCCAGTCTAGCGCGCAACTGCAGATCCGGCTACCCCGTGGGCGGCTCCCGTGACGGCGCCAAGGTACTCTACAGCCCGAGCAACACCCGCAACCTACGCTCGACCTCCCCGATCCGCGCATCCCTCAGATCACCCTTGTACTCCGCGTGCCGCTCCTTCGAGATCGCGTGGATGTTTTCGACTTTGAGGTAGCTGTCGAGCGTGAGGCCGGACTCGCCTTTCGAAACGAAGACGTGAGATGGGTACCGCAGTTGACGGGTTATCAGTCGGAGCAATGCCGAACCGGGCCTCGGTTTGCCTTCGCTCATACCGGCGTAGAAGTGCTTAGCTCAACATTTCCCCGAGAGTATATTCCGAGCAGTCTCCATCTGGAGCCACAATGACGAAAGTTGAGATGCTCGAACGAGAAATCTCGGCATTGCCTCCCGAGCAGTTGGCGCTCTTCCGGGAATGGTTCGCCGCGTTCGATGCGAAGGCGTGGGACCGCCAGATTGAAGCAGATGCGGCATCCGGTAAGCTGGGCGCGGTGGCGGAGAGCGCTTTGAACGAGTATCGCGCGGGCAAGACTCGACCACTGTGAGGCATCACGCATCGTCGAGTTTTCGACGCTGCTATGAATCTTTGCCGTTACAAATACGAGAAATTGCGGATCGGCAATTTGACGTGCTCAAACGCGATCCCAGACATCCGTCACTCCACTTCAAGAAAGTGGGCCGATTTTATTCCGTTCGCGTTGGCCTTCACTATCGAGCACTTGGCGTCGACGTTGATGACGGGGTGGTGTGGTTCTGGATCGGTAATCACGCCGAGTACGACCGGCTCACGAATAGCTGACATACTGCCAAGGTGCGATGCGTACAGATTGCGCCGCTCGACCACTCGCTGACCTCGATTCGGGCGCTCCGGAGAGGGTTGAAATCGCTGAGGCGACCCTTACCGTTCAGGTATGATCCGCGTCTCCGTATTCCTGCCACTCGTTACGCTTCTCGCCTGCTCGTCCGTCACCTCGACGCGCATCACTGAAGTCGCCGGAACATGGGGCGGGGACGACGCCGGTCTGATCGTCAGCGGTAACGACATCCACGTTCACATCGGCTGCACCAAAGGCGATGTAATCGGTCCGATCCGGCCCGATTCCAGCGGCCGGTTCCAGACCAGCGGCACTTACAACGTGGATGCGCATCCAGTTGATCGAGGGATCATCCACCCTGCCAACTTTACGGGCCGGATCGTCGGACAGACGATGACGCTTACGGTCACGCTCACCGATACCGCGCGCGTGCTCGGCCCAGTTACGCTGATCTACGGCAAGGAGCCGAAGATGGGACCGTGCCCTATCTGCAGAGTGCCGAAGGGCATCGGGTCATTTGATCTTCCTCAACTTCTCCCAGAACTCACGGGGAGTGACAATCTGGACTCGAGCTCGGTCCGCGACTGAGAGCAGATCTGAATCGCCAGTCACCAGCACGTCCGCGTGCGCATTATGCGCGCTTGCCAGCACCCACCTGTCTGCCTCATCCCGCACCTTGATCGGGTCACGTTCAGCAGGTTTCGAGACAACTTCGTAGGATCGCAAGTACTTCTCGATGCCCCGCATCTGGTCGGCGGGCACCCGAAAGCGAGTCGTCAATACGCGGCGAAACTCCTCCAGAACGACTTCGCCCAGCACTAACTCGTGTTCCGCTATCACGCTGCGGAGGAGATCCGCGCAGAGGCCGCGCGTGGCGAAAGCGCTGACCAGGACATTCGTGTCGAGAAATACTCTCACGACACGTCGCGGAAGATCTCCTCGTCGGACAGATATCCAGCGGCTTCGGCGAAGGGGGCGACGCGTTGGCGCAGCTCCTCGAACTGGAGCAGAGCAAGCTGCCGTCGAAGCGCGTCGCGCACGACCGCGCTTCTCGTGCGGCCGAGCCGGCGACTCATTTGCGCGAGCTGTCGCGCGAGATCGCGGTCGAGGCGGATCGTGACGGCATCCTTCATGTATGACAATGTATGACAAGCCAGATCACCGCGCAAGACCGTCATCGGTTCGCGGCTACTCAGCACCTTGTCTTGATGCTCGAAGGCCACAGTGGTGACGCCGTGAGGTTATCGCCTATGCTATCGCGCGCGCCAAATCTTTCCGCGTCGCTCCGGAAGCGAAGCTAGCTCGGACTAGCAGGTCAAGAGAGACACTTGGGTCGCCCGACTCAATCTTCGCGACTCTCGATTGGCTGGAGCCGAGTCGCTCGGCTAGCGCCACCTGGCTCAATCGGCGCCGAACGCGCTCCTTTTTAACGAGCTCGCTCAAGCGCAATTTGACTTCAATCAAACCTGACTCTTCGGGTGTCAGCTCGAGGAATTCGGCAACAGAACCGGTTTTCCACCCAGCCTCCTTTAAGCGCTTCCTTTTAGTCGCATCCATGATCTCTTCTCCAAGTCCCAGTTTTACTAAAGTGCGTCGTAAGCTTTGATTCTCTTCTTACAGGTATCGATAATATGCTGAGGCGTCGTGCGGTGTTTCTTCGCGAACACTTCCCAGATCACTATGGCATCCTCGTCGATCCGATAAAGAATCCGCCATGTCTTGTCTTCGTCCGGAATCCGTAGCTCGTGACAACGGCGACCGATTGTGGGCATTGGCCGGGAGTGAGGCAGGCTTAGCTTTTCCCCTCGCTGCAACTGCCTGAGCAAGAGACCTGCTTCCCTGCGAGCTGCGGCCGAAAAGGGCGGGGATTTGACTTCGTTCTCTAACCAGACCAACTCCTTGTCGTCGGTCTCCAAAGGTCGCTTCGCTCTCGAACCTGCTGCCTGTTGAATTGTTCGCTTCTCCAATCTATGAGGATTGGCGTCTTATGTCAAGACTGACATATAGCGGATCTGACATAGTGGCAGGAGTTGTCTACGCGGAGTAGCCCGGAACGCCCTCGACCCTGATTACGGTCCCTGCTCGTAAACGATATCCACCGGTATCGCCCGCGCCTGAAGCTTCCCCAAGTCCCCGGATAGCACCGGTCCAATCTTCCCCATCTCCTCATAAAACCGGGTTGCCCCCTCGTAGTCCCCATCCCCCTGGATCACCAGTATCCGCCCCGACAGCGCGTCCGCACCCTCCCGCAGCTTCACCATGTTCACTCGATACTTGCCCGACGGCTCCCGCGTGAACGCCCCCATCCGCTCAAGGAAGTTGAACGCCACCACGTTCGCGCGGCCGTGCGCACTCTCGGCCCCGAATCGCACCGACCGGAACAGCGACGCCAGGAAGGTTACGTAATTGTCGTCCAGCGACTGGCTCCCGAGCTGACTCTCCGCGCTCAGCTGCCGGATCATGTACAGCCCAAGGATGTCCGCCTTCCCCTCCTCGAGCGCCGAGTAGCGCTCCTTGAGCGACGTGCGGACGGTGCCCCTGCCGTTGATCGTGTTCTTGATCCCCAGGCCGTGCGCCACCTCGTGGAACATCACGTTCGCGAAGAACGCGTCGAACGTCACGTTCTTCAGCTGGTCAGGCACGATCAGCTCCCGCGCGATCGGCATCAGGATCCGGTCGAACTTGGCGCGCATCGCGTTCTTTAGCTGGAGACGCCGCGTCCCCTTCTTGAGCTGGACTTCCTCATCGTTCGGCAGATTGATCGCGATCGTCTTCGCCCCCGCGTTCGCGTCGCCCGCTACGTAAACGACATCGTACGCGTTGAGATCCGAACCAGCCGCCGGCGTCTCGCGCCTGTACTGTTCGGCAACCGGGATCCCGCGCTGCAGCGCCGGCAGCATCGCCACGTACTTCGCCAGTCGCGCGCTCCACTCCTTGTCCTTCACCAGCACCAGCGCCTCGTGCGTCGCCTTGTACCCGAACAGCGCATCTTCGTAGGTCTCGATCGGGCCGATCACGATGTCCAGCGTGTTCGTCTTCATGTCCATCCACGCCAGATCGCTCGGCTGATAATTGTCGGTCTCGAGCGCGTCGGCGCGCAGCATGAGATAGCGCTTGAGCCCGGCATCGTCGGCGAGTGCCGCCGCCTGGCGCAGCTTGGCCGCCGCGGCTCGGTGCTGCTTCGCGAAATGCACGTGGAACGGCATCGCGTACAGCCTGCCCGCCGCGTTGCGGTGCACGATCGTGTACAGACTCTTGAGCGAATCCGCGTACGGCCCGCCCGGCTTCACCGCCGCCTCGAACTCCGCCTTCGTCATGTCGCGCGGATAGTACTGCGCACCCGCCGGCTTCACGCCGACTCCATTCACGAAGTACGTGTTGCCGTCGAGCCGGTCCCAGGGACCGAAGTTCACTTCCACCAGACGTCGCGTCGCTGGATCGGAGATCGCGCGCACCAGCGAGTCGCCGTTCCCGTACGCTTCCATCCAGAACGCTGCGTTCATCTCGCGCGCTGCATCAACCAACAGCGGCAGCATCTGCCGCTCGCGCGCCGTCAGCTTCGACACGTCCGCAACCAGCTTCACCGTGGTGTACCGCGCCAGTCGCTCGGCCGGACTCGCAGGCGGCATCATTTCGACAATGATTTTCCTGTTGAAAACGACGCCCGTAGACGGCGCCGTAGCTGGTGATTGCGATGTAGACGGCGATGGCGCAGGTGCGGGTGCGGGCGTAACCGCGGGGGGCGTGCACGCCGCAACCGAGGCCGCGACGACGAGAAGCGTGGACAGTCTGAACCCAGTCATCAGGAATCTCCCATTGTATTGATCACTTCGCGAATCGCTTCAATGCCTTGAGGATGACCACGTCGTCCTCATCCTTTTCACGGCCCGTTGCTTCCTTGGAACGTATGATGTCGTCGAGCGAGGCCGCCAGGAAGTGAACCCCAAAGGCCTCGAATCGCTCCGCCCCTTCTGCAAGATCCGCGTACCCTTTGGTACCCGCCGGCAGGAAAGCGATGTCGAGGCGGCCCGCGTTCGTCACCAGATTCCACATCCGGACCCGCCCGAGCGCGGCGGCCGAGCGGTCGAAGGCGAGGCCTTCGGGCACTGATTCGGTATAGACCTTCGCGTCGAGCTCCGTAAGGGCTGCGGCGAGCAGCCCAAGATTCGTCTTGTCGCTGGCGGGCGTGATGTCGGCATCCGCGGTGAGG
>DATLXE010000215.1:0-2463 GCA_035575795.1 Gemmatimonadaceae bacterium
AAGTGGTTCTCGCACTGCTTCTCGTCGCAGTCATCTTGCGAGCGCTTTCCGGGTACGGTAACGGGACCGTCGTTACATGGGCTGATCTCTGGATCGGCGGTCTCGTCGGCATCGCACTTTGCTACCTCCTCGCGGAAAATCTCTGGCTGCGCGCAAACCTGCCGCGGCAAGCTGAACTGCTTGGAATTCGCGATGCTGTCTATTTCATGCTTACCTACTTCCTCGGCCGGGCAACGCCTGGGCTGATCAGCGGCGACTCTGGCACCCGCCGACTGTTTATGATGGTGCTCTTCACTTGCATCATTGGCGTCTTCGAGCGGATCCTGGTGACGCCTGAAATGCTGGTGGCGCTCGGCGTGGCGGCCTACTTCCAGGAGTTCCTCGGCGTTGCCGCCTTTACCGCGGGGAATGACTACGGGCTCCCGATGAACTACTGGACCACGATCGGTGGTCAGCCGTTCCGTCGCTCCGGGTCGGTTTACCTCAGCGGTCAGGCGTTCGCCGTACCGTTTCTCCTTTTCTTTCCGCTTGCGACTGCATGGGTCTTTGCCCGCGCAGAGCGGACCAAGTGGCAGCTCGTCGCCTACGGCGTCATCTGCACCGCGCTCCTTCTGACGCTGACGCGCATGACGATAGTGATCGCATTCATCCAGCTGACGCTCTTCGTGGCGATGCTGCGCCGGCCGGAATGGGCGGTGGGCGGACTCGCGCTTGGCGGGTCGGTGTTTGCCGCAGCCATGCTCCTGATACCCGGTTTTCCCGAGTTCGTCTGGCTGACGCTGTCATGGCAGGAAGGGAGCAGCGTGTCGCATATCAACGACTGGATCGAGGGAGCGGTTGTTTTTGCCGAGCGGCCGTGGGGGTCGGGGCTCGGAACGACAGACCAGACGGCCATCCGCGCTGGAATCCACCAGCTCACCGCGGACAATATGTACCTCAAGTATGGCGTCGAGTTGGGAGTCATCGGCCTCGCACTGCTGGTTCTTATTCTCGTCGCAATCGGCAGTACCGGGCTCAAGCTTTTTCGCGAAGGTAACGAGTCCGAGCGGCGAATGGGGATGACACTCTGGCTTGCAACGATCGGTATCGCCATTAACGGAATCACCGCGGTGGTGTTCAACTCGATCGCGCTGGGATGGATATTTTTCTGGCTCGCCGGATCGGCCGTGAGCAGCGCGTACGCGCTCGGTGGGGAGCGGGCGCCGTCATTACGCCTGAACGAACCAGCCCCCGCGTGACCGAGCCTCGCCCGTGCTAAAAATTCCCGAGGACGATCCCGCCATCGGCGTCATCGTCGTGAACTGGAAGCGGGCGGCCGATACGGTCGCGTGCCTGGATTCATTAGCCAACTCGCAGCGCGGTCCCGAGCGGATCGTCGTCGTCGACAACGCGTCAGGTGACGACAGCGTGGCCCGAATACGGGAGTGGGCGACGGCGAGAAAAGTCAGCTTCGCGCTGTTTCGGGAGACCGACCTGGCGGACTCGATAACATCTGGAGAAAAGTCCGGTGATGCCACGCGGTCGTATCTCACCGTAATCGTGTCAGCCACCAACAAAGGGTTCTCGGGTGGCAATAATCTTGGGCTTCGCTTGTTCGGGCACGATCAGCACCTGACTCATTTCCTCCTTTTGAACAACGACGCCACGGTGCGGGAAGATTTTTTCACCGAGCTCAAGCGGGGACTCGGGAGCGCGCCGGACGCCGGCATTCTCACCGGTACCATTTATAACTATCCGGCTACCGACACGGTCTGGTACGCCGGCGGCCACGTGGTGCCCTTTCGCGGCCTCATCGTGCACGACTTCGATGTGCCCGATGATGGTAATGTGCGCCCGACGGGATTCGTGAGCGGATGCGTGATGCTGATCTCGCGACCACTTTTCGCTGCCATCGGCGCGCTTCCGGAGTGCTATTTCCCCGGGTACTCCGAAGACGCCGAGTATTGTTCGCGGGCGACACGATCCGGCTTCAGTCTGCTTTATGCGCCGCGGGCCGTCGCATTTCATAAAGTCGGGGCGACCGCCGGCGCCGCGAGCGCATCACCTTACATAACGCAGGTCCAGGTGCGCCACCGCGTTCTCTACGTCCGGAGGAACTTCCGCGGCACGGACAGGGTGGTTGCTCTTGGCTACCTCGCCGCTACCAAGACGGCGCGCGCCCTCGTGGAAACCATAAAAGGAAAACCACAGATGGGGCGGGCGTTTCTGAAAGGTGCGCTGGAGGGATTCTTTTCCTCACCGCGCCCCGACTAGCGTGGCGCGCTGAAAAGAGGGAGTTCCTGCCCGGCTTCTGCAAGACGCGGCAATCGCGCGTCCTTCTCCGAAAGCAACGGGTCGCTAACCGGCCAATCGATTGCGATAGTCGGATCGTCCCAGATGACGCCCCGCTCGCCGGAAGGAGCGTAGAAGTCGGTGCATTTGTAGACGACATCCGCCTCTTCTGAGAGAGCGCAAACCCCGTGG
>DATLXE010000216.1:0-2369 GCA_035575795.1 Gemmatimonadaceae bacterium
GTAGGTGTTTTCAGGGTTGGGGGTCTGCATATTGAGAGGAGGTCCCGGGGCGGGATTCGCCGCCTTGACCGTAGTATCCGGCATAACCTTGAATCTAGTAGTGCCTACCCGACGATGCGCTTCGAGTTGACGAGTGACTGAGTTATCCGGAGCGTACCCCCAGACGTTCGAAATGGCGCCTGACTTCGCGCCCATCACCGCGGGATTGCCATTTGTCCCGCCGGTCGTGCCCCCGCCAGCGTTACAACGCCCGGCGCCGCTCGTGAAGGGTGATACGATCGGCGTTGTTGCGCCGTCGTACGCTCCGCGGGGCGGGTGGCTGATGCGGGGCGTGAAGGCGATGGAGGAGGCGGGTTATCCCGTTGTTCTCGACTCCGAGATCGAACGCTTCCGCCGCTTCCAGCAGCACGAGGACGAGCGGCGCGCCGAGAACCTGATGGGGATGTGGCTCGATCCAAAGGTGAAGGCGGTCATCTGCGGTACCGGCGGATACGGCGCGGTGAGGCTGCTTCCCTACCTCGACCCGGAAATCTTCAAGCGAAATCCGAAGGCGTTCATCGGTTACTCCGACATAACCGCGCTGCACCTCTGGCTGATGCGGCGCGCGCAGCTGCGGGTGTTCCACGGGCCGACGCTGGACGACCTCATTCCGGGCGCGGCAGACCAGACGATGCTTTCACTCCTGTCCGCCCTCACGATCCCACGTCCCGCGACGCAGCTCGGCCGCAACATCTCCCGCGCGGTGCGACCGGGCCATGCCGTGGGACGGTTGACGGGCGGAAACCTCTCGCTCGTCCAACAGACGATCGGCACTCCATATGAGATCGACACGCGCGATGCGATTCTCTTTCTGGAGGAGACGGGTGATCCGATGTCGGTCGTGGATGAACGCCTTCTCCATCTCCGTTCCGCTGGACTGCTTCGTCACGTGCGCGGCATCGTGTTCGGACAGCTATCGCTTGACCGTTCCGAAGAAGATGAATTCGAGGATTTTCTCCTCGACCTCCTTTCCGACCTGGAGATTCCGATCCTGATGGATTTTCCGGCCGGCCACGAAGTCCCGAATCTGACGCTGCCATTGGGGACCGAGGTGGAGCTGGTGACGAACGGCGCGACCGGATGGCTTTCGTATCTTGAGGACGCGCTGGCGTTTCCCGAGGAGAGGCCAAGGCTGATCCTGGTATAGTCCCACCTGAAGTTTTTTCTGCGCTTTCAACCGGGAGAAGTGAATGTCTGATCGCGTTGTTGATCCGGTTTGCGGCATGACGATTAACGTGGACGAGGCGCCCTACTCGGCGGAGCACCAGGGCAGCAAGTATTTTTTTTGCTCGGCCGAGTGCGATGCGAAGTTCAAGGCTGATGGTGATGCGTACGCGACGGTATCGCGGCTGAACTTGCCAGGATGGGGAATGACGCCGGAGCCGGAGAGCGTGACTCAGCAGCGAAAACGGCCGCCGGCCTGAGGGATAGCGGTTAAAGGTTCAACGGCCGCGCCGGCGGGTGCGACCACCGGGTTTGCCTCCGCTCCCCGGTCCGCGCTTACGTCCCGCGCCTCCCTGACCTCCCTGGCCTCCGCCGCCACTTCCACCGCGTCCACTTTGCCGCCCCGCCCGTCCGCCCCTGCCGTGACGTTGCCCGCCAGCGCGATGACGGCGGAACTCGGAGGCGATCTCCCGTACCTCGCGCTCGGACTTCGATAGCAGCGCCGCGTCATCGGGCGCGTCATCGACCTCGTCGGGCGACCATGGCTGGCGAAGTTTTTCCTGGAGCTCCCCGAGTGTATCGGCGCGCACGGCCCCGCGCTGTCCGCGCAGGACTACGAACTTCACCGGCCGATCGAGCTTCGGGATTTCATCTTCCGTCAGGGTGCGGGCGATTTTCTCCGGCAACCGCAGTCGCACCACTCCCGTAGGCGCACCGTCGCTATCCTCGACGTCGTAGTCCAGCTCGACATCGCGCTCGCGCAGCGTGACGACATTCGGCAGCTCGGCAAGCGCGCGCGCGACGTCACCCGGCACGAAACGCTGGCGGTCGACGGTGAGCCGCGCCGCCTTGAACTCCTCCATTGTGCCGACCTGGGCGAGCTGCTCCTCGTAAAGCGCGGTAAGCTCGGCGAGGCCCAGCTTGCCGGTGTGGCCGCCGGAGCGCTTGTAGGCTTCACGGATCTCGTCGATTGCATTCTGATTCTTGCGCACCGCAAAATGCCGCGCCTCGCCCCGCGCCAGCGAATCCGCGAGCACGTGCCGCGCTTCGGCGGCAAGCTCGGGTGGAAATTCGTCGAGCGAGTCCACTTCACGCTCGAGCTCGAAGCCGAAGTACTCCACCTTCCGCCGCAGCGCGAGCGGACCGTGCTTGCGGCGGGGATCGTA
>DATLXE010000217.1:0-5255 GCA_035575795.1 Gemmatimonadaceae bacterium
CGTCCAGGCGACGTGCGAGCTGGCGCTTGAGATCCTCCGCGCCGGGACGACCGACCCGTTCTCCAAAGACGACACCCGGAACATCCAGCAGGAAACGGTCGACGTCATCTCCACGACCTACTTCGCCCCGGGCGACCGCGCGCGCGGACTGGCGCTTTTTCCTACCGTCACAGGCTTGATCGCGCCGCTCCTTCGCTCCGCCGGTGCGACCCTCGTGGAGCGCGTGTAAATGGCGAGCAGCTACGACGCTGTATCGAAGCGCGCGCTGACAGCGATCACGAAGAAGGGCGCAGAGGTGACCTTCCCGGGTGCCGCGACCGGTGCGGCTATATATGACCCCGCGACGGACACATGGTCGGGCGGCACATCGACCGATCCCGTAGGGCGCGCGGTCCAGGTCCAGAGTGACGTCGACCGATTCAAGGCGCTGGGCCTGGTCCTCAACAATCCCGTCACGCTTCTGATTGCGGCATCGGGTCTCGCGGTTACGCCTGCACCCGGGATGACCTTCACCTGGGCGGGGAAGAACTACGTCACCCGGGACATCGAGGAAACGGCCCCTGACGGCGTGGCGATTCTCTACAAAGTGACGGGGGAAGCGTGACGTTCTCGGACGACTTGAATCGTTTCTCCGCGACACTGGAGACCCGAAGCCGAGACGTGTTCGTGGGCGTCGTAGAGAAAGCGCACGAGTCGATCCAGACGGGCTCGCCGATCACTGGCGCGCCCGGGCAGCCGGTAGACACGGGAGCGCTCAGGGCGTCGTGGCAGGTCGAGTACCCAGCCGCGAATGAAGCGCTGATCTCGACCAACCTGGAATACGCGCAACCGATCGAGGACGGTATCGGAAAGCATGGCCCGCTCCAGCTGCGGAGCGCGGTCGGGGGCTGGCACAGTCTTAAGATGACCGTTGCGGGATTTCAGCGCATCGTCAACCATGTGACGCGCGAGGTCGCGGGCGAATGATCGACCACAACGCCATTCAACTCGCCATCCGCGCTCGCTTGCTCTCGCTCTCTGTCGCAACTACCGGCTTGGTGACGCTGGCCGCTACCGCGACGGGCTACACGCGCTCAGCGGGCTCGTTCCTCACCGATCGGTTGTCTCCGGGGATGGAGATCGCCCCGGCGGGCTTCGCGTCAAACCCGGTCGACGTCATCAAGTCCGTCACCGCCCTCGAGATCACCACGAAGAACGGTCGAGCCGTCGAAGCGGCGGCCGCAGGAAGGGCACTCACGGTCGGCCTTCCCTCTGATCGCGCGTGGGAGAACATCTCGCTCTCGCCCACCGCCGGGAAACCATATGCCGAAGAGCAGTACATCCCCGGCCCTTCGGCGCAGGTGACGCTCGGACCGTTGGGCGAGCTCGAGCTGACGCCGATGTACGCGCTCTATGTGCACGTCCCCGCCGGGAACGGCATCGGCGCCCCGAGCAGATACGCCGACGCGATTCTCCGGCACTTCCCGCCGCGGACCGCGATTGCGGTGGGGTCAGACACCCTCCGCGTTCGTACCGCCGTCGGCCCGTTCCGCGGCCAGCTCCAGGCCGGCGATGCTGGCTACTCAGTCGTGCCAGTCACGATTCCTTTTTTCATGCACACGCCAAACCACATCTAAAGAGAAACCGCCAATGCCCACGTATCAATCCGGCAAAAACGTCACGGTCGCCTACAAGCCTGAGACCACATTCGGCATCGCAGCAGCGGGCGGCGCTGGCGCGAAGCGGTTCCGCCTGAACGGAGGAGGACTCGCTCTCGCGCGGGCGACGATCGCTCCGAACGAGATCCGCTCGGATCTCAAAACCTCGATGGGTCGCTACGGCTCCCGCTCTGTGAGCGGCAGCTTCGCCGGGGATCTCTCTGTCGGCACCTTCGATGATCTGATCGAGGCAGCGCTCCGGGGAACATGGATCGCGACGCAGGTGATCACCGCCGCGACCTTTACCACGCTGACTCCCGGCGCAAACACATTCACAGCGGCAGCGGGGTCATTCCTCTCTTCGGGATTCCGCGTCGGGCAAGTGATCCGCCGCACCGGAGGCGGGATCGCCGGAAACAATGCGCGGAACCTTCGCGTCACTGGCGTGACCGCGACCGTCCTGACCGTCGCGGAAACATTGACTGCGGGTGCAGGAGATGGGACTGGCTCGATCGACATCATGAAGCGCCTGTCTCAGCCTTCGTCCGTCGTGCGCCGGAGCTTCACCTTCGACGAATATTCTGGCGACATCGATCAGTCGGAGCTCTATGTCGGGAATCGCGTCGGCTCGCTCAAGATTTCGGGCGGCCCCGATTCGATGGCGACGATCGAGATCGGGCTCGTGGGCGTCGACGGGAGCGTCCTCACACAAGCAGCATCGCCTTACTTCACGAATCCGGTAGCATCGGGCTCGATCGGGCTGACGATGGCGGATGCTTCGCTCCGATTCGGCGGGGTGGATCAGGTCACGGTGACCGCGTTCGATCTGAGCATCGACAACAAGCTCGGAACGCAAGCGGTGATCGGCAGCAACGCCTCCCCGGACGTCTTCGACAATGCGGTTGAGGTCTCGGGCAGCATCTCCGTGATCCGGAGCGATCTCACGAACGTGACGCGCTTCCTCTCGGAGACGGAGCTCGAACTGCAAGTGCTCTTGGGCGAGCCCGAGGCTGAGCCGAGGGACTTTATCTCGCTCTTCCTCCCGCGCATCAAGGTCGGCATGCCGGGGCGCTCGCTCGGCGCTGACAACGCGATGATCGAGTCGCTGCCGTTCATGGTCGGTAACAAGGACATCGCGACGGGCTACGAAGACACGATGGTGCAGGTTTCCACTTCCGCCGTATAGCACTCAACCTTAAAGCGAGACTGACATGTCAACGACACTCACGGCCAGCATCACCCGCAACAGCAACGGCTCGCTCGAGCTGACGCCGGTGAATTCCTCCTCACTCAGCCGCCTCGAGCTGGGCTCCGAGATTGAGGTGACGATCAACACCGTTCGCTCGGCTGCAGACATCGAGAAGGAGCGGGGCGGCAAGGCCCGCGTCACCGCTTCTGGCACTCGCGGAGTGCGGGATCAGCTGGAGCCGGTGGCCGAAGAGACGGAAGCGAAGGGCAGAAAGAAGTAGCAGCGAACGCGCGCGCACGCAGCGTGGAAGGAAAAGTAAGAAAATGCGTGGTGTCCTAGTCCGTTCGTGCCGGTCTGCTCAAATCGGGCGGCCGGGCGTGCCACGGCGGCTAGGGCATCACACTCATTCAGGAGCACGCCTTAAATGGAAATCGGAAACTCGAAGTCGGTCGCAGACCGGGAAGATGAAGGCACTGTAGTTCACGTCCGGGATGAATCCGGCGAGCCGCAGTTCTACGGCGATGCAGGGGAGAAGAAGCCCGTAACGATCCGCGTCGCCGGATCATACTCGAAGACGTTCCGGAAGGCGAAGGAGCGCCAGCGCGAGAAGAATCTGAAGCGCGGGCGCGCGATGTTCACCGCCGAGGGATTGGCGAAGCAGGAGCTTGAGGTCATCGCTGCCTGCGTCATCGCGTGGGAAGGCTTTACGTCTGATAGCCGCCCCTTCCTCCACTCGCAGGACAATGCCGTGATGCTGCTCGACTCCGCTCCGTGGATCCGGGAGCAAGTCGAGGAGGCGATGAGCGACCACCAAAGTTTTTCGACAGCGCCCTCGTCGAGCTGATCGCTTATGCGAATCACGAGGCGCGCCTCGATCAGCCAGCAAAGGACGGCAAGTCTCAGCGAGCGCATCTGGAACCCCTCGCTGAGAGGGGACACGCGAGCGCGCTCGCTGCCCTCCAAGGGCCGCGCTTCCCGGACGAGCTCGGTTATCTGTGGGATTGGAGCCGCGCGCTTCACGGCCAGAGTGGTATCGGAATGAACGGGCTTCTGCCGCTCACGTACTCAACGATCAGCGACTGGTCGAGACTCCAGGACATCCCGGTCGCGCCACATGAGGTCGACGCGCTGATGGTGCTCGATCGCACACTGCTGTATCCTCGGCCCGAGGAGAGCGCGTGAGCGCCGATGTCGCTCGGCTCGGCATCCACGTCGATGCTACCGGGGCAGTCCGTCAGATAAAGCTCACGACCGAGGAGCTGAAGCGCCTCGCGAACGGCGGGACAGAAGCGACATCCGTGCTCAAGGTTTTGTCTGGCGGAATGGCAACCGCAGACGCTGCGACGAAGCGCACGACCGCAAGCACCGACGCTCTTCGCGCCTCGATGCTGCGCATGCGAACGGCAGCGGCTGTTCGGATCGATGCGGGATTGGCGGGCCAGATCGCGCTCCTCGATCCGTTCCAGAACAAGGTGCAGGCGACCACGCGCTCGCTCTCCGGGATCGCTCCCTCTGCGAAGATGGCAGGACTCTCGCTCGGTCGCTTGGGCAATCAGTTTACCGGATTGGCAGGCGGGATCGCGGGCGTGAGTCCTATCGTCGGCAACATTATCGGCGTGTTCGGCAACTTCGCGCTCGGCAGTCCCGTGATGACGGGAGTGCTCGCCGGGATCGCAGCTCTCGCCGCAGGGTGGGCTTACTTCACAGGCGAAGCGCGCAAGGCGAAGGCAGCAGCGACCGATCTCCGGACAGCACTCGCTGAGCGCATCGCCAGAGAAAAGCTCGGCCCTGAGCCCGATCTCGTGCTTCAGACAAATGCCGAGCGTAATAAGCTCCGGCAGAATCAGGCCGAGAAGGCGATGCTCGTAAGGTGGGGCTCGAAGAACACCGACCGGATGGCCGAGCTCGACCGCGACATCCTCAACGGTCAGAAGCTGCTCATCGATGGCGAGAAGATGCTATTCAAGGCGCGCATGGATGCATCGAAGCCGCTCGCTGATGTCGAGATAAAAGGCCGGAACATCGCGAAGCTGCAGAAGGATACGATCGCAGACGCCGAGAGGTCCGCCGAGCTGGCGAAGGGAGTGCGCGACTATATCCGGGATCAGGAGCTCGCTCAGCGTGCGGTCACGGTCGGGATAGAGCAGGGGAAGACTCAAGCGCTCTTGCTCCGGGATGCCGCGCTCAAGGGCGAAGACGCGTTCCTCGCGCAGCAGGACGCGATCGCGGCGGCAAACGCTCTTCAGGCTGCCGGGGTCAATATCTTCGACGTCCGATATGAAGCGCTGACCCGCGAGCTGATCGCGACAGGCAAGCTGACGCGTGAGACAGAAGCCACGAATGATGCCCGGAGGGACGGGGCTAATGAGGTGAAGCGCGCCGCCGAGAAAGCAGAGCGGGACGCTGAGCGCGCAGCAGAGAAAGCAGCC
>DATLXE010000218.1:0-3124 GCA_035575795.1 Gemmatimonadaceae bacterium
AACCCCTTGCGCCGCTTTTCGTCATCCATCGATCGCCACGTCAGCGTCGCCATTAAGTCAGCCAGCCCCGACCCTCCGGCTATCTCTTATAGCGGACAAGCGGCGGTGGTGCGCTCGAGCATTTCCCACGATTTATGTAGATGTTGCTCTGCAGCGTCAGCACTTCGGTGACATCAAGGGATGGTCCCACCTTGGCGAAGGCACCGCGTCCGGGAAGTTCGAAAAGGCGATATGCGCCACTGGTGGACACCACTGCCTCATAGCGATCGCAGTCGTCCCATCGCCATCACAGCGATTGTAGGTCTTGTAATCCGGGGAGAGAAGGATCCAGGTTTTCGCACTGGACGGGGTGCAAGTTCGACCAGCGCAAACGGTGCGTTGGGTGAAATTACATTGCCACGAATATTCGGTGTTGGGAGGGGCGGGGGACTGGGCTGCGGTCAGCGCTAAGCAGACGAGTGCGGCGGCACGCTTCATTGAAAATCTCCCTGACTCTTACTCCGCGCACCTACGCATATCCTAAGTCGAGTAGAAATGAAGGGGCTTCGCTATAGCTGCCTCTGATGGTATAGCGCGGGGATGGACGGTTTTCAGATCCTCAACATGATTGGCGCTGTCGTCGGTATGACCGTGACCCGCGAATACCTATCGTGGCGGAAGAAGCGACTGGCCACCGATAACGCCGGCCAAACCGCTCGCCTGCCCGACACGCGGGGCGAGATCGTTGATGGTGTATTCACCGAGGTTACGGAAGTTCGGCGTTCGCTCCAGCAAGGCCCTTACCGCCGCCGCTTGACCGGCACGAGTGTTAAGCAAGGCCAAGGCGCTTAGTCCGCCCACCGTTCCAGCACGTACACCCTCAGGACCGCTGCCAGTGAGAGCCCCTAATCCGCCACCAGCACCGCCAGCCAGCGCCGTAGCGACAATCGCGCGCGGAACGGTGCCACTCTCCGCCAGCTGATTCGTCATCACCTGCTGAGCGTCGTTGATCAGGCTGATTGGTGCCCCGCCGTTCGGGTCAGCATGGAAGAACGGCTTATTGCCCATCGCCGCCTGCAATTTGCTCCCATAAGTCGTGCCGCTCTGCGTTGCGGCAGTGTTGAATTGGTTCGGGGTAGGCAGCGCCACGCCAGCGTCATTCACTTGGCCCTTGGCCGCCGTGAGTGCGTTACCAAGCACGTTGAGGTGCCGGTTGGCGCTATTCGCCGCGAGAAACGCATCGTAAGCGCCGGGGTTCTGGTTCTCTAGCGCCGTCGCCAGCACGTCCTGCCCTTCACGCATGCCCATCTTAGTTTCCCTGCTCGGTTTGCTGGCTCAGCACCGCAACGATCCAGTCGAGGCCCGCCGCATCTTCTTCGCGTTCCTCTGCGGTGAGTGGTTCAATGTAGATGCACGCGCGAAACGCTTGCGCCTTGGCGATACCGCCAGGCGTCATGTGCGCGGCCAAGGCAAGGCTGACTAACTCAGCCCGTGCATGACCCGCATCGGCAACCTTGTCGATGATGGCGAGCGCTTCGGCGAACAGATTCTCGCACGATGATTCAGACATCCCGTTCGCCATCGCTTGGCTCGCCTGGACCATGAGGACGCCCGCATAGGCCAGCGCGTGCGGCGCCTTGCCCGAGGTGGAAGCCATGTTCGCCCACATCAAAGCCATCAGCGTGGCATCCGAAGGCGACACTCGGCCATCGATCCCCTTCGCCAGGCACAAGGCCGCCATGCCCGCCTGCGCGTCATGATCACCAGCAGCAGCAAGGCGATAAACGTCCGCTTCGTCCGTGTGACGGCCATCGAGGCCTTCTCGATCAGCACTTTCGCAAGCCAGCATTTTCGCCCTTCCTTAACAGCGATGGCCGACCGCTAGCACGATTCACAGAAAAAGTCCAGCACAGCGCTCGAATCGTTCGCTTTTCGTTCTACGATTGTCGAAGAGGAGTGATGTCGACCAGCCGCGAGCAGATGGCGCTTACGGTGGCCATCAGCCAGCAAGTACCTACGACCTGGCAGGAAGCCGTGGCGCTCACCTTCCACCTGCACACGATCAACCCCGTCGAGACGAACATCTCGGAGGACGAGAAGGCAGCCTTTACCGTCGGCTTCGATACGCTACTGGACTTCATGTTCGGCGAAATTGACCACGAAGGCGTACCAGGTAACGCGAGGCCGGGTCAGCTCAATAATGTCGAGCATCTTCTCCGCGATCGTCGCCGCATGCGCCGCGCTCAGCTTGAGGAGGCGGCATGATGGGCCTCGCATTCGCTCCACCCCCGCCGGCGGCGGTCTCGCGCATCCTCAGCGCATTCTCTCGTGATCAGTTGGAAGGCTTCATCGCAGTAGCACTCGATCTTCTCGACCTCGCGGACGGGGACCCGGACTTCCAGCAAGCGGACGGCGACGAACTCGACTTCAACGCGGCCGAGGACGACTTTTGCGATCACTCAGGATGGAAATGCGAGGCAGGTTGCCCAGTCGCCGATCCGGACGAGGACGACGACCCCGGCGGTGGGAATGTCGAAGATGAGGCGAACCCGAAGACGGCATCCCGCACCCGGCGTATGGAATCGATCAATCTGTAGGACCGTTGTCTCCCCGCATGTATTGAACAGCCCCCTGTTTTGCACCAAGCCAAGCCCGGTTCCGCTCCTGCTGGACCGGGCATTTCTTTGTTTACGCATCTTGAGCGAATGCCGTGTTGGTGCCGACAGTCGAGCACGGCGCTGACGCCTTAGTAGATCATGGCGCTACCAACGTGGCCTCGGCGTCTACGACGACTTCACCATCTTCCTTGTGAAACTCGTCAAGCTGGGGCGGAAGCAGGTCTAGCACCGTTTCTGACGGTCGGCACAGCCGTACCCCGCGAGGCGTAACGACGATGGGCCGATCGATCAGGATAGGGTTATGAACCATCGCATCTAGCAGGGCGTCGTCGCTGATCCCTGCGTCAGCTAAACCGAGGTCGACGTAAAGCGTGCCCTTCTGGCGAATCACCGACCTGACCGAGACGTCCATACGCGCTATCAAATCTGCGAGCATCACGCGGGTCGGGGGCGTCTTTAGATACTCAATTATGTGCGGCTCCACGCCCGCATTACGGATAAGACCGAGCGTGTTGCGTGACGTGCCG
>DATLXE010000219.1:0-15400 GCA_035575795.1 Gemmatimonadaceae bacterium
TTCAGGGCGACCTCAACACCGCCCGTAAAGCGCAGGACAAGCCCGGCACGCTGCTGCTGAGCACGGTGCTGTCGGAGATCAAGAACAAGAAGATCGAGCTACGGCGGGAGCCGGGCGACATCGAAGTGATCGATGTCCTGCGCAAGTCGATCAAGAAGCGTCGTGAGTCGATCGAGATGTACGGCAAGGGCGGTCGCCAGGACCTCGCCGACAAGGAAGCGGCCGAGGCCGCCGCGTTGGAAAAGTACCTGCCCGCGCAGGTGCCCGACGAAGAGCTGCGTGCCGCCGTGCGGGCCGCAATCGCCGGCGGAGCGACACAGATCGGCGCCGTCATGGGCAAGGTGCTTCCGCAATTCAAGGGGCGCGCCGAGGGTGGAGCCATCAACGCGATCGCGCGCGAGGAGCTGGGCAAGCAGGGGTGACCGCGAGAACCAGAAGCAAAGAAAACCCGAGCCGGCGACCTACTTCGCCCGCTCGGGTTTTGCCTTTTTGGGGTAGCAAGGAGCGATGAACGCGCACGCCCTCAACGTCCTCGAATTTTCGCGCACGCTCGCCCTCGTCGCCGATCGTGCCGGCTCTCCACTTGGCGCCGATCGCGTGCGGGAGCTCCGTCCCGAAGCTGACGCGAAAGCGGTCGATCGCGAGCTGGGTCGCGTCGCCGCGGTTCGGTCGCTGCTCACGGCTGAGGAGCCGTGGCACCTGCACGGCGTCCCCGATGCGCGGCAGGCACTTGCCCGGCTGCGCGTTACCGGCGCGACGCTGTCCGCGCCCGACATCAGGGCCGTCGGCGCACTCGCGGCGAGCTCGCGCGCGACGCGAGAATCGCTGCGCGAGGATCGCATCCCCGCGATGGCGAGAGCCGTGCTGTCTGAGCAGATCGCGCCGCTTCTCTCCGAGAAGCAGCTCGAGGCCGCGATACAGGCAGCGATCGACGACGACGGGGAGGTGCGCGATGATGCATCTCCGGCGTTGCGCCGTATCAGGCGTGAGCTCAAAGGATCGCAGGGAGAGCTCGTCAAGATGCTGGAGAAGGCAATGGCGAAGCTCGAGCCGCACCAGCGTGTTGCCGACATGTCGGTGACCGTCAGGAACGGCCGCTACGTCATTCCCGTGCGCAGGGAGGCGCAGTCGGCGGTCGGCGGAATCGTGCACGATGCGTCGGCGACGGGCGGAACGCTATTCGTCGAGCCACCCGCCGCAGTGGAGGCGTCCAACCGCATCCGCGAGCTCCAGGGCGAGGAGATCGAGGAGGTCGACCGAATCCTCGCCGCACTCACGGATCAGATCCGGCCACATCACGAGGGACTGACAAATTCGCTCGAGGCGCTCGTCACGCTCGACTCGCTCGTGGCACGCGCGCGTTACGCGATTGAGTTCAGTTGCGCCCCCGTCGACCTCGCTGACGCAGGCAAGGGATTCCACATCGTCGAGGGAAGGCACCCGCTACTCCTCGCGCAGGGAATCGACGTCGTATCGTTCACGCTCGAAATGAGCGAGGTCGAGCGAACGCTGCTCATCTCCGGTCCCAACACCGGCGGCAAGACCGTACTGCTCAAAGCCGTCGGACTCTTTTCCGCACTCACTCAGGCGGGAGTTCCGGTCCCGGTCGCGAGCGGATCGCGCATCGCGGTGTTCGACAACATTTACGCCGATGTCGGCGACGAGCAGTCGATATTCGCGAGCCTCTCGACGTTCAGCGCGCACCTGCGGAATCTTTCCGAGGTCCTGGAGTCCGCCACCAGCAGCTCGCTGGTGCTGATCGACGAGCTCGGCTCCGGCACCGATCCGATCGAGGGAGCCGCGCTCGGGGGGGCGATACTCGAAGCGCTCACCGTACGCCGTACATTGTCGATTGCTACCACGCACCTCGGCGCGCTCAAGGAGTTGGCGACAGAAGTGCCCGGCGTGGTGAACGCATCGCTGCAATTCGATCCCGTCGCGCTGGCTCCAACGTATCGCCTCACGAAGGGTGTGCCTGGCCGATCGTATGGAATCAGCATCGCGAGAAGGCTGCGCCTGCCGGATGCTGTTTTGAAGCGTGCCGAAGAACGCATCCCTGTCGATGAACGCAAAATAACCGCATTGCTCGCCGACCTCGAAGCGCGAGAGAAGACGTTGACCGCGCAGGAACGCGATGCGACGGAATCGGCCGGCGTCACCGCGGACCGTGCGCGGCGCGTGGCTGAGCGCGAACGGAATGTTGGTGAACGGGAGCGCGACGTCGAGCGGAGCAGCAGGCGCGAGGCCCGCCAGTATCTTCTCGAGGCGCGTGCCGAGGTCGAGCGCACGATCAAGGAGCTGCGCGCGTCGTCGGACGAAGCCGAATCGCTGGCGCGCGACGCGCGGCGACGCATCGAGAAGATGGCGGATGACCAGGGTCGAGCCCTCGACACGATGGTGCGCGAGGAAGCGGGCACGCGCGCGACGACGCCGGGCGGCGGGAATATTTCAGTTGGCGACTTCGTGGAAGTCGAGACGCTTGGCGGCAGAGTCGGGCGTGTCGTCGAGGTTCGCGGCGATGAAGCGGTGGTGGCGGTCGGGGTCATGAAGATGACGGTGCCACGTGCGTCGCTTCGTGCCTCGAGCGTCACGAGAGCGACGCCTGAAGTGACGGTGGCAGTGCGGGGCGATCTGCCCGAGGTGCATGCGCCGAGCGAAATCGATGTCCGCGGCATGAGAGCGGGCGAAGTGGAAGATGTCGTCATGCAGGCCGTCGACGCCGCGGTGCGGGCGGACCTGCGCGCCATCCGCATCATTCACGGCAAGGGAACCGGCGCCCTGCGCGAGCGCGTGGCGGAAATGCTGAGCAAGGAGTCGCGCGTCGCCAACTTCCGGCTTGGTGCGTGGAACGAGGGTGGTGCCGGCGTGACCGTCGCGGAGCTCGGATGATACCGGACGAAGTGGTCGAGCAGGTGCGCGACGCAGCCGACATCGTCCAGATCATCGGCGAGTACGTCAACCTTAAGCGTCAGGGCTCCGACTTCCGCGGACCGTGCCCCTTCCACCAGGGAACACACCCGAACTTCTCCGTCTCGCCGAAGAGGCGAATGTACTACTGCTTCGTGTGTCACGAGAGCGGGGACGTATTCAAGTTTTTTCAGAAGCGCATCGGCCTCGAATATCCGGCAGCGATCAAGCTCGTCGGCGAAAAGGCGGGGATCGAGGTCCGCGAAGTCGACACGCGCCGTGAAGGCCCTGATCCGCGCGAGCCGCTCTGGGAAATCAATGCGACGGCTGCGGGTTACTTCCAGAAGATTCTCTGGGACGACCCGCTTGGGGCGACGGCGCGTGATTACCTGGCTCAGCGGGGAATCTCGCGGGAGACGGCCGACCAGTTCGGAATTGGGTTCGCGCCGCGTGAGATCGGCCTGATGCGTAGCTACTTGAACACGATGGGCTTCGACGACGCGCGTCTCATCGACGCCGGCCTGCTGGTAAAGGGCGAAGAAGGAATCGAGCCACGGCCGCGTTTCAGGGCGCGGCTGATCTTTCCGATTCTCGACTTGATGAGCCGCCACGTCGGTTTCGGCGGACGGCTGCTCGGACCGGGCGAGCCCAAGTACCTGAACTCGCCCGAGTCTGCCGTCTTCTCGAAAGGGAAGCTGCTGTACGGACTGAACTGGGCGAAGAACGACATCCGCCGCGAGGATCAGGCGCTCGTCGTCGAAGGTTACTTCGATGTTGCCCAGCTGATGGCGGCGGGAGTGATGACCGCGGTGGCGCCGATGGGAACGGCGCTCACCGAGGCGCAGGCGGCGCTGCTGCGCAAGCTCACGAAGAATGTGTTTCTGCTCTACGACAGCGACCGCGCCGGACGGAAGGCAACGTTCCGGTCGGGCGACGAGCTCCTTGCGCAGGGGATGTCGGTGCGGGTGGTGACACTCCCCGATGGCGAGGATCCGGACACGTTCGTAAAGGCGAACGGCGCGCCGGCGCTCGTCGAGCGACTCGGCGGCGCGATTGATGTGTTCGAGCGAAAGATCCAGCTGCTCGACCGCGCCGGGTCGTTTGCCGCGCTTCACAAAAAGCGGCGCGCCCTCGACCGCCTGCTGCCGACGTTACGGGTGACGAGCGACCTCGTGACGCGCGATCTTTATCTCGGGCGCGCGTCCGAGGTTATGGGTGTGGCGCGGGAAGTACTGGAGCGGGAGCTCGGTGCGCGCTCCGTACCGAGCGTCACTGCGGCGCCGGGATCGGAGACCCCGGCCGGACCGCGCATTTCCCCGGCCGGGCAGATGCGCCGAGAAGACAAAAGAGCCCGGTATCCCGGCCCTTGGGTGTCGGCCGAACGAGAGCTGGTGCGCGCGATGCTGGTGGACCGATCGAGGGTTGAAAGCATGCCGGAGAAGCGGGGGCCGGAAGCGTTTCACGATCCCGCTTACCGGGCGATTTACGAGGCGCTCCTCAAGGCGGGATCCGATTCAACGGTTGAGGATATCTGCGCGCATCTGGACGAGGAGGCCGTCGCAGACGTCGAGGAGCTGCTTGCCGCTGGCGAAACACAGGTCGATCCCCAGCGCACGATCGACGACAGCCTCGCGAAGCTGCACAAGCTCGATCTGCGGCGGGACATGTCGAGCATCCAGAGGCTCGTGCCGCTTGCCGGCGAAGCGGAGAAAGACGTGTTGATCGGAAAAAAGTATGCGTTGCAGAAGGAGCGGGCGGAAACGACTAACAAGAGTTCCTCATCCACTAATCAGGGAGGCTCGGAATGAGATCAAGGAGGTTGAATGCAGGCAGAGATTGATGCGCTGCTCGCACTGCAGGCCGACGATCTCCGCATTCGCGAGATCGAAGACCAGATAAAGGCCCTCGATCCGCAGTTGGCCGCGCTCGATGCGCGGCGAGGCAAAGCGGGGGAAGCGCTGACCCGCGCGCAGGCGGCGGTACAAACGGAGGAGAAGAAGAAGCGTGAGCTCGAGGGGCGGCTCGCGCAGCACAAGCAGATGCAGGAGCGGAATCTGCACGCGCTCGACGATGTGAAGCGGATGCGCGAAGCGACCGCTGCCACTGCGCAGGTCGAATCGACGAAGCGACTGATGGCGGAGGATGAGACGGAGCTGCAGATCGTCGGCCGCCGGCTGGCGGACCTGAACGCGACGGTCGAAGCTTCGACAAAAGGGCTTGCCGACATCGAGAAGGAACAGGAAGCAACACGTCCGGACATCGAAGCGAAGCGCGCGGCGCTCCAGGAAGAGCTCGGTGGTGCGCGGAAAGAGCGCCAGGGGCGTTCAAACGGCGTCTCGCGTCCGATGCTCGGCAAGTACGATCGCATCCGCAGCAAGAGGCCGATGGCCCTGTATCCATTGCAGGGAGGGTCGTGCGGCAACTGCGACACCGCGATACCACTTCAGCGGCGCAACATGATGAGCGGCGGCGGCCAGATCGAGGTCTGTGAAGCGTGCGGTGTGCTGCTTTACTCGGGCTCCTGACAGGGACGGTCTGTCGAAGTGATTGAGATTACCACGACAGCGTCAACGCCGGCGCCACGATCCGCTGCTGGGGCGCCGAAACGCACCGCGCGCTGGATACTGCCGGTTGCGCCTGATGAGGCCGTGGTCGAGGCCCTCGCGCAGGCGCTCTCCCTCCCGACGACCGTCTGCCGGCTCCTCTTCATTCGCGGCTACGTAAGCGCGGAAGAAGCAAAGCTTTTCCTCAGGCCCCGGCTCGACCGGCTGCACGACCCACTTTCCTTCCTCTCGATGGACAAGGCCGTTGCGCGGCTCGCGGCGGCGGTCACGGGTGGAGAGCTGGTGTTCATCCACGGCGATTACGATGTCGACGGCATCTGCTCGACCACGCTGCTCACGCGCGCGATCCGCGTACTCGGAGGCAAGGCCGAGCCGTTCATTCCCCGGCGCATCGAGGATGGCTATGACCTGAGCGACGCCGGAGTCGACGCCGCGATCGCAATCGGCGCGAAGGTGGTCGTGACCTGCGACTGCGGTACGAGCGCGGTCGCACCGGTCGCGCGGCTGTGCAAGGCCGGCGTGGATGTGATCGTCACCGATCATCACCTGCCGGGCGGCGCGCTGCCCGAGTGTCTCTCGGTGCTCAATCCGAAACGGCCTGGCTGCGCGTATCCGGACAAGGATCTCGCCGCGGTCGGTGTCACGTTCAAGCTGGCACTCGCGCTCGCACGCGCGCTTGGGAAGAACGAGAATTTCATCTGGGGCATGCTCGACCTCGTTGCGCTCGCCACCGTTGCCGACGTTGCGCCGTTGCGCGGCGAGAACCGGGTTTTCGTTCGCTATGGCCTCCGCATGCTGAGCGATACACGCAATGTCGGCTTGCGCGCGCTCATCCGCGCCGCGGGACTCGAAGGGAAACAGCTCACCGCCGGCCGCATCGGGTTCATCCTCGGTCCCCGGCTCAATGCAGCCGGCCGGCTCGGCCACGCCATCCGCGGCGTCGACCTGCTGCTCACCGAGGATGAACACGAGGCGAATGCAATCGCGCGCGATCTCGAAGAGCTGAACCGCCGCCGGCAGGATCTCGACCGGGCGACGCTCGAGGAGGCGCGCGAGCGCGTGTTCGCGATGGACCTTCACAACACATTCGGCATAGTGCTCGCCGACGAGCGGTGGCACCCGGGCGTGATCGGCATCGTTGCGTCGCGGCTCGTCGAGGAGTTCGGCAGGCCGACTGTGCTCGTCGCGCTGTCGGGCAATGAGGGAAAGGGATCGGGCCGCTCGATATCCAAGTTCGACCTGCATGGAGCGCTCGGAAAGTGCCGCGACCTGCTGCTCCGCTTCGGCGGCCACAAGGCGGCGGCCGGCGTCACGGTTGCACGCGACAGAGTCGATGAGTTCGCGATCAGGTTCAACGACGTCGCAAGGTCTTTGCTCACGCGCGCCGACCTGGTGCCCGAGATCCGCGTAGACCTCGAGGTCGAGATCGATTCGATGAACGAAAAGCTGGAGACGCTGTTCCGCCACTTCGAGCCCTTCGGAATGGGCAACCCGACGCCGGTGCTTCTCGCGAGAGGAGTAAAGATCGCCAGGCCGCCGAAGCTGATCGGTCACGATGGACTCAAGCTGGTTCTCGATGCCGGCGCGAATACGATCGAGGCGATCGGATGGGGGCTTGCAGCGCGCGCGGGCGAGTTCGAGTCGGGAGTGAAGGTGGACATCGCCTTCCGGCTCGAGCGCGATGAGTATCGCGGCGAGAGCAGGCTGCAGGCGCGCATCGCCGACATCTGCATCGCGAGCCCCGATTCCGCGTGCGTATAGTCGCGGGACGCTGGCGCGGGCGGCAGATCGCGGTGCCGCCCGGCAACGCCATCCGGCCAACGCTCGACCGCGTGCGCGAGGCCTGGATGAGCATTGTGCAGAGGGATCTTCCCGGTGCGCGGGTGCTTGACCTGTTCGCCGGCTCCGGCGCGCTTGGGCTCGAAGCGGTTTCGCGCGGCGCGCTGTGGGTGGATTTCGTCGAGAACGACAGGAAGAGCGTTACCGTGCTCGCGGAGAACATCGCAACCCTCAAGGCCGAGGAGTTCGCGCGCATTCACCGCCGTGCCGCGCTGGAGTTCGTCGCGGATCTCCGGCCGCTCGACTACGACGTTGCCTTTGCCGATCCTCCGTATGCAGCGGATGATGCCGCCGGTCTTGCGCGACAATGGCTCGACGTGCCATTCAGCCGAGTGCTCGGCATCGAGCACTCGGCGACCGAGACGCTTCCCGACGCGCGCGACACGCGGCGCTACGGTTCGTCGGCGATCACTTTCTACCGCAGCGAGGACTGAGTGAATACGACGGCCATCTACGCCGGCAGCTTCGACCCGATCACGCGCGGCCACGAGGACGTGATCAGGCGCAGCCTTGAGTTCGTCGACCGCCTCGTCGTTGCGGCCGCCACCAACTCGCAGAAGGCAGCGCTCTTTTCGATGGACGAGCGGCTCGACCTGATGCGGCTCACCACGTCGGAGTACGATCGCGTCGAGGTGCAGCAGTTCGACGGACTGCTCGTCGATTTCGCGAGTCGGCTCGGTGCCTCGCTGATTATCCGCGGTCTGCGCGCCGTCAGCGACTTCGAGTACGAGTTCCAGATGGCGCTCATGAATCGCCACCTGTCGGAAAACCTCGAGACGGTTTTCATGGTTCCCTCGGTCGAAACCACCTACATCAGCTCCAGCATTGTGAGGGAGGTCGCGCGCCACGGCGGCAATCTCGACGGTCTCGTCCACCCCGCCGTCGCCGATGCGCTGGCGCGGAAGTTCGGTCGTAAGCTGACCGCCCGCGGGTGAGCTTCGCGGAAGAGATTCGAAAAAGGGCGGCGGCGCTCGATCGCCGCATCGTTTTTCCGGAAGCGTCCGACGAGCGGATAATAGCCGCGGCGGAAGAGCTGAAACGCGCAGGCGTCGCCAGGCCGATCCTCGTGACGGCGGACGCTGGCGAGCGCGCTGAGCTCGAAGGCCGCGGCCTCACCGCCCTCGACCCGGGGGGCAAGAGTGCACTCCAGTTCTCGCACCAGCTCGTCACCTCGGGCGGTGCCGATGCCTGCGTCGCGGGCGCGGTGTGCACGACGACGGAAGTACTGCGGAGCGCGCTGCGGAACATCGGACTCGCACCCGGCGGACGGGTTGTCTCGAGCGCATTCTACATGATTCTCCGCGACGGTACCGGCGCCCCCGCGCCGGTCATCACCTTCGCCGACTGCGCGGTTATCCCGTATCCGACCGCCGAAAACCTCGCCGACATCGCGATCGCTGCCGCGGTCGACCGGCGGCGGATCGTTGGCGATGAACCCCGGGTTGCGCTCCTGTCCTTCAGCACGCGCGGCAGCGCACGCGGGAAAAGCGTCGAGGCTGTGCGCGCCGCCGTCGCGCTCATCCGGGAGCGGGCGCCAACCCTTGAGGTGGACGGAGAATTGCAAGGAGATGCCGCGCTTGCCCCGCTCGTCGCCGACCGCAAAGCGCCGGGCAGTCCAGTAGCCGGCCGCGCGAATGTGCTCGTGTTTCCCTCGCTCGACGCCGGCAACATCGCATACAAACTGGTGCAGCGCCTGGGCGGCGCGCAGGCAGTCGGACCGATACTGCAGGGCCTCGCGAAACCGGCCGCCGATCTCTCGCGCGGAGCGGACAAGGAGGACATTATTAATGTGGCCGCGATTGCCGCGCTGCAGTCTGGAAGCGCGGTGGATGCGGTGCGCTTTTCCTGAATTGGATCATACTGGAGATATCTGAATGAGTTTCTCGATCAAGAAGCAGGGCGAGGTCGTCGTCGTCGATGTCGAAGGCCAGCTCATCGTCGGTAACAGGCAGGAGCTGAAGCAAAAAGTTCTCGACGAGCTCGAGAAGGGCGAGAAGAAGTTCCTGATCGACTTCAGCCAGACCGGCTACATCGACAGCTCCGGACTCGGCGTGCTCGTATCCCTCTCGAAAAAGATTCGCGAGCAGGGCGGTGAGCTTCGCCTCGCCAACCTCAACGACGACCTGCAGACGCTGTTCGAGCTGACGAAGCTCGACACGCTCTTCCAGATTTCCGACACCAGGGAGCGCGCGCTAGAGAGCTTCTAATGGCCGCATCGCGCGTCGCCTTCGATCTCCGGATCCCGAGCGACGTCGACTACATCGAAGGCGTAGTCGAGCTCGCGAGCCAGCGCTGCCGCGAGCTCAAGTTCCCGCCCAGCAAGTGCTCGCTCAACGTGCCCGTGGCCCTCTCGGAGGCGCTGTCGAACGCCATCCTGCGCGGCAACGTCGGCGCCAGCGGCAAGCAGGTGCGTGTCCGCGCCATCATCGATGACACGAGCCTCGTCTTCGAGGTCGTTGACGAGGGGCCCGGCTTCGACCTCGACGCGTCGACAAAGGATTGCACCACCGACGAGAACATCACGCGCGAGGAAGGGCGCGGGCTTTTCCTGATGCGCAAGCTGATGGACCGCGTCGAGAGCTTCCAGCAGGAGGGCAACGTCGTACGCCTGACGCTCCGCCGCGCATGAAGGAGCTGGAAGCGGTGCTCATCGCCTTCCGCGAGGGCACACACTGCGAGGCCGGTGTCTGGGGCGGCGGTGAGGGACGAGCGGCGCCAACGGCAATTGCGCGATCGAGCGCAAAGGTGCAGATGCCCGATGTGCTGCCCGGCGAGCCCGGCCAGTCGGTTCCGGGGAACTTCGGCACGCAGCTCGTCACGCGCGTGCATTCCGTGCGCAAGGTGTGGCTCACCGTTGGCCCGTGCGACCCCGGACATACGCCGGAAGACCGCCACGTAAACCTGCTCATGCCTGTAGTCGCCCAGTTCATGAAAGCGGCACTCGAGGTCGAGCACGCCGCAATCGAGCTGGGCGAGCGGTACGAGGAGATCAATCTCCTCTACACTATCGGCGAAATACTTGGCCGCACCGTCGCGCTCGAGGAAGTGGCGACGACGATCCTCACCGAGATCTCGGAAACCGTTGGCGCGCGCGTGGCGTCGATCCTCGTTCACGATCCCGCCACCAATACGCTCAACGCCGTTGCCGCGCTCGGCGTTCCAACCTCGGAGATCCCGGCGATCAGCGCCGCCGACCCGACGAGCGTCTCAGCACGCGTCTTTCGCACGCAGCATCCGCTCATCGTCATCGGGAAGGGAGTGACGTTTGGAACCGAATCGCCGTACGGCCGGGGAGAGATGCTGTCGGTGCCGATCATGTGGACGACGCCTTCCGGCGGACAGCCGCTCGGAGTGGTGAATCTTGCCGACCGGCGTTCGCGGCAACCGTTCTCCGCCGGCGACCAGAAGCTCGTCACCGCGATCGCGACGCAGATCGGCACCGCGATTCAGAATGCCAAGCTCGTGCTTGCCTCGCTCGACCAGCAGCGGCTGCAGCAGGAGATGAGCCTCGCCCACGACCTGCAGATGAAGCTGCTGCCGTCGACGAGCGTGGTTGCGCCTGAGGCAGAGGTCACTGCGCGCGTCGTTCCCGCGGAGAGCGTCGGCGGCGACTTCTACCAGCTGTTCAAGATGCGGGACGGCGGAACGGGTGTGATGATCGGTGACGTTTCGGGCCACGGATATCGCGCGGCCCTCATCATGGCTCTCGCGATGAGCGCATCGGCGATTCACGCGCAGATCACCGCCAGTCCGGGCGCGATGCTCGGCGCACTTACCAACTCGCTGCGCGACGAGCTCGAGCAGACCGAAATGTTCATTTCCGTTTTCTACGGCGTCGTCGATACACTGAATGGAACGCTGACCTATGCCAACACCGGCCACCCGCACGCCTTCGTCGTCAGCCAGGAGGGCACGGTCACGCGCCTCGCCGCCGGTAATCCTCCCCTCGGCATGACCGACGACACGCCTGCCGCCGCAACTCTCGGCTGGGAAAAGGGGAAGGACCTGCTGGTGCTCTTCACCGATGGAATCAGCGATGCCCGCAACGCCACCGACGAGCGGCTCGGCGAAGAACGGGTAATGGAAACGATTGTCGAGCACCGCGAAAAGAAAACTTCCGTGATTCTCGACGAAGTGTTTGCGATGCTGGGCAGGCACACGCGCGGCATTCCGAGCAGGGATGACCTGACGCTGGTCGTGCTGCGAAGCTGACGGTGGCTCCCCCGCCGGGCGGGCGCAAATCCAATCCCCCGGTTCTCAAGCGGTACGGGCAGCACTTTCTTTCCGACCCGGCGATTCTGTCGTCGATCGTCGATGCGCTCAGTCCCACGACCGCCGACACCGTTGTCGAGGTTGGTCCGGGACGGGGATCGCTCACCGACATTCTTGCGGGCCGTGCAGGG
The DNA here is from genome assembly GCA_035575795.1 of Gemmatimonadaceae bacterium. GTDB lineage: Bacteria > Gemmatimonadota > Gemmatimonadetes > Gemmatimonadales > Gemmatimonadaceae > UBA4720. Next base: position 11,714 of record DATLXE010000219.1, read on the forward strand.
AAGGTCGTCGCTGTTGAGATCGACCGCGCGCTCGCCGAGCAGCTCGCGAAGCGCTACGCCGGGCAAGCGCATGTAATTATCGTGCAATCAGATTTTCTGGAGACACGTGTCGACGAAGTCGCCGGCAGCGACTACCTGCTCATCGGAAACGTCCCGTACTACATCACGACGCCGATTATTTTCCGAGCGCTCGAGCCGCCGATGCCGCGCCGCTCGGTGTTCCTCGTCCAGCGCGAGGTCGCCGACCGGATGGCGGCGACCGAAGACACCGAGGCGTACGGTGCGCTGTCGGTGAACATCGCGGTGGCAGCGTCGGTAGAAATGGTGCTCGATGTTCCGCGTACCGCATTCAGTCCGTCGCCCAAGGTCGAGTCGGCTGTCGTCCGCGTCGTCCCGCTCGCGGCACCGCTCCTGCCACAGGGCGAGCTCGCGCCATTTCGCGCGTTCGTGCAGGCGTGCTTCGGGCTGCGCCGCAAGCAGATGCAGCGCGTGTTGCGAACGGTACGCGGTCTCACGGTGGATGCTGCCGCGGAGATTCTGGAGAGGTGCGAAATCCCACCGGAGGCGAGGCCGGAGGTAGTCAGTCCGCGGCAGTTTACCAGACTTTTCGCTGCCCTTGAAGGCTCCCCGTAGAAAGCGAACTGCTGACTCAAGACTACCTGTTGAGAGTGATGGTTACGGGTAGCCGGGTTGCGTGTCTATGCCAAATCCGGAAAAGGCAGGTTCAGCGCAGAGAGCCGCAACCGGGCCACCGGTAACAGAAACTCAGAACAGGTAGTCCTGAGTTACGCCAACTAGCTGTCGCTTCGGTTGGCGAGCGCGAACGAAAGTCCTTCCAGCTCCATCGCCATATTCACGTTGCGCACGGTCACGTCAGCCGGCACCGAAAGCTGTACCGGCGCGAAGTTCAGGATCGCCTTGATGCCGGCGCGCACGACCTGCTTGACCACCGCCGCCGAATTCTCCGCCGGCGTCGCCAGCACGGCGATGTCCAGCTCCTCCTTCGCCGCATCGCGCTCGAGCTCGCGGATGTCGCGCACGGAGAGGTTCTCCCATCGCTTGCCGACCTTCCCCGGATCGACGTCGTACACCGCGGCAACGACGAACCCTCTCTCGGAGAAACCACGGTAGCGCGCCAGCGCCGCGCCGATCTTTCCGGCGCCGATGATGCACACGCGCCATTCTTTTCCAAGCCCGAGTATCTCACGCAGCTTCGCCGACAGCTCGGGGACGGCGTAGCCGAGGCCGCGCTTTCCGAAAGAGCCGAAAAGCGAAAGGTCTTTCCTGACCTGGGCCGATGTCGTTCCCCCGAGGCGGGCGAGCTCATCGCTGGAGATTGTTGCGACTCCCTGGCGCTCCTTTCCCTCGAGAAAGCTGAGGTAGAGCGAGAGCCGTCGCACCGTCGATTCGGCGATCCGTTTCAATAGTTTTTGGGCTTGTGAATTACTTCACAAAGTAACAAAATCGCCTTTCGGCCGCCGAAAAATCACTTCGCTATGACAGTGCTGGCCGGTATCTTCCCCCGATGGCAGTTCACGTAACTTCCGAGATTGGCGCATTGCGCACGGTCCTCGTCCACAGTCCCGGCAATGAGCTGCTCGCGGTCACGCCCAGCACGCGCGCCGACTTCCTGTACGACGACATCGTCGACGCCGACCTCGCTATCCGCGAGCACAAGCGCTTCGTGCAGGTGCTTGCCCGGTTCGCCGAGGTACTTCACGTCAGCGAGCTGCTGACGGAAGTGCTGGAAGACGCCGGGGTGCGTGACATGATCATCCGCGAGACGCTCGACGTCGTGCCGATGCAGCCGCTTGCCGCCGAGCTGCGCGAGCTGCCGCCCGCCGAAGTCGTGCGACGCCTGATCGAGGGCAGGGAGGAAGAGCCTGGACCGCTCGCGCGCTCGCTCAACGAGTCCGGTTACCTCCTGCCGCCGCTGCCGAATCTCTTCTTCACCCGCGACGCGGCGATGGCGATCAACGAGCACATGATGATCGGCTCGATGCGCTTTCACGCGCGCTGGACAGAGGAGCTGATCATGAAGGCGATCTTCAGCTCGCACCCGAAGCTCGCCAACAAGGGGATTCTCTACGATGGCTCGGTCGAGCGCAGGCTCAACCACACGCTCGAGGGCGGCGACGTGCATCCGCTTCGCGAGGATGTCCTGCTGGTCGGGTTCAGCGAGCGGTCCAGCCCGGCGGCGATCGACAGCCTCGCCACGCTGCTGTTCCAGGATACCGAGGTCAGCAACCTGATCGTCGTCGTGATGCCGCGCGAGGCGACCGCAATTCACCTCGACATGATCTTCACGCAGGTCGACCGCGACCTGTGCGTCGTCTACCCGCCACACTTCATTGGACCGTACCGGCTGCCCATTCTGCATTATGCAAAAGGCGACGCGCACATGCGCGAACACCCTGACCTCTTCGCGGCGCTCCGCGAGTGCGGGATGCCGATGCAGCCGATTCTTTGCGGAGGCTCGCGCCGGATCGTCCAGGATCGTGAGCAGTGGGCGTCGGCGTGTAACTTTACTGCGCTTCGGCCCGGCGTCCTTACTTCCTACGCGCGCAACGAGACGACACTGAGAGAGCTGGACAAGGCTGGTTTCAGGATCGTTGGCGCTTCCGACTTTCTCTCCACGAAGGCGGAGCTCTCCGCCGGCCAGCGCGCCGTGATCACCTTCGAGGGCGGCGAGCTCGTGCGCGGTGGCGGCGGACCGCACTGCATGACGTGCCCGATCGAGCGGGACGACCCGTGGATCTGACGCGCGGCGGTGTGCGTGCTGATCACGAAAACACCCTTCTCACTTCGCGCGCGATCGAGTTCCTCGCTGCGGGCCCCGCAGACGTTGTCGACCTCATCGGCCACATCTGCAGCCTTCCCGGCGCACCGCGAATCGTCGCCGAGCACATGGCGCGCGCGATGTTCGCGGGGCGGGGTGAGTTCCTTCGCACCGACGACGGCAGGTGGATGCTCACCGACCGCCCCGCACAGCCCTACTCGGCGCTCGCCGACGTCGCGTCTCCCGCGAGCCGCGATGATTCGCTGTGCAATCTCTCGTACGCGGTCGTCGACGTCGAGACGACGGGCGGCCGCCCGCTGTTTGGCGACCGCATCACCGAGGTTGCCGCCGTGATCGTGCGCAATGGCGAGATCGCCGAGGTGTTCGAGACGCTCGTGAATCCGCTGCGTCCGATTCCGCCATTCGTGACCAGGCTCACAAACATCACGTGGGACATGGTGAGGCGCGCGCCGACGTTCAACGAGGTCGCGCCGGATCTGGTCGAGGCGCGCGAGGGAAACGTGTTCGTCGCCCACAACGCGGAATTCGACTGGCGTTTCGTGACGACCGAGATCTCGCGTACGACGGGCAGGCGGCTCACTGGAAGGAAGCTGTGCACGGTGCGGATGGCGAGGATGATGCTGCCGCAGCTCTCGCGGCGGTCGCTCGACCACGTCGCGCGCCACTACGGCGTGGAGATCACCTCGCGTCACCGGGCCGGCGGCGATGCGATCGCCACCGCGCGCTGTCTTCAGAGAATGATCGCCGACTTGTGCGACCGCGGCTGCACATCGTGGGGTGACCTGCAGACGCTGCTGCGCAATCCGTCGCGCAAAAAGCGGAAGCGCCGCGCGAGCGCACTCCCGGGTCCGGTGAGCCGGGACACGACCGCGTGAGCCTGACCGGCC
>DATLXE010000220.1:0-8184 GCA_035575795.1 Gemmatimonadaceae bacterium
GTGACCCCAGGCAGCACGGCGCCGGTCTGATCGAGTACCCGGCCGGTGAGACGTCCAACATCCTGAGCGTAGGCCGTGGGGCTGAGCACGAGCAGCGTCCCGCAGAGAAGGGTCAGGAGCCTGAGCGGCGTCCGTGTATATCTCATGAATGAGTGCCTGATGGAGTTTGCATGATCAGTCGCCGTCCGGAGTGCGGCATGTTGACGCACGGTGAGCCCGGTGCGTTGGTGCACTTCCTTCACCTACGCCCCATCATGGCGCCCGGATAGACTGCGGCAATCTTTCGCACCCGGGCTTGCCGTCGCGGATCACTGATCGCCGGACATCCCCGCGTCGAATCGTGCCCGCGAAACGCCGACGCCGTGGGAGGACGGCTGTCGTGGCCATTGAATTTCATACGCTCCCCGCGACCTGTCAGATGAGCGCGAACGCGCGTCGGACTCCCATGCGCTGCCTCACCGGTGCAGGGGAAGAAACGCACTCGCATGCAAGGGCTCCTCAGCACTGGGCGGGCCGCGTCCGCGCGGATTCGCGAACGGCGCGGCGGAGCCCCCCGATGGTGAAGTGTCGTGCACAGCCGATCGGCCAACCCGAGGAGACGCGAGGATCGAGAGACGATCGCCGGGGGGTCGTTTTTCCGCCCATCCGGCTGCCCGACGGCGCCCGCGCGAGGAAGGTGCAGCTGCTCACGGCCGGCACCACGGTCGCCGCGCAGACGGCAACGGCACGCTGCGGGTCGTTGCCGTCGGTGAGCGTTCACGAAGTGATCGCGATCGACTTCTAGCGCGCCTAGCGCATGGACGCCGGAATAGGCCACTCCACGCGGCCCTCCTTTTCGTAGATCCTGACGACGAGCTCGGCATCCTGGTCGCTCGGCGAGAACAGCGGTTGGGCGTCCGGTCCCGTCAGCGGAAAAGTCACCCAGAAACGATCGTAGTCGTAGTGGCGGCGCAGTACGCCGGCAAGCGCCTTGACCTCGCGCAACTGCGGGCTCACGGTCCCGTGCACCGCGGCATCGGGTCGGCCCTTCGGCTGGAGGAACGCCTGCCGGCTGTTGGGGATCACACCAGACCCCTCGTTCGGATCGATCTCCACCATGATGACGGTCGGCGCAACGTCCTCGGCTTCTTTAAAGAGCGCCCGTGTCTCGCCCTCTGACAGTTTGAAAGCCACCTCCAATCCGTCTTCACGCCCGCGCTCTCGGCGTCCAGCGCGGCGATTTCTTCCATGATGGCTGGTCGCGTGGTGGTCGGTATGTGGGATAAAAGGAGGAAATGATTTATTGAAAATTAAGTAAACGATTTATATACATACACTTACGAGACAAGATTGGCGGAGAGGGAGGGATTCGAACCCCCGTGCCGATTACTCGGCAAGACGCTTTCGAGGCGCCCCCGTTACGACCACTTCGGTACCTCTCCATTTATTACTTCGCTCGCGGCAAAGCCGCTCGCTGCGCGCTCGGGGTCGACGCTCCGCGTCGACTTCCCTCCGGCCCTCGCTTGCGGCCGCAGGCGCTACGTCCCGCGCGGCACGGCCGCTCGCTGCGCGCTTCTTCCCGCGTCACTCTGCCCGTCGGCACTCGGCGAAAAATTGCTGCATCACGTCACGGCATTCCGCCTCGAGAATGCCGCCTGCAGCTTCCATCCGGTGATTCAGCGACGGGTGCTCGTGCGCACGCATCGCCGATTCGATCGCGCCGGCCTTCGGCTCGCGCGTGCCGTACACCACCCGCGCGATTCTCGCATGAACCATTGCGCCCACGCACATCTGGCACGGCTCGATGGTCACGTACATCGCCGCCCCCGTGAGCCGATAGTTCCCGAGCCGCCTCGCCGCGTCACGCAACGCCACGATTTCGGCGTGGGCCGTGGGATCGTTCGTGCTGATCGGCTGGTTGAATCCCTCACCAATCACCGCGCCGTTCAGCACGACGACGGCGCCGACGGGTACTTCGCCCTGCTCCCGCGCCTGCTGCGCAAGAGCGAGCGCGTCACGCATGAACTGACTGTCCATTATACCTGCTCGACCATTGTGCCTGGAGTCTCGGCGGGGTAGTCAGGGGATCGCCGCGTCGATCACGCTTCGTGAAGCGGCGGAGTCCGAATGGAGGCGGTGCTCAATACGGAGTCGATCAGAGAATGGTGCGCCCTGCACGACTCGAACGTGCGACCTCCTGGTTCGTAGCCAAACAAAGAGGCAAAGACGAAAACCCAAAAAAACACAAGACCTGTGCCCCGCTACGCGGGGCGAAGATGCACTGGACAGCGGTCCTTCAGCAGTGTAGGCGATGCTTCGGCTCACGGCAAGTATGCACTGCGAATCGCGTCAACACCGCGCGGCGTCCCGCAGAACTTCGAAGGCTTCTCCGATCTGACCATCACCATGTGTGGGCTTTTCAAACGGAGCGACATCGCCACCTGAACCGACCCTCGACGGGCATCTGCAGAAGGGCGTTATCCAATGCCTTCGAACGTAGCCGGTATCAGCGGGACGGGCGACCCTTGGGGGGCGTTCTCTTTCTCGACGCTTGGTCCGTCCGCTGCCTTGCTTCGGTAAATCCCCTCCTTTGTTTGCAGTGCGCTCAAGGCGGGGGGTCGAGAGGGGCATCAGAAGGCCCTTTCGCTCGCTGCCAGAAGGGGCCGAGACCCTTATCGGGTGGCGAGGTGCGAGGCGCTCGGAACGACCGGCCCCACATAACAGTTTCAGTAGTTGTGGGGCGTCCCGTCCCCGGGGTATCCTTGATCCAGACATTCGGAGTCGTTCGCTTTTGAGCGGACGCGGCAACCGGCTTGGACAGCACGGTGCCTTGCGCGACATGCGCGATGTGGCCTCTGCAGATTGCAGAGGCAAACAGATAGTCCACAACGAGTACCGTTGCTCGTTCCCTCGGGGTGTCCGAAAAGGACACGACAATGCCCGCACAGGTTCTCAAGTTCATCTCACGAGCGGACCAGCTCCAGCGCCGCGGATGGCGTAACTACTCGCGCTGGATGATGACCGTCAAAGGCCACGTCGAACCAGATGGCCCAGAGCGGGCGCAATGGAAGGACGAGCAGTTCGCAGAAGTCAAAGCAGATCGGCACTGGAACCAGCGCCACGGCCCGCTGCAGGGTGGAGCGTCCGTCCTGCCATTCTCCGAGCGCGAGTTATCCGTGCGCCCAGACAACTCGAAGCGCCCTCTCCGCCGAAGCTCGCAACAATGAGCGAAGTGGACTGGAGCCTGCATGTTCGGCTGAGAGCCGAAGGTCGGTTGAACCTCCTGTTCCGGCTCGCGGAGCCGAGGCACGGGGCCATACCCGTTGACCCGGGGGCCCGCTCGAACGTGGTCCCGTTCGTCTCACGCTCTGAGCACCTCGCCTGGCGAGAACAATGGAAGCTCGGTCGTTGGGTGTTGCGGAGCCCCCCACCCGAGTTGCGCGATAGGATTCTGCGGCAAGATGAGATTTATCGGTTGGCGGATGCCGCGTGGGAGTTGCGACACGGACCTATCCCGGATGGTGCGGTGGTCCTGCGCTTCTGAAACGAGCCGCTCGCGTGTCCGCTGCTGATTCAAATGGACTTGTGAAGCGAAAGCCGGAACAGAGGCAAGCACCGGGAGGATGGTGGATGCGCTCGACGCCGATCAGATGCCGCTGCAGGACCATTCCGGCGAGCTTCTGCCCTTGCAAACATGCCCACGAGCAGCGAAGATAAGGCGCTTTGCCCGGCCCAAGAGAGCGATGCCTAAGCTAAAGAAAGCTCTCCCGTCCCGTAGGACCAGAAGGATGGCCCTCGCGAGAAAGAAGAGCCGCAAGATAGCCGCCTCGTGGTCGGCTTCGCTGGTCCTCAGGCGCCGTCGCCAAGGTGGTGGCTTGGAAATCGTCCAGACGCTTGACGACCATGACATCGGCGGCGGTGCGAATCGAATACCTTGCCCACGTAGAAGGGCCCAGCTGGCTGGCCGAGTTCCTTACTGAACCGCCCGGCGCAGTCGCGGACAGATTTGGTTCCATCGACGCGGACAAGTTCCTCAATGCTGTTGCTGAAGTTAGCCCGCGACTCGCGACCGTGACGAGCAGCTTAGTCCGCTTCCTCGGTGGCGAGCCGCTCGAAGCTGGAGAGGCCCGGCCCTTTCTTGCTGCGCTTGAGAGGATTGTAGATGGTGCCATCGAAGATGGCCTGAAGTTTCCTCGCGACTCCAATCAGGACCCGCTGCTGTTATCGCGGGCGATTATAGAAGCGATTCGAGGCCGCAAGCCCGGCACCGAACCGTGAAGCGAGGAGCCGCGACTGGAACGAAGTCTTCGGGGACCCGGCGTTGAGTGTGCTGGAGAGCTGCGGCTTCAGGGTCACCCCGCTGTTCCACTGCGCCGCTGATGGAATGGGGTCGGGAGTATGGTCGCTTTCGAGGGTTCATATCGGTGGGTTCGGCTATCTCGTGTTCGATCTGCCAGAGACCGATTATGAGGGTGGGGCGCTCCGTGTAGGTTGGGAACCGGCGAGCGGGACGGCACCGTATCAAGCCGCGTTGGAGTGGGCGTATAGGGAATACGGCCAAGCTCTGAGTTTCCCCTTCACACGAAGCGACATCGAGGTTGAAATGATTCGCAACGAGCGACTGTTTCGGTCGGCTGCAAGCAAGGCTTTCGGGCGAATCCCACGGCGGTCGCGAGACGATACCGAGTAATGTGGCAAGAGGCGCATTGTGCGTTCTCGATGGCTCACGCTAAAAAGAGCGTCTTCCCCGCCACTCGCGGAATCCCGGCACGTCTGACTCTCCGTCTTGCGCTTGAAGGAGTGATGCATGTCTTCTGACCCGGGCCTCGAACTCATCTCGGCACTTAGAGCGGATCTACAGATCGAGCCGGAGTGGTCCGTGCCCCTCACCAGGGGTTTTCAGTGGTGGCCCGGACATCTCTCTCAGAGCATCTGGGCGGTCCCGGTGAGACAAGGAGGCTCGCACCGATTCGCACGGGTTCACATCGAGAGTGATTTTCTGCGAGACGTGGAAGCGTCGGAGAAGACTCTCAAGCTCACCTCAGCTTACAACCGCTTCACCACAGTCAGCTCGGTTGTATTCCATCGCCCGGCCTCCTCCATCCGTCTGCACGCCTCTCTGTGCGTATCTGAAAGCAACCTCCAGGAGGTTCTGAAGTTGGCGAGTATTGTTCTCCCAATGCAAGCGGCTGATGCCTCGGCAAAGTCTTCGGGCGCCGCCGAAATGTTCGGAGCCACACCTGATCTCACGCCTCATGCCAAGAAAGGCCTGCGGGAACTGGGCCACGGGGCGCTGGCGATGCTGCAGGTCTTGGCCGAGGAGAATCAAAGGCCCACATTCGCCGCAGACATCGACTTCAAGCCATTGGAAGACCTTGATCCTCGCCCATGGGTCATGGCGTGCGCCGGGAAGGGGGGGCTGACCGCGGAGTTCCCGTTTACCAGCGACACTCCTTCGCTGATGTCAGCGGCACGAGGGAAAGCTCCGGGCACTGCACTTCTGCAACTGGGCACTGACTTCAAGCATCCGCAACTGGGTGACGGTGTGCTGATACGACTCTCGCTTCCCCTGAACGTCACCGCTGAATTTGTCAATGAACTGAACATGTTGGAGGCGGGAGGCGGGGCGGGGAAGGCCGACCAGCTCGGTGGGTGGTGCGAGGACAAGAACGGTCCCGTGTTCGTCTCCTTCATCCCGACGTGTCTTCTGGAGCAGTATCGCCTTGCCGACGCCATCGAGGATAACGCCATTCGCACCCGATGGGTGAAGGCGCTGCTCGTAGAGTCGAACGTCTAGGTCGTGAAGGAGGCAGTTTCCACGCAGGAGCAGATGGACGTCAAATTACAAAAACGCTACGCCGCTGGAAACCACTTGAAGCGCGGAATACGATGGCACTGGGACAAAAGATAGCGGCGGGACGACGATAACGCTAATGCACATTGTCAAACCGGACGGCTCGGTCGAGCCGAAGTTCACCGATTCCGATGAGGGGTTCAATCTCGATGAATTGAACGCCATGGTGGGCGGCTACATCAAGATTGTGTATCTCGACAAACCCGTGGCCTTCACGGATGAAGATGACCCCACCGTCGTCCACACCTACACCCTGATGGTGATGAACGAGGACGGCAAGGGAGAGGGGATGCCGGTCAACGGCCCCGCGACCCACTTCTGGTCGCTGAGTCTCGGCCAGGGGGGCATGGCGGATGACATCCTCGTCGGCCCAGTGGCCTTCAGCAACGGGGAGGAAGTCCAATGACCCCCAGTCCCCTTCCCCGGAAGGGGGATCACGTCCCTCAAGGCGGGGCACCAATGGTCAAGTTGATTGTCGGGCTGTGAGTTTCAGCTACGCGGTTAACGACCCCGATGACGGTGTTTATTGACTGCACGGGCTGACGCTCGTCCGTGACGGAACCGTCGTTGTCAGCGAAGCAGCGATGGACGAATGGGCCGCGTCGAGAGCTGATTCGAACGCTTTTTTGGGGCCGCTTCTAGCACTGATGTTCGCGGCAGGGGCGGTATTCTTCGGTCGGGCGTATTGGAAGGTGTTCTCAAGGCCACAGGAGTTCGTCACTCGGAGCGGCCCATAGACACTGGATACGGGCCACCTCGGATCGTGTCCGAAGCGGCCCGTTTGTCGAGGAATTCAGAGGGTCTGTTCTGAGGGTATTCGGGCCAGTGCCCGCTGGAGGGTGGTCCGGGGAATCCCGAGCTGACGAGCGCCTTGGCGCACCGGCAGTCCTCGAATCGACGCGAGCTGCTCGACGGAGATTTCGCGCTCTGGTCTCCCGAGTCTCTGACCTCGCGCTCTGCACCGTGCCAGCCCCGCCACGACTCGCTCCTGAATCCTTGAACGCTCGAACTCCGCGATAGCGCCGAGGATTTGCAGCTGCAGACGCCCGGCTGGGGACGTTGCGTCGATGCCCTCGTTGAGCGATACGAACGCCACGCCAAGCGACGTGAGGTCGTCCAGCAGCAACAGCAAGTGCCGCAGGTTCCTGCCCAAACGATCCAAGCGCCACACGACCAGCGCGTCGAATCGCCTCCGCTTTGCGGCTTTGAGCATCGCATCGAGCGCAGGACGGCGCTCTTTCGCACCGGAGACGCCCTCGTCCACGTATTCGACGGCGGTCCAGCCACGGCGCTCGACGTATTGGCGCAGTTCCCGGAGCTGATTTTCGACGTGCTGGTCGGAGGTAGACACTCGGGCGTAGATGGCACAGCGCATCAGAGCACCTCCACGGCGAGGTCGTCCTGCTGCAGTGCAGCGACGATGATCTTGATCGTCATTTTGTTGTCCTTCTCCTCGCGCTGCGAGGGAGGCCAACGGGCTGCGTTGATCCAGTAAGATCGAGGCAGGCACCGTCAGCAGCTACGTTGTTGATGGTGTTTAGGGGCGGTCGGGTGTTAGAAGCACCCGGTCGTCCCGTCTTTCGACAACTCTGCTGCAAGAACCGGTGCAGCGAATTTGTCGCGCTTCTCTGATGGGTAGATCTTGTGGCGTCCGCACAGCAGATCATCTCTGCCCTGAATCGCGGACGGTCACGACGTGAGGTGAGATGCGGCCTGCTGATTACGTCAGTTATTACCATCTCGAACCGTTTCTGTTCAAAGCGGTCCATCAACGCTTTCACCGCGATCAGCAACTCGGCGCGTTCGATTTTATGTCCATCCTTGTGTGGAAGTTGCGCCAGTAAGCCCGCTCGAATCTGGGAGGGATACTGTCGCTATCTAATAGCGGTGCGCGAGGCAAGTCCTAAGGGGCTATCGCTGCGAGAGTGCGACCGTTATCTGTGGGGACGTTCCGCCGCGAAGCAGTTGCAGGCCGACATCGAGGCCGGGTTCGGTAGGTGAGACACCCCACCCCCACCTCCGGCGAACGCCTTCCTGCATTGAATATGTGGGGCCGCTAAAAAAACGCGAGCCACTTCTGAGTGGCCCGGATAGCGCGGCTAGTTGCTCTTGTCGATCACACCGTCGTAAGATCGCTACAGACATCTGGAGCACCCGCTACTGCAGCGGGTCGGCAACCTTGACGACAAGGTGCCTCTTGGGGGACGCGAAAGCGTCAACCGAGGATGTGGTGTTCGCAATGACGCGAACGCAATCGCTCGCTCCGGGTGTCTGTTCAGGACACCTTTATGGCCGCACAGATCATTCCCTTCATCAGCCGAGCGCAGCTGCTCCAGCGCCGTGGACCACGC
>DATLXE010000221.1:0-2700 GCA_035575795.1 Gemmatimonadaceae bacterium
CTGCCACGGGAGGGCGGCGACCTTAAGGCGGTGTTCAGCGGCGAGGTGATCGCAGACCCGATACTCCAGCGACCGTGTGCCAGTGTCGATCAAGATCGCCCCCGACTTCCGGGGGAAGTATCCCTTGCGTCCACCCTTGCCCTTGATGGCGTCGAGGGCCGCACGGCCGCGAGGCAGATGAGTGAACTTGTCGGAGCCAGACACGACTTGTAAGCGTACCGGCAATAGGCGAACCATGCCCACAGCAGGCCCCTCCGCTGCCGCAGCACAGATTCATATTCTTCACCACTTATCGAGGACAAATACCTGCATAAACGCCGAATCACGTAACCGTTCAGGTACTACGGGGCCTCCCGGTGCCGGGTCTTGTCTGGTGGTCAGGCGGGTGTGAGGCTGGGAGCGGGATCGCCGCGGGTGGCGGCGTCGGCGAGCTCTTGGAGGTAGGTGAAGAGGGAGCGGCTTTGGCGGCGGCAGCATTCGGCGGCGGTTTGGAGTCGTTCGGTGGTTCGGGCGCCGCGTTGGGTTTGGTTGCCGAAGCTGACTTTGCGGGTGATGACGGTACGGCGCAGGCCGCGTTCGGCGTCGTTGTTGGTGGGCTCGACGCCGTCGATCGAGGCGAAGGTCCAGTAGCAGTCGAATTCCCTGAGGATGCCGCGGGCGATCCGGCGGGCTTTCTTGTCGCGGCCGTTCGATGCGGCGTCGTCGAGCAGGTTGCGCATGCGGCTTTTGATCTGGCCGACGCGGCGGCGCAGGCGCGCTCGATCCTGGTGCTCGTCGGCGTAGGCGCGCCAGGCGGTGAAGACCTCGTCGCACACGGCCTTGAGCGTCTCGGCGGTGGAGCGCGTCGGCTCGGGGTATGCGGCCAGGTCGGAGAGGTTTCGGTCCAGATGTGCCCAGCACAGCTGCCGCTCGTCGTATTGGCGGTACGCGCCGTAGCGGTCGCAGCTGACAACGCCGGTGAAGCCTGCGAGCAAACGCTCGGCGGCGTCCGCGGAGCGCTCGGGGTCGATGCGCAGCACCCCAACCTCGGGCGTGAATGCGCCCCACACCCAACTTCTGGTGCCCGCGATCTTCCAGCCGGTCTCGTCAACGCACAACACGTCGGCGCCACGGATGTAGCGCACGGCCTGCTCGTACGGCGCTTGGAGCTGCGATCCGACGCGCTGCACCATCGCGTCGACCGCGCCGAGCGAGATCGGACACCCGAAGACGGTGTCCAACAGGTCGCGCACATTGCGGCGACTGACACGCGAATCTGCAGTGAGCGTCCCGACCAGCGCATGCAACCGGGGACCGAACGCCGATCGAGGCACGCCCTCGGGCAGCGGCGCGTACGTGACCGTCTCGCACCCCATGCAGCGGACCTGGTTGAGCTGGTACTCGATGATCTCCACCACCACCGGCGGCAACTCCGCGACCTGATGCACGCTCGGTGCGCCGCTGGCGCACCGACCAAGGCTGCTCCCGCAGCCCGAGCACGACGACGGCCACGCCGCTTCAATTCGGTCAGCCACATACAGCTGCCGATGATGCCCGTCGTGACCGTCCTGCCCGCCACGCTTGCGACCTGACGGCTTCTTCGGATTGGGCTTCGGCGCCCACGGCGGATCACTGCTCGGCGGCTTCGACGAATTACGCGAATTGCGCGCCACCTGCCGCTCCAACTCCTCCACCCGAGCAGTCAACACCGCGATCTGCTCCGACATCGCCAAGAGCACAGAAACGACGGCCTCACGCCCCGCGTCATAGATCGCCTCTGCCTCAGCCCGCTCCACACCACCGGTCTTCGACCCCGACTCCGCAATCCCTCTCAGCCGACTCGAGTAGTACCTGAACGGTTACTCCGACCACCGCGCCAGCACGCCAATACGCCTCAGATCGCAACGACCGGGACACCCCCGTCGCCGCGATGCAAACCGGCCCACGCCACGCCACCAATCACGCCGGCGCCCCCACAAGTGGGAAATTGGGGCTGACTCGCTTGCCATCCCGACGAGTTGAACATTCTCGTGTGCGACGGCGCCGCCAGCCACGACCCCCGCTTCTGGACATGCCAGACAACGTGCGCATTATCACGGTGCTGCCATTTAAGTCACTTCATGCTACGGTATGTGATCGATGGTATCGCTCTACCCTGCAGTTCCTGTGCCCGGCGAACGCGCCCTCGCGTTTTTGAGCGACGCTGCGTTTGTCGGCATGACGTTGGTCGTTCTGCTAGTGGCATCGGCGATCGTGGGAGCGGCAGCGCTTCCTGCCGCCGGCCGCTGGCCTCGCTCGATGTTGCAATATATCGTCGGACTGTCCGCCCTCTTGGCTGTCGCGCGTCTCGGTCTGGCGCTTCCAGGTGGAAGCGGTATGGCCGTTCTCGCAGTCGGATTGTCGGTGACCGTGGCAGGCGGTATCCTGGTACGTCGGTACCGAACAGGCGTCGACTCGATCCGCCGGTGGCGACCCGACGCCCATCATCTTTCGACGTTGCTGATCGGTTCAGTCGCTTTTGCCCTCTCGATGATCCCGTTCCTCGCCAGCGGACGGCTAGGGATTCTCGGCGCCGACATTAACCCAGACCCGGTTCGGCACTTCGCCTGGACTTACTTGATGTACGAGGCGGGCACGGCCCAGATCTGGGACCACGTAGAAAGTTGGTACCCTTTCGGTCCACACGCACTCACCGCAGTCAGTCTGCACGTGTGGCCGAGT
>DATLXE010000222.1:0-1592 GCA_035575795.1 Gemmatimonadaceae bacterium
GTGTTGAACCGTGTTGCACCGTGGCCTATAATCCTTGTTTGCGGTCACCCCGCGCCCTTAGCTCAGTTGGATAGAGCGTCTGGCTACGAACCAGGAGGTCGCACGTTCGAGTCGTGCAGGGCGCACCATTCTCTGATCGACTCCGTATAGAGCACCGCCTCCATTCGGACCCGCCGCGTCACGATGCGTGATCGACGCGGCGATCCCCTGACTCCCCGCCGAGACTCCAGGCACAATGGTCGAGCAGGTATAATGGACAGTCAGTTCATGCGTGAAGCGCTCGTTCTTGCGCAGCAGGCGCGGGAGCAGGGCGAAGTACCCGTCGGCGCCGTCGTCGTGCTGAACGGCGCGGTGATTGGCGAGGGATTCAACCAGCCGATCAGCACGAACGATCCCACGGCCCACGCCGAAATCGTGGCGTTGCGTGACGCCGCGAGGCGGCTCGGGAACTATCGGCTCACGGGTGCGGCGATGTACGTGACCATCGAGCCGTGTCAGATGTGCGTGGGCGCAATGGTTCATGCGAGAATCGCGCGGGTGGTGTACGGCACACGCGAGCCGAAGGCCGGCGCGATCGAATCGGCGATGCGTGCGCACGAGCACCCGTCGCTGAATCACCGGATGGAAGCTGCAGGCGGCATGCTCGAGGCGGAATGCCGTGACGTCATGCAGCAATTTTTCGCCGAGCGCCGACTCCGGGCAGAGTGACGCGAGCGAAGAAGCGCCGCGCGAGACGTTAGCGTCTGCGGCCGCAAGCGAGGGCCGGAGGGAAGTCGACGCGGCGCGTCGACCCCGAGCGCGCAGCGAGCGGCTGTGCCGCGAGCGTAGTAATAATGGAGAGGTACCGAAGTGGTCGTAACGGGGGCGCCTCGAAAGCGTCTTGCCGGGTAACCGGCACGGGGGTTCGAATCCCTCCCTCTCCGCCACAACAAGAATGGCCCGCACCTGAGCGGGCCATTTTTTATTTGCGGCCGGTTCGTTGAAGACCCCGCGGCCACTACCCCGGACTCAGCGCCCGCTTCACATCCAGGCCGATCTGCGGTTTGGCGGTGGTGCCGCCGATGCGGATCGGAATCTTCGATCCGCCACCCTTGCGACGAAAGAACGGCTGTGCGACCGTCGCCAACACCGCCTTCATCCCCGACTGCGTGTCCCGTAACGACGCGTCCAGCAGCAGGTGGCCGGTGAAGTCGAGCGCCTCGCTTTCGAGGTTGTACGAGCCCACGAGTTGCACGCTGGCCCCCGGCACACCGAACGTCAGATCCGAAAACTCCAGCGTCGCGTTGTTCATGACAAAACGCCCTCGCAGCCGGGAGACGACGCCAGGGCCGCCGCCGGCTGACTCGTCGCCTTTCCCCTTCTTGCTGAGCTCGTTGATCCGCTCCTGAATGTTGAAGTTGGTGAAGCGCGCCTGATCGAGAGAGAAATCGCCATCCAGGTGCAGCCGGCGAGAGACGTCCGCCTCGCCTGCCGGCAACCTGAACTTCGATCGCAACCTGATCGCACCGGTCAGCACCGGTTTCGATCCTTTCGCCGCGAGCCGCAGCAGGTCTTCGATCCGCGCCTTGTCGATCGTGATGTCCAGGGTCACA
>DATLXE010000223.1:0-1834 GCA_035575795.1 Gemmatimonadaceae bacterium
ACACGTTCGAGGCCGTCGCGCGTGCATGGCTCGACCAGCAGCGGCCCCGGTTCGCGCCGCAGACGATCAAAAAAACAACCTGGCTCCTGGAGGCGTTTCTGTTCCCGGCGCTCGGGGCGCAGCCGATCGCCGCGATCGAGGCGCCCGCGCTGCTGGCGGCGCTCCAGCGGATCGAAGCCGGGCAGCGACATGAGACCGCGCATCGAGCCTTACAGCTCGCCGGCCAGATCTTCCGCTACGCGATTGCCACCGGCACCGCGAGCCGCAATCCCGGCGCGGATCTAAGGGGGGCGCTGGCGCCGATCGTGGTCGCCAGCCATGCGGCCGTGACGGAGCCGGCCGCGATCGGCGCCCTGCTTCGTGCGATCGACGGCTTCCAAGGATCCTTCCCGGTCGGTCAGGCGTTGAAATTAGCGCCGCACGTGTTCGTGCGGCCGGGGGAACTGCGGCAGGCGGAATGGACCGAAATCGATCTGGACGCAGCGATCTGGCGCATTCCGGCGGCGCGCATGAAACTGCGGAAGCCGCACCTGGTGCCGCTGTCGTCGCAAGCGGTGGCAATCCTGCGGGCGCTCCATCCGCTGACGGGCGGCGGGCGCTACGTCTTTCCGTCTATTCGCTCGGACAAGCGGCCGATGAGCGACAACACCTTGAACGCGGCGCTGCGGCGGCTCGGCTACGACCATGACGAAATGACCTCGCACGGTTTTCGGTCAACGGCCTCGACTCGTCTGAATGAATTAGGGTGGCGTCCGGATCTTGTGGAGAAGCAATTGGCGCACGTCGATCGCACCGTGCGCGGGGTCTATCACCGCGCGGAATACCTCGAGGACCGCCGCCAGATGATGCAGACGTGGAGCAATCATCTCGACGCCCTGCGCGCCGCGCTCCCCGCCCAGCAGGATGCCGCATCATGACGGCCGACGCTGTGCGCTTTGACCAACTCCACCGCGCGTATCGTGGCGGTGCCGTCACCGCGTTGTACGACGCCCTTGCGCTGGCCCTTGAACACGGCACGGTCCCTCGGTGGGTGCTGGACGCCGCGCGGCAGCGGATCGCCGTGTCGTGTGCGTGGCCGACGGGGCGCGGGCGCACAGCGAACCCGCGCGCCCGCGCGCTGAGTGATTACATCCACTTCTACAGGTGGGACCTGGTGCTGGCGATTCGGCGACATCAGGCGCAGTACGACGAGAACCTTCAGGGGCTTCGGCAGCTCAAGATTCCGCGAAGCAAGATCGCGGCGATCATGGCGGGGCATCGAGACTTCGGCCACACGTGGGCCGACGCGTATCAACATGCCTCGCGTGAACTGGCGAATCATTTCGCTTTTGGGAGTGCTGACACCATCAAGAAAAGTTACCTACGGGTGCAGCGAAACACGGCGCCCGGCAGGTACCTCTTGCCGTCGCGGCTCGCGGTGTCCGCGCTGCTCCAGGTGACGCCGGACTAACCTGGGGGCATAAATCCGGGGCATTGTGTCCCCCGTGTTAGGCGTCGAAGTCCTCTAACCTCGTCCCAGACAAGCCCGCCGCATCCCCGTGGCGCACGAATCGAGGACCGAGGACGATGCACGGTATTCCGCAGGAAGTTCTCTACCGGCTTCGCGATGTCGTCGACATCACCGGCCGAAAGCGTTCCACCATTTACCGCGCCGTCGCCGAGGGGACGTTCCCGCGGCCGGTGCAGCTCGGCCCCCAATCCGTCGCCTGGCGGAAGTCGGATCTCGACCGCTGGATCGCCAGCCGACCGATCACGACCGCGCGCGCCGAGGGCGGCCGGTGACGTTCGAAACCCTCGTCGAGCGGTTCGCGGCGCGCCGGAACGGCGCCGGGTT
>DATLXE010000224.1:0-1507 GCA_035575795.1 Gemmatimonadaceae bacterium
CGATGCCTTCGCCGTCGACGAGAAGCTCAAGCTGACCCGCCCGGAATTCACGGTGCGCTTCGCCCCGCGCGGAGTGGCACCGCGCCCGGGCCAGGTCGAGTTCCTCGACTCGTATCTCACCGCCGACAGGGCAACGCTCGATGCGCTCGTGCGCTCGTCCGGCAGGCCGGAAGCATTTCTGATCGACAACGAGATGAAGCCGCCCAAGGCGACGCAGATGAACATCGGCGTCCGCCAGCTGCTGGGCGAGTTCGCAATGTCGGCCACGTACGCATATGTGGAGGGAGAAGACCAGCCAACGTACAACTTTGCGAACTTCGGCCTCAATGCAGAGGGTCGGTGCTGCACGAGCTTCGATCTCGGGCCATCGGGCTTCAGCAACTTTATCTACTCAACGAGCGACGCAAAGACCTGGTACAAGGCTCTTCAGGTTCAGCTCGACAAGCCTTACCGGCAGATCGACCCGAAGATGTTCGCGTGGGGAGCCGGTCTGGCGTACAGCTATTCAACGCGCGAGCTGGAGGGCGTGGATAACCTCGGTGACCTGTTCGCGTTCCCCAACTCAAAGGGAATTCCGAGGCACTCCTCCAACGACGAGAAGCAGCGCATCGTCGCCAACTGGATCATGGACTTCCCCTACCTGCTGGGAATCCAGTACTCGGGACTGGCGACACTGGGTGGCAAATTTCGCCAGGACGTCGGATGTCCTGGTCGCTTCTGCGGCGAGGGTACCACGGGTAACTCATTCGAGCGCGGCGCGTTCGAGGTGCCGGGCACCTTCCCGTTCCGGAACGTCGACATGCGCTTCCGCAAGGATTTCCCGGGCTTCGGCCGGACGCGCACCGCGTTCGGGCTTACGCTCGACGTCTTCAACGCTTTCAATCGCAACAATTTCGGCTGCTACCAGACGAGCGACCGGACAATCACCAGGGATAACGTGACGTCACCCAATCCGCGTTTCGGTCAGCCCGATTGCATCGTCACCGACGCCCGCCGCTATCAGGTTGGCGCGGAGCTCAACTTCTAACCCGCCGCCTTCCAGGCGGAATGCATGAAGGGAACGAGACGGCGCTGGTTGCGAGCAACGCAGCCAGCGCCGCTTCTTTCCTCCCATCTTGATGGACGACCAGGACCACCACGGAGTCTTTTCGGAACTACAACTGGTGATGGCATGATGAAGCTTCCGCTGAAATCGCTGTCTCTTCCTGTCGCGCTGCTGCTTGTCACGGGCGCCTGCGCGACCGTAATCCTGCCGACCCGGCCCGCAACGACCGCGGCGCCAGCCACTCTCACCGCGCGGCAGAATGCATTTCTCGACACTCTGCAGCAGCGCACCTTCGCATGGTTCTGGGAACGCACCGACTCGACGACAGGGCTCACACCCGACCGCTGGCCGACAAAGAGCTTTTCCAGCGTCGCCGCAATTGGCTTCGCGCTCACGGCGTATCCGGTGGGGATCGAGCGCGGGTATGTCTCCCGATCCGCGGCTGCCCAACGGACGCTCAAC
>DATLXE010000225.1:0-3684 GCA_035575795.1 Gemmatimonadaceae bacterium
AGGAGCACTTTCACGACAGGTTTCACGGACGCGTCCTTTCGACTCCGCCATCGCGGATCGTTACCCTCGGGGCCGCTTCGTCAGGTACGCCGCGGGGTCCCTGCGGAACTCCTCGCGGTCCTTGTCCGAGCAGAAGTAGTACACCTTGCGGCTGAAGACCGCCTTTGGTGCGGTCGGCGCGTTGAAGGTCGGGCAGGCCGGATCCATCACGCGCTCAGCGGGGACGACCGGCATCTTCGGATCCGCCTTCCCAATGCCCGCTGACGCACCGCCCATGTTCATCTTCGAGTGATCGACGGCCCCAGGTGTCGCTGACGATCCTGCGGCGGCCGGGGGCATGTTCATCTTCGAGTGATCGACGGCTCCAGGTGTCGCTGACGATCCTGCGGCGGCCGGGGGCATGTTCATCTTCGAGTGATCCATCGGGACGGCAGCGGCGGGTGGGCGCGAAGCGCCACTCCCGGGCATCTTCATCTTCGAGTGATCCATCGGAGCGGCGCCTGCCGGCGGGCGTGACGCACGCATCCCGGGCATCTTCATCCTCGAGTGGTCCATCGCGGGCGCATCCGGCTGTGGCCGGCCGTCCTGAGCCGGAACGGTGGCGCCGGTGCCACCAGCGCACCCCGCGAGCTCCGCCTGCGCGGCCCGCGCGGCCGCAGTCATCTGCTCGACTGCGCGTCGCAGCTCCGTGCGCGTGGCCATGGTCGCCGTTCGCCCCGCGGCGCGCTCGCGCGCGACGATCCTGGCTGCGGCTTGGGCACTCTGCGCGCAACCTGGAACCGCGCCGGCCTGTGGCCCGGCGGCCTGCGCGGCCGGCCCTGGCATCTGGTGCCCCTGATGCTGTGCAAGCACGGGAGCGGCAGTCCCGATGGCAAGCGCAGTGGCGAAGGACAGCAGGCCCAAGCGTTTCTTCATCGAGTCCATGCTACTGCCGGCGTCTCTCGGCAACTGCGTCTCGGTGATCGTGAACACAATTTAATCAACACGCCAGCCGATCTCAGGTCGGGCACCGTTCGACCTGCGCGCAGCCCTGCGTGTATCTCGGTTACTATCCGGCATGCGCGTCCTGCTCGTGGAAGACGAGCCGAAGCTGGCCGCCTTCATTCGCAAGGGGCTGTCGGAAGACTCGATGGTCGTGGACGTCGCACACGACGGCGAGGCGGCCCTCGAGCTCGCTCGCACGTCCGACTACGACATCGTCATCCTGGACATCATGCTCCCCGGCATGGATGGATTCACCGTCTGCGGAACGCTTCGATCGATGCACCTCGGCGCGCCGATCCTCATGCTCTCGGCGCGCGGCATGATCGAAGACCGCGTGCAGGGACTCGACGCGGGCGCCGACGATTACCTGACTAAACCGTTTGCCTTTTCCGAACTGCGCGCGCGGCTGCGCGCCCTCCTGAGACGGCGGAACCCCGGGCCCGTGCTCGTCCTGAAAGTAAGCGATATCACGCTCGACCCCCTGGCCCGCACGGTAACCCGTGCGGAACGACGCGTGGACCTCACGCCGAAAGAATTCGACCTGCTCGCTTACTTCATGAAGAACGCCGGTCATGTGCTGACTCGCGCAATGATTGCGGAAGCGGTCTGGAACTTCACATGGGACCGGCTGACCAATGTGATTGACGTGTTCGTTAATCATCTTCGCAGGAAGCTGGAGGACGCGGGTGAACCGCGCGTGATCCACTCCGTGCGCGGCGTCGGCTACGTGATGCGCGCGCAGGAGGCTGTCGATGCGTGACCGCGGGTGCCCGCGCCTTAATGCTTCTTCCCTGTGTCCGGAGGGGTGCTCCCTACCATGATCTCGCTCGCGGTAAACGGCGCTTTGGCCGCCCCCACCCTCGCGACAATCCGCATGCCTTCCTTGAGGTCCGCCAGCGTCAGGGCGATCTTGCCCTTGACCACTTTCGTCTTCCCGTTGACCGCGATGGTGATCTCCTTGCCGTCGGCGGTCTTCATCATCAGGTGATCGGGGGCGGCCATTGTGATCGTACCCATTTTCTTCACGCCGTGTCCCTCGTGCGCCAGGAGGGCTGAGGGCAGCGCCAACGCGGACGCCAGAGCCAACGCGATCAGTCGGTAGTTCATGGTTCTTCTCCAGTTTCGAATTGCCTGTCTATCTACAAGATACGGGACGGCTGGGATCCTGTTGATTAAACTGTGTTCACGATGAGTGCCGGCGATGGACTCGATGCTTGACAGCCTGCGCGCACGCCTCACCCTGTGGTACGCGGCCGTGCTGGCGGTGGCGCTGGTCATCTTTGCGTTGCTGCTCTACGGCGCCCTGGCGAGGCAGTTGTATGCCCATCACGACGAGGAGCTTGCGGCCCACGCCGAACATGTGCAGCGACTGGCCGGCGGTGAAGGTTCGGCCCAACAGATCACCGCCGCCATCACGGGTCTGCGCGAAGGGCCGGCGCTCCTGATGCTGAGAGACAGTTCGGGGCGGATGGTGTACCGGTCGCCAGCCCTGGCGGCCGGCGACGCGGGCCTCGGGGAGCACGACGCCCTCGTGCACGCCGCGATGCAGGGCCGCACGGTCGCGCAGTTCTTCACGACCAGGCTGGAGGGGATCGGGACGGTCCGGTTCATCTGTGTCCCCGCCCGCGGCGCGGACGGGGTGTACCTCCAGATCGGGCAGCCGCTCGGCGATGTCGACGAAACGCTGCGTTTCTTCGTCACTGCCGCCCTGATCCTCATTCCCGTGGCACTGGCATTGACAAGCGTCGGCGGTTTCGTCCTCGCCCGGCGCGCGCTCACGCCGGTCGAACGGATCCGGAGCGCCCTCGAGGCCATCCAGGCCGAGGATCTGTCGCGCCGGATCGACGCGCATCCCCGCGAGGCCGAGCTTGGCCGGCTCGTGATGTCCGTCAATGCCCTGCTCGATCGCCTCGCCCGCGCATTCGCCTCCCTCCGCGAGTTCGCCGGCGACGCCTCGCATCAACTGCAGACGCCGCTGACGGTCATGAAGGGGTCGGTGGAAGTCGCGTTGTCCACGCCTCGCGCTGCCGCGTCATATCGAGGCACGCTTGAAGAGGTGGCGCAGGAAGTCGACACGATGGTGGCGATCCTGGCCGATCTGCGCACGCTCAGCCTCGCCGACGCGCCCGTGGTCCGCCGCACCGACGCGCGCGTCAACCTCTCCGAGGTGTTCAGCGAGGCTGCGGACATCATCTCCGCGCTTGGCGAATCGGCCGGTGTGGCCGTCGAGACGACGGTCGCCCCCGGCGTGTTTGCGCACGGCGACCCGGTCCGGCTGCAGCAGGTCGTCTTCAATCTGGGAGAGAACGCCGTCAAGTACAGCCGTCCGGGCGATCGCGTCCGGATTGCCCTCGCGCGCGAGGGAGCCGAGGCTGTACTGACCATCAGCGATTCCGGCGTCGGCATCGCCGCCGCCGACCTGCCTCACATTTTCGACCGTTTCTATCGCGCCAGGGGCACCGGTCACCGCACCGACGGCTCGGGCCTGGGTCTGGCGATCGTCCGACGGATCGTCGAAGCCCACGGCGGCCGCGTTGCGGCGCAGGCCGCTCCGGGCTCCGGTGCGACATTTACGGTGCATCTCCCACTCGCGTCGCCGTGATGAAAGGAAATTAATGCAAGCCCTCGCCGCGCCCGTTCTATCCTCGTCAGGATGCACATGATGACGGAACTGCTGGTCGAGGCGGCGGCTTGATGCCT
>DATLXE010000226.1:0-10156 GCA_035575795.1 Gemmatimonadaceae bacterium
GTGTGAAGGAGAGCAGCAGCAATGGCCAACTATGGACCGACCAACATCATCATCAAGGTAGACGACGCGGGCGGCATCCTCCGCACGATGACGCCCTACATCCTCAGCATCAACGACATGTCCATCGAAGCGGTGATGGAAGAGACCAACGCCTTCGGTAAAGCCTGGCGCGAGTCGCTGGCCACCGGCGTGCGCTTCATGAGCGACATTAACCTCGGCGGCCTGTTTGACGACGTCGCACTCGGGCCGGACATCGTGTTCAGCGGTGTAGCGACTGGCCCCTCCGCGGCCACGCGCACCTTCGAGATCACCTACGGCGGTACGAAGGTGACGTCGGTCGAGACGCTGATCCAGAAATACTCTCGGAAGCCCGATCGCAACGCGCTGACGAAGTTCGACGCGACGCTGCGTCCGACCGGCATCGTCACCGAGACCTAAACGCGCGACATTGATTTCGGCGGCGGGGCGTCGAACGCACATCCGCGTTTCATCCTCGCCGCCCTCTCACGAAGGACCACGGTAGCCATGATCTTCACGTCTGACGTCACCCGCACCCTCACCGCGATCCCAGGGGCCGAGGGCCTCGAAGTCACTATCCGCATGCTCAACGGGAAACGTCTGCGCAAGGCGGCGGACGCGTCGCAGATGGCTGCGGTCGACAAGGTCAAAGACATCGGCGGCGTGGCCTTTCTCAAGGAGATTCAAAGTTTCGGCAGGGATGGTGGAGACACCAAGGACGTCGAGAAGGCGGCGCGGGACGCCAGCAGAGCCGCGATCGCCGCTGACCCGTTGAAGGGCTACGACCGTAACACCCTGGTGCACGGCGGGGTAATCGCGTGGACCGCGCCCAAGGAGCTCAATCAGGAGAATGTCGAGGATCTGCGCGAAGAGACGCTGGACTTTCTGGCGCAGGAGATTCTGACGCTCGCGGCACCGAAGCGCACGGCGGCCGACCAAAAAAACGGCTAAGGGCCTTTCACCTCGCGCTCGAGGGGGACGGTCCGCTGCCGGAGATGTGGTTTGTGAGCCGCGTGGCGGAGGTGTTCGGCTGCCTTCCGTCTGCGGCGGTGCGGGAGATCGAGCGGCAACCGGTTGGGTATCTCGAAGACATGCTGCTGCTGCGGTCCTACGCGGAGATCAAGGCCGCGATGGACGCCGGGCGCAGCGAAGAAGACCTCGGGGGTGGGGCCCTGGTGGTGCTCTGCGGCGACATCACCGCAGACCTCGCCAAAGCGGCGCTCAGGCAACGGCAACGGGACGCGCACGGAGGGACGTAGGCACACATGGAAGCGGGCTTTATCGAATTCGTCCTGAAGCTGCGGGACCAGCTCTCGTCGCAACTCGCCGGCGTCGAGCAGAAGTTGTCGTCCTTCGGCAGCACCGCCCTGGCTGGCGGTGCTGCGTTGACCGCGGGCCTCACCGTGCCGCTCGTGGCGGTCGGGGCGTCGGTGATCCAGCTCGGCATGGACGCGGTGGAGTCGGAGAACCTTGTGGGGGTGTCCTTCGGCAACATGGCGGGCGCGGCGAAGGACTGGGCCGCGAACCTCTCCGAAAGCCTTGGGATTAATCGCTTCGAGTCCGAAAAGACTGCCGCGACTCTCTTCACGATGACCTCCAATATGGGGCTGTCGCGTGACGCGTCGTTCGCAATGTCCACGGGCGTCGTCCAACTCGCCGCTGATATGGCGTCCTTCCGGAATATCGGCATGGACGAGGCGCTCGAAAAGATCCGGTCCGGCCTTGTCGGCGAATCCGAACCGCTGAAGGCGCTCGGGATTCTCGTCGACGACGCGACGATCAAAGCCTACGCCTACGCGAGCGGCATTGCGAAGCAGGGCGAAGAGCTGAGCGCCAGTGAAAAGGTCACGGCGCGGTACGGCGCCATCCTGCAACAGACCTCGAATGACCAAGGCGACCTGGCGCGGACACTGGAGTCTCCCGCGAACCAGCTCCGCATTATGCGGGAGCGTGTGTCTGAGGCCGCCACGGAACTCGGGGTGACCCTCATCCCCATCCTCACGAACGTGGTCGGTGTTGTCGGACAGCTCGTGCCGTATTTGCAGGGGGCGGTGGAGTGGTTCTCCGAACTCCCCGGGCCGGTGAAGACGGGCGCCGTGGTGGTGTTGGCGCTCGTGGCGGCGCTCGGGCCCCTGCTCCTGATCATCGGTGCTGTAGCGACGGGCGTCGCGGCGCTGTTGCCGCTGCTGCCCATGCTGGGCGCGGCCTTCGCGGTGCTGACCGGCCCGATCGGCCTCGTGGTGGCCGCCATCGGCGTGCTGACGGCTGTCTGGCTGACGTGGGGTGACGACATTATCGCGATCGTCAAGCGCGCCTACGAAGGCGTCAAGCACTGGCTCGTCGACCTGTGGGAAGGCTCGATCTTTCAGAGCGTCGCCCGGATGCTCCAGGCGATCATCATGCTGTTCGTCGCGCTCCATGTGCGGGTCGCCGAAGAGGCCGCGAAGATCTTCACCGCCGTGAAGACGTGGCTTCTGGACAAACTGCAGCCCGTGTTCGATGCGCTCAGGCCGATCGTGGACGGAATCGCCACCGCCTGGGGACTCGCGAAGGCGGCGATCGAGACCATCGTCTCGGGGATCTACACCGTCGTGAAGACCTACCTGGTGGACAAGTTCGCGGCCATCGTCGACGCCATCAAAAGAAAGGTCGACGCGGTCACCGGATTCTTCGAGAACATGTACGACAAGGTCGTCGGCAATTCCTACGTGCCGGACATGGTCGACGGGATCGCGGCGCAGTTTGGCCGGCTGCCGAGCGTGATGGTCGAACCCGCACGACAGGCCACGCGCGAGGTTCGCGAAGCGTTCAAGGGTCTGTTGGATGGGGCGATCGGCGCTTTTGAAGGTGGTGGCCTTGCGGGCCTCGGTAGTTTCCTGACGCGGGAGGCGTCCACGATCGCGAAGGACTTTCTCTCAGAGATCATGTCGTGGATCCCTGGCGTCGGTCCGATCCTGAGCAAGTTCGCCGGGCCGATCGTGGACGGCGTGAAGAAACTGTTCGGTGGCATCTTCGCCGGGAGCGATGGCCGCGACATGGTCAAGCAGTTCGCGGCGTCACTGGGGGGCTTCGACGCCTTGCATGTGAAGCTCAACGCCCTCGGTGCGGAGGGCGAACGGCTGTGGATCGCGCTCACGCAAGGTGTCGGACGCGACAATCCGCAGCAGGCCAGGGCGGCGATTTTAGCGATTCAGGACGCGCTCGCCGGCGTCGCCCAAACTGTGACGGACGTCGCGGTGCCTGCGCTGGTCACCCTGGGCAACACGCGGATTCCAAAGATTCGCATCCCCTACGGCTACGAGCAAGAGGGGGACGGCCCAGTGTTCCCCGACATGCCTGACTTCTCCGGGTTCGGCCCATCCTTGCCGGGATTCACGGGCGGGACCAACGGGTATCAGAACTTCGGGTCTGGCACGCCGGTCATGCTGCACGGCTGGGAGAAGGTCACGCCCTTGGGGCGATCGGGCAGTGCCGGCGGCGGCATATCGGTGCAGATCAATAACCCAGTCGTGCGTGAGCAGCAAGACATTGACCGGCTGGCCGATGAAATGATCCGCCGCTTGGTCGAGCGGGGCGTGTAGGCGTATGCCCTGGGATCTCACCGTCGCCGGCGTATCGCAGAAGAGCAACATCGACCAGTCGCGGGGCGTCACGATCCGGCTGGAGTCCAACGAGCGCTCGTCCATGAGGTTCTCCACGCGCTGGGCGTCGAATTACATCCCGGCCCGGTTCGCCGAGGTCGTCGCCTACGCGCAAGACGGCGTCACACCGCTGTTCGGTGGCGTCGTGCTGACGCGGAACGTGGAAGCTGTGGGCACGTCGTCACGCTACGCCGAGGTCACCTGCTCGAACTTCTGGGTGTATCTGGACTGGTCCACGGTCACGGTGTCCTACACGACGGATAAGACGGTGGCTGCTGTGCTCGGGGACATCGTGGCGCAGCTGCCGGCGAGTCTGGGGATCACGCTCGACGCCACGCAGGCGGCGGGGCCGACGCTCACGGCGCCGTTCTCGTGGGAGGACATGAAGGCGTCGGAGGCCGTGCGCGAGATCACCAGACGCACCGGCTGGACGGGCCAACTGTCGCCCCTCAAAGCGCTGAAGATGTCTGCGCCAGGCGGCACGTCGGCGCCGTATTTGCTCACGGACGGCGGGCCCAATTGTCGGATGGCGTCATGGCGCGACTCGGCACGCACGCCCGCGAATCGCGTGGTCATTCACTGCGGGCCGTCCGGCACGGCGGCGACGACGACGCAGCAGTGGATCGCCAACGGCGTGGCCACGTCATGGGTGACGGATATTCCTGCCGCCGATCCCGCGCCCAGTCTGTTGACGGTCGACAATGGGGTGACGCGCTATCAGGCCACCATCGGGACCGGGGCGCAGTTCACGTGGGACCGTGACACGCACAAGATTGCCGTCGGCACCGCTCCCGTGCCTGCCGCGGGCACCATTCTGACGCTCGGGCCGACGGTGGCGTTCCCAGGCGCCAGCGGGTTCACCGGGCAGTATCCGTTCACGATCATCGCCGCCAGTGGGGCCACGCCTGTCATTACCGAGGTGCGGAGCTACCCAGAGATCACCGAGTACGCGAGAGGCGTGGAAACCGCGGCGGGCGTGCTGGCCGAACTGGATCAGCAGCCGCGCGAGCTCTCTGTGATGTCGCTGGAGCACGGATGGCGTCCCGGTCAGGCGCTGACCGTCAATCTGTCCATCCTGGCGCTGATCGCGACGTTCACCGTCGGACCGGTAGACATCGCGCTGACGACGGACGAATGGTGGAAATACCAGTTCACGGCGCTGGAGAGCACCATCCATCAGGGATCCGCGCTGGATTTCTGGCGCGAGCGATTCGGTGGGAGCAGTGGTGTCGCGGTCATTACCGGCAGCGGCGGCAGCAGCAGTCCCTCAACCGTGCTGTCGTCACCGGCGTTTCTGGGGGGCTCTCGCTCAACCGCGATTACCCCGAATCCTGCGGCCTGGAAGCCTGTCCCGGACTACGTGACGTTCACCGCGCCGGCGTCGTTCTCGGGACGCATTCGCGTCGAACTCAAGGCGCGGAATGCGGCGGTGTCTGCGACGGCGCGTCTCTACAACATCACGACGGCTGCGGCCGTCGCCACTACATCTGCGGTGACGGCGACGGCGTTCACGGAAGTGACGGCTGTCGGCGCGATCACGGCGGGGCACGCCTACCGTCTGGAAGTGCTCACCAGCGGCGCTGGTGAGGGCGTCTTCGCCATTGGAAACCTAGAGGCCGCATGAAGCAATTCCTTCTCGTTCTGACGCTTGTGATGGGATGCGCGCTGCCTGCCTCCGCGCAGGAAGAACTGAACGTGGGGCGCATCTATCTGGGGCAGGACGTCCTCGCCGCGCCGATCAAGGTGCTGGCCGGGAACGGCTCACCGGAGGGCGCGATTGCTGCGCCTGTGGGGTCGGTCTACTTCCGCGCGGATGCCGCGATCACCTACAAGAAGATCACCGGCATCGGCACCACCGGTTGGTATGCGCTCCAGGATGCGAGCGGCAAGGTGCCTGCGCTGACCTCCGCGTATGTGGCCTCGCTCGACCTCGGGAGCCTGACAGGAACGCTTGGCACTGGCGTGCAGGACACCATCACGCGGCTCGGGACGGTGACGAGCGGGGTGTGGAACGCGGGCGCCATCACCTCCAGCGGGAGTGGCATCTTCAGTGGGTCCGTCGTGCCGTCGGCGTCTGCGGTGTGGGATTCAGGGACGGTGTCTGCTCGATGGGCGAACGTGTACGGAGTGGCTGGCAATTTTTCAGGCGGTCTGACCGGAACGACCGGCACGTTTTCGGGCGCGGTGACGGGCGGCACCTACAACGGGCAGACAATCAGTGCAGCGGCGAGCCTGACCGGCACGCTGGCGGTGAGTGGCGCGACGACCGTGAGCACGCTCACCGTGACGGGGGCCACCGCTCTGAACAGCACGCTGTCGGTCGCCGGCAACGTGTCGCTGGGCGCCAACCTGAATCCGGCGACGAACTACACCAGCAACGCGGGGTCGCTCACGGTCAAGTTCAAGGAATTACACGCGGCCGAACTGTGGGTCGAAACCCTCGTCGCGCAATCCACGCAGGCCACGATTGGCGGGCGGATTCTCGTGGGTCCGACGACGAAGCTCACGGCGGATCTGAGCAGCACGAACACGCAGATCGTGGTCCAGCACAATAACCTCGCCCTCGGGGATCGCGTGCGCCTCGAGGAAGCGGGCAATCTCGAATGGCTCTACATCACGAGTGCGCCGTCCGGGGTGGGCCCGTATACCTACGCGGTCAACCGAAACGTGGATGCGTCGGGCGCGAATATCTGGAGCGCAGGCGCGGCCGTGTTCAACTCGGGCACCATCGGCAAAGGGTTTATCGACCTCTATTCCATCGGCGGTGTCTTGTCGGGTGTGGGCCCCGCCATCGTCGGGAACGTGCGCACGGGCCCGGATTGGAACCTGGTCGAGCCGCGATGGGCCATCGGCAATCTCAACGGCCTCTATGGGTATGCGGCCGAAACCTATGGCGCGGCGTTTGGGATACCCACGGGCGCGTGGATCAAGATCGATCCGACGAACGGTGTCCGCCTCGGGCACAACGCGACGACGAAGATCAGTCTCGACTCGGCGGGTAACGCGAGCTTCACCGGCGCAGTCACGGCGGCGTCCGGCACGATCGGCGGCTGGGTCATCGGGGCGACGAATATCGTCGGCGGGGGCGGCAAAGCCCAGTTGGACAGCGCCGGATCAGTCGTGCTCGGAACCGGCGACGACACCGTCATTCTCTCAGGCGAACACGCGACGTATCGCGTGTGGATCGGGAAGACCGCAGACCCGGCCAATGCTCCTGTCAGCATCACGAAAGCGGGGTTGATCAACCTCGGGACTGGCGGATCGTTGAACGCCGGAGGGGTCAAACTCGATGCCTCGGGGCTGTATATCAACCCTGTGGCGGCGTCTGGCGGCGGCGCCTACACCAACAGCAACGCCGTTCGCTGGACCACGGATACGACGTATCGGACGGCGATCTGGCGGTCGGATGACACGTCAGTCTCTCTCTTGAAGAACTGGAACCTTGAGCACATCGTCTCCTCCGACGCTGCTGAAGCTGTCACGACGCTCCTGACAAAGGCTCACGCCGTCGTTGTTAGCAACTGGTCGTCTGGAACGATAAAGACTCGCGCGCGTTCAGGACAGACGATTCTGGAGTTATGGGCTGAGAGCGATCTGTCGGGCAGCACGAGTTCGTGGCGTCGTCCGTTTATCCATTTCTGGAGCGGGAGCAGCGCACCGTCCGAGACAAAGCTGGTTCTCGGTGTGGGGGACATTAGCCGCTCCACCAGCCTGAGTTCGTTTGTTCTGGACTACGGGATCAACATCTCCGGTGGCATCACATCGGTCACTGGAGCCCTGACCACATCCAGCACGATCACGGAACGCGGACGATCCCTACCCCTCGGCGAGTGGTCGGCCGTGGCATTCGCAGCGGGCAATTTCACCGCATCGGGCGTCGGATCGTGGACGGTGGGCTCCCTCGATCAAACACGCTACGCCTATAGCCTCGTCGGTAAGACGATGACCGTCGTCTTCACCATCAACGAGGCCAGCGTCAGCGGTGCTCCGTCCACCTTGAATCTGGCGATCCCTGGCGGGTTCACGTCTGACGGCGCCGCGCTCGGCATGTGTGCGCGCGTGGTGGATAACGGCGGCGCCGCGACGACCGGCCTGTGCGAAGTCGCCAACGGGGGCACGACGATCCGGTTCTACACGTCGGCGACGGCCGCCGGCACATGGGCCACCAGCACGGATAACACCTACGTGCAGGGCTCGTTTACCTTCGCGGTGCAGTAACAGGGGGAATGGTTATGCGACGACTACTCATGGCGCTCGCGCTCAGTGCGACGGCGGCGCTGACGTCAGCGCAGGAAACGGTGACGCTCGTCACGCCGGCGTATGTCAGCGCGGGCGCGGTGGAGTTTCGCGTGGAGAGCGTCTATCTCAAGCGGGCGCATCCAGACAGCGCGGCGGAAGTGCGCGGGATCTTCCGAGAAACCGTTGCGGGCGCCTTCGTGCCGCTCGGTCGGACGCTCACGTGTCGCTACGAGGCGGCGGCCGCTGAGGCCCTGATGGTCTCGTTCAATAAAGCCAACCTGTCTACCAGCAGCCTTGAGCGGCGGGTGCTCGCCAAGTGTCAGCAGGACGGGAAGCTCGGAGCCGGGACGATCTCCGGCGTGCCTCAATAAAGGAGCCAGTGTGAAACGCCTACTGCTTTCGATCGTCGTCGCCGTCTCGGTGTGTTCCGCTCCGTCTGCCGCTCAGCAGCAGTCGTCCGCAGTCGCGCCGACGGTGGCCGCTCCAACCCTTACGGAAGTGCAGCGCCTCCAGGTGCAGACATTGGCGCAATCCATCGAGATCGCGCAGCTACGCGCGCAGCAGGCGCAGCGCGACTTTAACCAGGCGCGTGAGCAACTGACCACGCTGGTGCAGTCGCTCCAGGTGCCGGGGTTTGACTTGGACTTGCAGACCATGACCTACACGAAGAAGCCGACGCCGGCAGAGAAGAAGTAGGGCCGATTGATGCGAGTCATCGCCGTGTCGCTCGTGCTGCTGTTCGTCGGACTTGTGGTGGCAATCTCCTCTGCGCTGGCGCAAGAGTTGCCGCCGCCGCAGGGGCTCCCGCAGATGGTCGATTCAGGCATGCTCTTGAACCAGCAGACGATCTGGATCACGACGCTCGTCGGTTTCGCGACCACTATCGCCGCGATCATCGCGTCTATGTGGCGCGAAAGCCGCAATACCAAAGCGGCGCTGTTACGCGAGGCACGCAACCGCGAATGGGATCTTGAAGACCGCAGACAGGCGCGTCTACAGGCAGAGGCACAGCTCGCGCATCAGACCGAAGAACTCAAGACGGTGACGCAGCTTGAAGCCGACCTCACGCGAGCCGAAGCCCTGCGTGTCAAAGCGGCACTGGAAGTCGAGTCGCTGCGCATCAAAGTGGCCTTGGAAGCGGAAGCGGTGCGCGTGAAAGCGGCACTCGAGGCCGTGGCGCTCACACAGCGGCGAGCATTACTGTCGTCGCAGCAGGAACTGACGAACAAGATTAATGAGAACACGTCGATCAGCCAGCACGCCTTCAAGGAAGCGAACGACGTTAATAAAAAGATCGCGCATATGCAGGAGTTGCTCAAGACGCAGGCGCCCGCCAGCGGTTCCGCGACCGAGAAGATGATCGAGCAGGTCGATGAAACGCACACGGTCGTCACGCGAGAGTTTCCCTCGATCTCGGCGAATTTATCTTCACAGCAGGCGCTGCACGACATCCAAGAGATTGCGGAAGAGACGAAGGACGCCGTAGATAAGATCGTAGACAAGGAGAAACCACATGGGACTACTTGAACTGATCATCGTCATCCTTGTCATTGCCTGGGTCCTGGGCTCGTTCGTCGTGCCAGTCGGCGGAAGCCTGATCAACCTGCTCTTGGTGGTCGTGGTGATCGTCGTGCTGATCCGCGTGCTGCAGGGGCGGTCGTTATAACGGTTGAACTTTAGGAGAAATAGATCATGGACGGTGCCGCCATCTTGACAGTCTCAGCCGCGGTCGTGGCGCTCACACAAATACTGAAGTGGGCCGGTATCCCCGACAAATACGGGCCGGGCGCGGTGCTCGCGCTGGCCGTGCTCGGCGTGACGTTTTGGGGCTACTCGGTCGGCAACTTCGAGCGCACGCGCGCGTTTGAATATTTTGCCGGGTGGATTGCCGTCGCGACGTCCGCGGCCGGCGTGTTCGGATTCACGAGAGCCAGCACCACGGCGGTCACGGCGGCGAAAGCGCCACCGATGAGCGGTGCGGGCAGCAGCCCGACCACCAAGGAAGGCTAATGACGGACGACGCCCGCGAACGGCTGCTGCAGATACTGGTCGTGGATGAGGGCGTAGTTCTGCACGCCTATCAAGATTCTCTGGGCTATTTGACGCTGGGCATAGGTCGCCTCATTGATAAACGTCTCGGCGGCGGCATCACGCACGCCGAAGCTCTGTTCTTGTTGAACAACGACGTGGACAGAAAGGTGCATGAACTCGTAGCGCGCTTTCCGTGGTTCACCGGACTGGACCCGGTGCGCCAGGTC
>DATLXE010000227.1:0-2503 GCA_035575795.1 Gemmatimonadaceae bacterium
CGGGGGCGACTGGCTTCGACGGGGTTAGTGAAGCTGTGGCTGCGTGCCCAGGTACTCAGGTCCTGGTAAAACCTCTGGGAAAATTTTTACCTGCCAACAACAACTTGGCCCTGGCTGCGTAACTCTTAGGAGTTGCTGCACCTGCTCTTGAGGAAGCCCGCCCGAGGCGGTTTCAAGAGTATCGCAAATTCGGGATAGCTGGCCGGTGCGTCTTCCGGCGGCCGGCGAAGATTTAGGAGACTTGTCCAGCAGTGGGCGGTCCACTGGCCAGCGGCTGGAGACATCAATCGGTGGAATACGCACGTAGACGCTGTGGTAGATCTAGTTTCGGACCGGGGTTCGAATCCCCGCGCCTCCACTAAAAGCAGTTCAGCAGCATCCAAGGGCGTCCGAAAGGGCGCCCTTGTTGCGTTCCAATGGCTAACAACCCGCCATACCGAGCCACAGGCCTCAGCAAGATGCACTGGGCTTCAATACTCATGATATACATTCACTACTTGGTTCGGGCCTGAGGCTGCGTTGCGAACGGCGCATAGCGGGATGTATGTGTGATGTCTAACGGCCTCAGCTTCAGCGCTGGTTGGGGCCCGCGGAAAAGTTCCAGGAGTTCAAGAGCGTGGTGGTCGCGACAGACGGAGAACTCACGCGTCCAGCCTCTTCCCTAGCGTGGAAACGATAATCATCTTTGCAGGAGCAGAGCAATTCTTTTTTTTCCTTCGACATTGGGGTGTTCATGAGCATTTTCGGAAAGCTATGGTCCAAGATTACCGGCCACGCGCAGGCGGCTTCGCCTGGCACGGCGCGTCCCGCGGGCACGGCAGGTTCGCCGATGTCGACCTCCGCTCCGATGTCGGGCGTCGCGTCGGCGCCGGTGGACGTCGAGGCGATCATGACGGATCTCGAGTCCAAGAGCGGGCATAAGAGCAACTGGCGCCAGTCGATTGTCGACCTGATGTCGCTGCTCGGCATGGACAATAGCCTCACCGAGCGCAAGGAGCTGGCGAAGGAGCTCGGTTACACGGGCGACATGAACGACAGCGCAACCATGAACGTCTGGCTGCACAAGCAGGTGATGAAGCAGATGGCGGCTAACGGAGGTAAGGTTCCGGCGCACATGCTCGATTGATCCCCGTCGCGAATCCGAACGTAGCGACGGCAGGCGGCGAAGCGCGACGCAGTCATCGGGCGAGGTTAGCGCGTGGTCAGCGGGCCGGCTGCTTTAGCTCGTAGAAGAATTTGTCCAGCACGACACCCGAGACCGCGATCACCCGGCCAGGTCAGGATGGCCGGGCGGCCCGGGCTGTACGCCAGCCGTTCCTGAGCCGTCGCGCGAGGTCAGCCACCGTCGACGAATGACGGGATGCGGCTGCGACGTTCGCATTCTCCTGCGGATCCGTCGCGTGATCGTACAGCTCGCGCGCCAGCACCTCTCCAGTGGCCTCGCGCGTCCACTCGACGTAACGGTAGCGATCGGTGCGGATGGTCCGACCCATAACGGCGTTTCCCGCCTCACGCGGAAACTGGCTGAACGCCGCAGTCTTCCACGCGCGCAACGGGTTCCTGAGCACGGGCACCATGCTCGTTCCATGCTGTAGCGGTATCGGGAGCCCGGCGAGCTCGCTTAACGTCGCGAACACGTCAACGGTTTCCACGAACGCCCGGCTCCGTTGGCCAGAGCGCGTCACGCCTGGCGCTCGCACGATCAACGGAATGCGCGTATCGAGCTCGAAGTTCGCGTGCTTGGTCCACTGCGCATGCTCGCCCAGCTTGTAGCCGTGGTCCCCCCAGAGCACGACGATGGTGTTCCGGGCCAGTCCCAGGCTGTCGAGTGCATTGAGCACTCGGCCAATCTGTGCATCAACGTAGGACACGCTTGCGAGATACCCGCGGTTGAGGGCGCGCGCCTGCTGCTCCGAGAGCGCCCCCGCCTTCGGCATGTCGGTGTACGCGCGCAATTCGCCAAAAGTCGTAAGCGTGTACGGGGTGACATCGGAAGGTGGGTAATCGTTCGAGGGTAGAACAATACGGTCGGCTGGATACAGATCCCAGTACTTCTGCGGAGCGTTGAATGGCAGGTGCGGCTTGTTGAATCCAACGGCAAAGAAAAACGGACCGCTAGCGGAGCGCTTCCTGAGCCGCTCGATCGCCAGGTTCGCGAGCTTGCCGTCGGGATAAGCGGTATCGGCCACATGCGCTGCCTCGAATGCGGGTCCCCGTCCTCCGCTGCCCGGGCCGCGCGCGGCGGCGAACGCTTCGACCGCGCGAATTGACGACTCGGCGAGATAGCCGCGCCCATGCCAGTGACCCTCCGCATCCAGCGGTGGCACGCTCCATCCCAGCGGGTCGTCATCGGAATGATGGTAGACCTTGCCCAGCGACATTGTAGTGTATCCCTTCGACTTGAAGTATCGCGGCATCGTCATCGCGGCCGGCATGACCGTGCGGAGTGGGGTCACTAGGCCATAGATGCGAGTGGAGTCGGGCCTCAATCCACTTAGCAGTG
>DATLXE010000228.1:0-3704 GCA_035575795.1 Gemmatimonadaceae bacterium
TTCCTGCGCCTTCAGCTCCGCTGCATGGAAGAGCAGCTCGATCTGCGCGCGGTCGAGATAGCCGGGCAGGTACTTATCCTGCTTCGGCGAGTTGACTCCACGCGCCGGGTTTGCCTCGACCTGTTCGTTGCGGTGGAGATACGTGTAGAAGCTGCGCACCGCGGAAAGCGACCGCGCAATCGAGCGTTTGTTCAGCTTTCTCCGCGTCAGCCAGGCGAGAAAGCCGCGGATGGCGAGTCGGTCGAGACCTTGCCACGACCAGGCATTGGCGCCGTAGTACCCGCCAAGAAAAGTGACGAAGTCATCGAGGTCGCGGCGGTACGCGGTCAGCGTATGAGGGGAAACGTCGCGCTCTTTTTCCAGGTGCGTAAGGAAGTCGGCGATCTCCGGTGAAGCGGCCGGTGCACTTCCCTCAGTCGAGACAGCGGACGCGGTCACGCGCCCTTGCCAGCCAGCGCGCCGAGCACGCCATTCGCCTCGATCCACGTCTGCATGTCGGCAAGTGCGCGCTCGGCGAACATTTCCCTCTTTTTGCGCTTGTCGCGAATGTGCTGCGGCAGATCGTCGACGAGGCCGAAATTCGCATTCATGGGCTGGAAGTGCTTCGCATCGGCTTCCCGCATGTAACGGTAAAGCGCGCCCAGCATCGTCGTTGGGGGCGGAACCACCGGCTCCTCGCCCGACAGGATTCGACTGAGATTAATTCCCGCAAGCAGACCCGTCGCCGAGCTCTCGGTGTAGCCCTCGACGCCGGTGATCTGGCCGGCGAAGAGAACGGACGGATCGTCGCGCGCTGACAGGTGCGCGCTCAGGGCCGCCGGCGAATTGAGATACGAGTTGCGGTGAATGGACCCGTAGCGGAGGAACTCCGCCTGCTCGAGGCCCGGAATCAATTTCAACACTCGCTGCTGCTCCGGGATACGCATACGCGTCTGGAAGCCGACGATGTTCCACATCCGGCCGGCGCGGTCCTCCTGGCGCAGCTGCACCACCGCATGGGCGTCGCGGCCAGTGCGTGGATCGCGCAGGCCTACCGGCTTGAGGGGACCAAAGCGCAGCGTCTCGCGTCCGCGCTTGGCCATCACCTCGACGGGCATGCAGCCCTCGAAGTAAGGCACTTCGTCGAACTCGTGACCGTGGAACTGGTCGGCCGTCGTCAGCGCGTCGAGGAACGCGTCGTACTGTTCGCGCGTCATCGGGCAGTTGAGGTAGGCGCCATCTTCCGCCGCACCTTCCATCGTCTCCTTGCCGTAACGGGAGCCGCGGAAGACGATCGTGTCGTCGATGCTGTCGCGCGCAATGATGGGCGCGATCGCGTCATAGAACGCGAGCGCGCCGACACCGAGTCGCTCGCGCATCGCCGCCGCCATCGCGTCGGAAGTGAGCGGCCCCGTCGCCACGATGCAGGGAGCTTCGAGCGACGTTGCTTCGCCGCGCACGACGTTGATTCGCAACTCGGCCGCGATTCGCGCCGTCACCCCGGCCGAGAAAGCGTCACGATCCACCGCCAGCGCGCTGCCGGCGGCAACGCGCACCTCGTCCGCCGCCTCAAGAATTACCGAGCCGAGCAGCCGCATCTCGGCCTTGAGCAGTCCGTGTGCGTTAGTCGTCTCGGTGCTCTTGAACGTGTTCGAGCACACAAGCTCAGCGAGCCCGTCGGTCTTGTGCGCCGGCGTCGTTCGTACCGGTCGCATCTCGTGCAGCGTCACCTCATGTCCGCGGCTGGCCAGCTGCCACGCGGCCTCGCAACCGGCGAGACCGCCGCCGATGACTGTTACGCGCCGCCCGTCCTTCACACCGCCACGGCTTCAGCGGGCGGCGGAGCGACATCCCACTCGTTCAGGCACTTGATGCAGCGCCGGTAGTCGCCACGCGCCTTGGTGAACTTCGCTTCCGCCCCGACATACCCGCACTCCGGACACGTTTCGGCGACCGGCTTGTCCCAGACGACGAAATCGCACTTCGGGTAGTTCGAGCAGCCGTAGAACGCCTTGCCGCGCTTCTTCGAGCGGCGAACGGCGATGTCGCCACCATCGCGCGGGCATTTTACGCCTGTCGGCATCGAGCGCGTTCCCCTGCACTTTGGGAACTTGCTGCAACCGAGGAACTCGCCAGAGCGGCCCTGGCGGATGACCATCATCTCACCGCACTCGTGACATATCTCGTTCGTCGGCTGCGCCGGCTTGCGGTCGCCGCGCAGGGGTTTCGTGTACTTGCAATCCTTGGGATGGTTCTCGCACGCGAGGAAAGGTCCGAAGAACCCGCCGCGTGGAACCAGCTTGCCGCCGCAGTCGGGGCATCTCTCAGTGGTAAGCGCCGTAAGATCGTGCGCCTCACCGATCAGTCCCTCGATGTCCGCGTCCTTGACCGAGATCGCGAACGGGCCGTAGAAGGTCGCCAGCATCTTCCGCCAGTTGATGCCGCCCTCCTCGATCTTGTCGAGGTCGGTCTCCATGTGCGACGTGAACTGCACGTTGAACACATCGGGGAAAGCCTTCACCATGACCTTCTCGACCTGCTCGCCGAGTG
The DNA here is from genome assembly GCA_035575795.1 of Gemmatimonadaceae bacterium. Taxonomy (GTDB): domain Bacteria; phylum Gemmatimonadota; class Gemmatimonadetes; order Gemmatimonadales; family Gemmatimonadaceae; genus UBA4720. The sequence continues at coordinate 2,530 of DATLXE010000228.1, forward strand.
CGGTTGGAAAGAACCGCCGCTGCTCGAGCAGCGCGTATCGCCTGTCGACGAGAGTAGTGACGATCGAGGCGTAGGTTGACGGGCGGCCGATGCCGAGCCGCTCGAGCTCCTTCACCAGGCTCGCTTCGGAAAAGCGCGGCGGGGGTTCGGTGAAGTGCTGCGATGGTGTGATCGATTTCACCGGCACGGCTTCGCCGACCTCGACGACGGGAAGTCCCTGCTCATCCTCGAGCGCTTTCCCCTCCCCTTCCTCGCGCGCTTCCTTGTACAGTTTCTGATAGCCGAGGAACTTGACGACGCTGCCAGTGGCGCGGAACTGATAGCGGCCGAGGTCGAAATCCACCGTCGTCGTGTCGAATACCGCGGGCGCCATCTGCGAGGCCATGAAGCGCTGCCAGATCAGCTCATACAGCTTGAGTTGGTCTTCCTTGAGGTACTTCCTGACGTGTTCGGGACGGCGCTTGGGATCGGTCGGCCTGATCGCCTCGTGCGCATCCTGGGCGTTGCCGGCGTTTGACGATCCGTACAGCCTTGGCGCATCGGGCAGATACTCCTGCCCGTACATCATCTTCACCCACTCGCGCGCCTCGTCAACCGCGGTGGGCGACACGCGTGTCGAATCGGTGCGCATGTAGGTAATTAGTCCGACGGCACCCTCCTCCCCGATCTCGATTCCCTCGTAGAGATCCTGCGCCAGGCGCATCGTGCGCTTGGAACCGAAGCCAAGTTTCTTCGCGGCCTCCTGCTGGAGCGTGCTGGTGGTGAAGGGCGGATACGGATTTTTGCGCCGCTCGCGCCGCTTTACCTCGGTTACCTCGAACGTCTTTCGACCCTTGAGGTCATCAAGGATCGCGCTTGCTTGTGCCTCGTTGGAGATGACGGGCTTCTTGCCGTCAACCTGGTGGAGCTTGGCGGTGAACTGCTGGCCGTTTTTCTCGAGCTGTGCTTCGACTGTCCAGTATTCGACGGGCTTGAATGCGCGGATCTCGCGCTCGCGCTCGACGAGCAGGCGCAGCGCCACAGTCTGCACGCGTCCGGCGGAGATTCCCTTCTTCACTGTCTTCCAGAGCACCGGACTGGCCTTGTATCCGACGAGCCGGTCGAGCACGCGGCGCGCCTGCTGCGCGTCGACTTTGTTCGTGTCGATCTCGCCGGCGGCGGCGATTGCGCTCTGT
>DATLXE010000229.1:0-1511 GCA_035575795.1 Gemmatimonadaceae bacterium
CCCGTTCCAGAAGTTCGAGCGCACCGACGGCCAGTTTGCACGGGGCCCCGGAATCATCGACATGAAGGGGGGCAACGTCATCATGGTGCAGGCGCTCAAGGCCCTCGCGTCGACCGGCGCGTTGAAGGGCATGAACGTGACCGTCGTGATGACGGGCGACGAAGAGGATTCCGGCGAGCCGCTCAGCCGCGCGCGCGAGGCCCTGGTGAACGCGGCCAGGGGCGCGGCCGTCGCGATTGGATTCGAGGATGGTCCTGGAGATCCGAAGACCGCTGTGGTGGCGCGACGGGGCACCACCGGGTGGACGCTGCGCGTGAAAGGCCAGCCGGCGCACTCGTCCCAGATCTTCCGTGGAGACATCGGTTCCGGCGCGATCTTCGAGGCCGCGCGGATCCTCAACGGCTTCCGCGAGAAGATGGCGGGGGAGCCGCATCTCACGTTCAATCCAGGCACGATCGTGGGCGGCACGGCTGTCGAGTTCGACGTCGTCCAGGCGCGCGGGACGGCGTTCGGCAAGACCAACGTGATTGCCGAGCACGCGGTCGTCGCAGGGGACCTGCGCACGCTGTCGCTCGAGCAGCTCGCCAGGGCGAAAAAGACCATGGAGTCCATCGTGGCTGCCTCGGCGCCGCATGCGTCGGCGTCGATCACGTTCGATGAGGGGTATCCACCGATGTCGCCGACCGCCGGCAACTACACGCTGCTGGCGATGTACGACCAGGCCAGCAAGGACGTCGGGGCAGGACCGGTGGCCGCCGTCAACCCCGATCGAGCCGGTGCAGCCGACGTGTCGTTCGTGGCGGGTGAGGTGAAGATGATCCTCGATGGTGTGGGCCTGATGGGTCGCGACGATCACACTGTCAAGGAGACGGCCGACCTGGCGACGCTCCCGTCGCAGACCAAACGTGCAGTTGTGCTGTTGCACCGCCTGGCGAAGCTGAAATGACGGCCGCCGCCCGCCCTTGCAGGCGACGCAACTCAGACCAAGCTCAACAAAATATCCAGATGAGGTAGAGACGGCATGATTTCCGCATTACCTCAGGTTGGAGGAGCGGAAACATGAAGCGACAGATGGCGGCGTCGACATTGGTGATTTGCCTGGCGACGGTGGCGTGGGTCACTGGACAGACCAAGGTGACTGCCCCGAAGAATAAGTACAACCCCGCGCAGGACGTGCAGTTAGGGCGCGAAGCGGCGGCGGAGGTGTCCAAACAGCTCCCACTCCTCAACGACGGAAACGTCGAAAACTACGTGGAACGGCTCGGCGCGAGCCTCGCGGAGAATATTCCGGCGGAGTTCCGGCACAACGAGTTCCGTTACACCTTTGACGTCATCAACCTGCGCGAGATCAACGCGTTTGCGCTGCCCGGAGGGCCGATGTACGCGCACCGCGGCATGCTCGAGAAGGCGGGGAGCGAAGGTGAGATCGCCGGCGTGCTCGCGCACGAGATCAGTCACGTCGCGCTGCGGCACGGAACCGCGCAGGCGTCCAAGGCGCAGAAGTACCAGAT
>DATLXE010000230.1:0-3056 GCA_035575795.1 Gemmatimonadaceae bacterium
GTTCCCGGCGCGCATCACCACGACAGGGGAGAGATGTAGGTGCGTGTCGTCTACTGGGGCACACCCGGGTTCGCCGCGCCGCCGCTGCGCGCGCTGATCGGCGAGGGATTCGATGTCGTGGGAGTCGTCACCCAGCCCGACAGGCCGCAGGGCCGCTCGCGCACGATTACCACGCCGATCATCAAGGACGTTGCGGCGGCGGAAGAGATTCCCGTGCTGCAGCCGAGGACCGCGCGCGATCCGCAGCTCGTCGAGCAGTTGCGCGCGCTCGAACCCGACATCTCGATCGTCGTTGCCTACGGCCACATCCTGCCTAAGGAAGTCATCGACCTGCCGCCGATGGGAACGCTCAACATCCACGCGTCACTGCTGCCGGGGCTCCGCGGCGCAGCACCGATTCAGGCGGCAATCAATCAGGGACTGACTGAAACGGGTGTGAGCATCATGCGGATGGTTCCTGCGCTCGATGCCGGGCCGGTGATTCTTCAGGCGACGTTGCCCATTTACGAAGACGAGACGTTCGGCGAGCTGCAGAACAGGTTGTCGGAGCTCGGCGCTCTCAGGCTTCTCGAGGCGCTGGCGCTGATCTCGGTCGGCGGGGCGAAAGAGACACCGCAGAACCACTCGCTCGCCACATACGCGCCCAAGCTCGGCAGAAAGACGGCTCGCATCGACTGGACACGAAGCGCTTACGAAGTGGCGCGGCACATCCGGTCCTACGACCCGAAGCCGGGCGCGTATACCACATCGCAAACCGCCGATGTGAAGATGTTCGGGCCGCGAATAGTTGCCGGCCTCGCTGGAGCGCCTGGAGAAGTTCTCGACATCAGCGACGGCGTGCTGATCGCGTGTGGCAGTGACTCGTTGAGGATTCGTGATGTCCAGCCCGCCGGAAAGGAACGCATGACTTCCGATGACTGGACGCGCGGTCGTGGAACGGCGGTCGGCGAGCGCTTCGGGGTCTGACGACGCCGGACGATGCAGCGCGGTCACGCGTTCCGGTAATCCACGCCGTCACCAACGACGAGGTTCTTCTCCGGCCCGATTTCCTCATCCGCGCGCGTGGCGTGATGAAGGCGCTCGGCAATCGCGGCGCGATCCACGTCCGCGCTCGCCTGCTCCCCGATCCGCGCCTGTTCTCCACCGTCCTCGACTTGTTGTTGATGAACCGCGACAGCGGCTGCTGGTGCGTCGTCAGCGACCGCGTTGACATTGCGCTGGGCGCGGGCGCGCAGGCTGTCCAGCTGACATCGCGGTCGATCGCCGTACCCGACGTGAAAATCATTGCGCCCTCCCTTCTTGTTGGCGCCAGCGTTCATTCGGCGATTGAAGCGACTGCGGCGGCGAACGATGGTGCCGACTGGTGCGTCGCCGGCAACGTTTTCGAGACAGAGAGTCATCCCGGCACAGCGCGGCGCGAATCGGCGTTCATCGCCGAGATCGCGTCAACGGTTGCCATTCCGGTCATCGCGATTGGGGGCATCAAGCCGGAGCAAGTCCGACCGCTGGCTGAGGCGGGGGCGCATGGAGTGGCGGCAATACGTGGAATCTGGGAAGCAGAGAATTCCGAAGCCGCCGCGAGCCACTATCTTTCAGAGTATGATCGGGACGGAAACACCCCCAGCAACGGTCACGCTCCTTACCGTTAACGGAGACGCACGGCAGGTTACGGCCGGCTCGACGCTGGCTGAGCTTCTTGCTTCGCTCGATCTCGATCCGCGACTCGTTGTGGTCGAGCGGAACGGCACCATTCTCCGCGATCGTGCTTCCTTCGATCGCGTTGTGCTCGACAACAGCGACACCCTTGAGATCGTTCATTTCGTTGGTGGTGGATGATGGGCCATACCGACGTTCTCCCGCCGCAGGCCTCCACCGACCCGCATCCGTTTGTGATCGCCGACCGCGAGTTCCGGTCACGGCTGATGGTCGGCACGGGCAAGTACGCATCGAACGAGCAGATGATCGACGCCATCGACGCATCGGGCGCCGAGGTTGTGACGGTCGCAGTGCGGCGGGTTGACCTCGACCGGAAAAAGGATGAGGGAATTCTCCACCATCTCGATCCCGCCCGGTTCTTTTTGCTCGCCAACACCGCCGGCTGCTACACGGCGGCCGAAGCGATCCGGTATGCGCGGCTCGCGCGGGCCGCGGGATTCAACGAGTGGGTGAAGCTCGAGGTCATCGGAGACCAGCAGACGCTCCTGCCCGACACCGTCGGCCTCCTCGAGGCGACGAAGACGCTTGCCGGTGAAGGCTTCAAGGTGATGGCCTACACTAACGATGACCTGATCACCGCGCTGCGTCTCGAAGAGGCTGGTGCCGTCGCGGTGATGCCGCTCGCTTCGCCGATCGGCTCGGGACTCGGCATGCTCAATCCCTACGCGATCCGCACCATCAAGCAGCGTCTCTCGGTTCCGGTAATCGTCGATGCCGGAGTCGGCACGGCGTCCGACGCGTGCATTGTGATGGAGCAGGGCGTCGACGGGATTCTGATGAACACCGGGATCGCCGCCGCGTCCGATCCGGTGCGCATGGCGACGGCAATGCGTCAGGCGGTCGAGGCTGGCAGGCTCGCGTACATGGCCGGCCGGATGCCGCGGCGCGAAGTCGCCGTTCCGTCCTCTCCGGCGACGGGAATGCTCGGCTCGTGAGCACGCCTGCCGCAGTCGCGCAAACTCCGGGCGTGACGATGGCGCGCGCCGTCGCCGCCGAGATCTGCGCCGACATGCGCAAGGGCGAGTTTCTGGACCAGACCTTCGACCGCCGCATCGCGCCGCTCGATGCGCGCGACCGCCGCTGGACGCGGGAGCTTGTGTACGGGATGCTGCGCCACCGCGGCTGGATCGACGCGCTGCTCAGCGACCGTGTGCGCGGCGGGCTGGCGCGCCTCGATGCCGATGTCGTCGACCTGCTTAGGCTCGGCGTGTACCAGCTCACCAACATGGGAAGCGTGCCCGCGTACGCGGCGATCGCGCAGACGGTCGAGCTGGCGAAGCGCCGCCACGGAATCGGCGCCAGCAAGCTGGTCAACGCAGTGCTGCGCCGCACCGACCGCG
>DATLXE010000231.1:0-10370 GCA_035575795.1 Gemmatimonadaceae bacterium
GCGTTCCTTCTCTTGGACGACCCATGCGACGGCGTGTGACGTCTCGAGGGCGGGGATGATGCCCTCGAGCCTGCTGAGAACCCCGAGCGCCCGCACGGCCTCGTCATCGGTCACGGAAACGTAGATCGCCCTGCCCGAATCACGCAGATGGGAATGCTCGGGTCCAACACCGGGGTAGTCCAACCCGGCAGATATGGAGTGGGCCGGGTGCACTTGTCCACTGTCGTCCTGGAGGAGGTAGCTGAGGGCGCCGTGCAGCACGCCCGGTACGCCGCGCTCGAGGGATGCCGAATGCTCGCCCGAGTCGAGTCCCTTGCCCGCCGCCTCGACCCCTACGAGCTCCACGGCCGCGTCGTTCACGAACGCATGAAAGATCCCCATCGCATTCGAGCCTCCGCCGACGCATGCGACCACCGAGTTCGGCAGCCGCCCTGCCGACTCCAGCATCTGCGCGCGCGCCTCGCGCCCGATGATCGCCTGGAAGTCGCGCACCATGCGCGGATAGGGCGCTGGGCCGACAACCGAGCCGATGATGTAGTAGCTGTCGTTGACGTTCGTCACCCAGTCGCGGATCGCCTCGCTCGTCGCGTCCTTGAGCGTCCGCGTGCCGGAGAGAACGGGAACGACCTTCGCGCCCATCAGCCGCATGCGGTAGACGTTGAGAGACTGGCGGCGCATGTCTTCCTCGCCCATGTACACGGTGCAGTCGAGGCCGAAGCGCGCGCACACGGTCGCCGTCGCTACTCCATGCTGGCCGGCACCGGTCTCGGCGATGATCCGCCGCTTGCCCATCCGTTGCGCGAGAAGAGCCTGCCCGAGGGCGCTGTTTATCTTGTGCGCGCCGGTGTGGTTCAGGTCCTCGCGCTTGAGGAAAATCTCGCAGCCGGCTTCAGCGGAAAGTCGCGGTGCGGCGGTGAGAGGCGAGGGACGGCCGACGTACTCCTTGAGCAGGTGATTGAGCTCCGCCTGAAAAGCCGTGTCCCGCATCGCCTCGTCGAAAGCGGCGTCGAGCTCGTCGAGCGCGGGGATCAGCGTTTCAGGAACGTACCGTCCCCCAAATGCACCGAACCGGTGCTGCGCGTCAGCGGGCATCTTTTTGTCCGCGGCGGGAAACGGCGTCCGCGAAAGCGCGCATCTTCGCGTGATCCTTGATCCCCGGTGCGCTCTCGATCCCCGATGCGACGTCGACAATGTCGGGTGAGAGCGTCCGGATGGCGGTGACGACGTTCTCAGCGCGCAGGCCCCCGGCGAGTACGACGGATGCCGACCGGCGAAACCGGGTGAGGTCGGCCTCGAGCTCGGTCCAGGGCAGCGATTGTCCGGTACCACCAAGCACTTTCTCACTCCTTGCATCGAGGACGACAGCGTCGGCAATGTCGAAAAGTTCCTGCGCTGGCGCTGGAATGCGGTGTCCGTTCAGCCTCACCGCCGCCCATATCTCGCCCCTGAACGCAGCGCGTAAGGCGTTGACCTGGGCGGGAGTCGGATCGGCGTGCAACTGAACGACATCGAGCTCGCTCTCGCCCGCCGTCGCCGCGATCTCTGCCGCGCCCAGACTTCCGAAGACGCCGACACGCTTCATCTCGCGAGGAGCCGCAGCAAACATCTGCCTTGCTGCCGCCGCGTCAATCTGCCTCGCACTCGGTGCGAAAATCGCCCCGACGTAGCTCGCGCCAAGATCTGCCGCCAGCGCAACGTCTTCGGCGCGCGTCATTCCGCAGAACTTAATCCTGGCGAGCATTGGCTCTCGATCGTACGGTGACGAGGGATCGGACTGCGGCTTCCGGATCGTCGGCCGACGACAGCGCGGAGCCGATCAATACCGCGTCCGCTCCGGCGGCAGCAACACGCTCGATGTCCGACACGCTCTGAAGCCCGCTCTCCGCGATCGCGATGCAGCGTTGGGGAATGGAAGGAAGGAGCGCGGGCGCGGTGGTCGCGTCGATTTCCAGAGTTTCCAGGTCCCGATTGTTGATGCCAACCAGCTCGGCGCCGTTTGCCAGGGCGAGCCTCAACTCCGCCGCGGTCCGGACTTCGAAAACGAGCTCGAGCCCGATGTGCTTCGCAACCGCGGCCATCTCTACAAGAACGCCGGGACTGACAGCGCGCACGATCACGAGCGCCGCAGACGCCCCCAGACCCTTCGCCTCGATAAGCTGAATCGGATCGACGTGAAAATCTTTCTTCAGCATCGGGAGCGAAGATCTGACACGAGCCGCGGCGAGGTCCTTGTTCGAGCCGGCGAAGCGGGTGGGCTCGGTGAGGATCGAAAGCGCAGCGGCGCCGCCCCGCTCGTAGCTCGCGGCCTGCTCGCCCGCGTCGAGGGTGCCCCTGATCGTCCCTTTGGAGGGGGACGCCCGCTTTACCTCTGCGATTACGGCCACATGATCGCCTCGGAGCGCTGCCCGAAACTCAGGGACAGCGGGTGCATCAAGTGCCAGCCGCTCGAGCTCGCTCCGTCGGGCGCTCAGGGAGCGCACACGCAGCTCGGCGTCGACAGTCAGTTCCCCGAGGACTCCACCCGGCGGCGTCCAGAGAGAAAAGGCTTGCGCTTCGGTCGATCTTCGGCTAACGTATGAATTCGGCAAATGTTCGGTGCGTGAAAGCGGCCGGCTCACCTGACCAGCGGCGGAAAAATGGCTCTGACAAAACGCCAGCGCGAGATTCTCAACTACCTCTCCAAATACTCCGACGCGAACGGTTATGCGCCGAGCTTCGAGGAGATCGCCTCACAGTTTAACTATAATTCGCTCGCCACGGTTCACGAACATCTCACGAACCTGGAACGCAAGGGCTACATCAAGCGCGCTTATAACGAGAGCCGGGGCATCGAGGTCCTCCCGTCGGACCACTCACCCCGCGCCGCCCTTCTACCTCTGCTCGGCACCGTTGCCGCGGGTGTCCCGATCGAGGCGATCCAGATGCCAGAGAGCATCGGGGTCCCTGAGGATTTCGTGCGCCGGTCCGGCAACCACTATGTGCTCCGCGTCCGCGGCAACTCGATGATCGACGAGCAGATCCGGGACGGCGACTTTGTCATCGTAAATGAGAAAAAAAGCGCTGACAACGGCGAGATGGTAATCGCCCTGATCGATGGCACGTCGGCGACGGTGAAGAAGTTTTATCGCGAGCGCGACGGCCGCATCAGACTGCAACCGGCGAACGAAACCATGACTCCCATCTACGTCCACGAGAACGACATCTCGATCCAGGGTATCGTCGTCGGAGTCCTGAGAAGGTTCTAGAACCAGGGCGTTCTAAGTTAGTGAATGGTCTGGAGTTAGGTACGCGGTTCTCAGTGCAGCGAGAACCGCTTTTGCCTTCCCGATGTCGAGCGATTCGGTCGCCGCGCCGACCGCAGCTTCGTAACTGGAACGCTGTCCCGAGACGTAGATGGCCGCCGCGGCATTGAGGATCACCGCCGCCCGCGCGCCCGCCTTTCCCTTCCCGGCGAGGACGTCATCGATGATACGCGCGTTCTGCGCCGAGTCTCCCCCCTCCAGGTCTCGCGCATCCATCGGATTGAAGCCAAAGGTCTTCGGGTCGATTGTCCAATTGGCTGTCCTGCCCCCCCTCACCTCGAGCACATGGGTGAGCCCGAGCGGCGAGACCTCGTCCAGGCCCGGCTCCCCATGGACGACGAGGGCATGGACGGCACCCAGCGCGGCAAGCGCGCCGGCAAGGATCGGGGCGCGGTCCCGGTCCGCAACGCCAACAACCTGCCTGCCCGCCCGCGCCGGATTGGCGAGCGGTCCAACCACGTTCATAACTGTCGGAATCGCCAGCTCCCGGCGCACCGGACCAACGTGCCGCATCGCGGGGTGCATCAGCGGGGCGAACATGAAGACGATCCCGGTCTCCTCGAGGGCGCGTTCCATCACCGCTACCGAGACCTCGATCGGTACGCCGAGTGCCTCGAGAACGTCGGCGCTGCCGCAGCGCGAGGTAAACGACCGGTTGCCGTGCTTCGCGACGCGGACGCCAGCCCCCGCGGCGACGAACGCGGCCGCGGTCGAGATATTGAACGTCGAGACAGCTCCACCGCCCGTGCCGCAGGTATCGACGAGCGATTCCGGGTCGCGCGCGCGAAGCGGAACCATCGCTTCGCGAAGTGCCATCACGACACCGGCAACGACTTCGGGACTTTCCCCAGTCGCGCGGAGGGCGGAAAGCAGCGCCGCGACCTGCACCGCGCTGGCGTGGCCCTGCATTACGACATCGAACGCTCCCTTGGCCTCGGCAGCCGTGAGAGGTTGATGGAACGCAAGCTTCTGGATGGCGCCGTGAAGCGCACTGACTTCGGGAATGCTCACTGCGGACTGCTTTCCTAGAGCGCCGGGACGTGCTCGGCTCTCGAAGTCACGGCTTCGAGCACCTCCTCGATCGTCTTGGCGGGATCACCTGCGCCACGGAGCATCTGTTCGACCCGATAAATGAGATTGCTTTGCTGCTGGAGCGCTTCACCCTGCGCGTGGAGCTGGAGGTGCGCCTTTTCGAGCTTCGTCACCGCGACCCTGACCTGCTCTTCAACAGCTGACAGACGCTGCGTCATCGCGCGTGACTCGACCGCCGCCAACTCGGCGGCGCGCTGCAGCCTGGCCACGCGGGGTGAATCTCCGTCTCCAGCCCCCGAGAGCGCCGCGCGCGCTTCTTCAAGATTTCGCCGGAGCTCCACAAGCGCGCGGCTGTGCTCCTCGTTCAGAGCCCGCGTCAGGTCTTCCAGTGCTGCGACCGCTTCGGTGCGCGCGTCGTGTTCGGCGATACGTGCGAACGCGAGGCTGAAGAGGTCAATCGCCGGTGCCAGCTTTTCGGAGAGGCGCTGGCCGAAACGCGTCTTCGGCTCGGATAGCGCGAGCACGGCGGCGAGCTCGCCGTCAACGAGCAGTCCGCGCAGCAGCAGGATCGGAGCTTCAGGGGAAGACTTGGTGCCGAGCAGCTTCTGGTAGTCGCCCGACTCGCTTCCCACATCGGCGAGATCGCGCCCGGCGAGCACGGTGCGGCGCACCGCGGCCGGAAGGTGATCGAGCGCGACCTCCGCCGGCATTGGACGAGTGTCGTCACCGGTCGGAAAAATTCTCCCGGCGAGCACCTCCTTCCGTCCATCGTATGGAAAAAGTGCGAGACTCGCGTTGCGGTCGAGCTCGGCAACGTCCTGGCTCAGCGCGTGAAGCGCGAGCGGCACCGTCCGGGCCGTGACAAGAACGGTCGAAAGTCCGGCGAGAGTCCTTGGCGCCATTGGGAAAAAAGACGGTGAGCAGAGGGAAACGGGTGCTTCGATTCTGGCCGCTGGAACAGCGAAAGTCAATCATCTCCAAGGAGTTACGTTCCTTGACACTCACTTCCCGGGACGTAATTTCTCCCTATGGTGTCGCGTAACGTGCAGCTCGTTCTGCACTACGATGGCGCGCGCTTTTCCGGCTGGCAGCGGCAGCCCGCCGAACGCACGGTTCAGGGTGTACTGGAAGACGCGGTCGCAAAGCTGTGCGACGCCCCGCTCCCCGTAATCGGCGCGGGAAGGACGGATGCGGGAGTTCACGCGCGCGGTCAGGCGGCGGGCGTGAGGGTTCCCGGTAAGTGGAATGCGGCCGCGCTGCGAAGATCCTTGAACGCCATTTTACCGGACGATGCATGGGTTGCGGCAGCCTACGACATGCGTGAGGATTTTCATCCGCGCTACAGCGCGACGGCGCGAAGCTACTCGTATCTCGTCGGCACCGACGAACACGCCGCGTCTCCATTTCGGAGAACGCGCGAGCTCGCATGGAAAAAACCACTGGATGTCGGGCGGCTTGGTGAAGCGGCGAGGCTGGTCGAGGGTGATCACTCGTTTCGCGCCTTTGCCGTCAGGGGAACCGCTCCGGCGACGGACGATCATCGCTGCATTGTCGCCAGCGCGGCGTGGGTGCCGCGGGATGGCGGTCTGTCGTTCGAGATCCGGGCCAACCGTTTTCTGCACCATATGGTGCGGTTCCTTGTCGGCACAATGCTCGATGTCGGCGAAGGACGAAAGGAAGTCCACACAATCACGGATTTGCTCGGCGCGGCGGACAACGCCGACGTTTCTCCACCCGCGCCGGCGCACGCGCTTTATCTGGAACGCGTGGACTATCCGGCAGACCTTTACCTCGGAACCTGAATGAAGATTTATCTCGAGAGCGTCAATCCCGAAGAGATTCGGAAGGCCGCTGCGGCGGGACTCGCCGACGGCGTCGCGTTTTCCCACGCTGACCTCACCGCCGATGAACCCGATGCCGGAGCGTCGGAGCGGCTCGAGGAGATAGCGCGGGAATTCGCGTTTCCGATCTGCGTTCCCGTTGGAGGAATCACCTCGGCTGACATTTACCGCGAGGCGCGCGAGCTCGCCAAGGTTTCCGATCACATCATCGTGCAGGTTCCGCTGGTGGAGGATGCGCTAAACCCCATTACGCGGCTCACCGCCGAGGGCGTGATGGTGTGTGCCACTTTCGTGTTCAGCGCGGCACAGGCACTTATCGCTTCCAAGGCCGGCGCGTCGATGGTGCGTGTGAGTCTCGACGAGCTCGAGGCCTTTGGCCAGGCGGGGGGAAACACGCTCGCCGGGATGAAGGACGTGCTCGATGCTGGCGGACAGGAGTGCGATGTCATGGCTTCCTCTCCGCGGACCGCCACTCAGTTCTCCGATTGCGCGACGGCGGGCGCCGACATCGTCTGCCTCAGTCCCGACACACTGCGCTCGCTGATCGTGCACCCTCTCACTGACCGCGGCGTCGATCGCTTCCTCAACGATCTTTCCCGTCGTCCGAAGGGGCGATCCTCCTCGTGATGCCTCGCCCGGCGCGGGCGGTCGGTCTGCTGCTGTTCGCGGCCTGCCAGGGTGCATCGTCGTCGAGTTCGTCCGCGCAGGGAACGCCGCCAGCAGCCGAGCGCGCAGGCGAGGTATCAGCATCCCGTCGTACGGCTATCACCGAAGCTGTCGCGCGCGTCGCGCCATCCGTTGTGACGGTCCAGACTGAAGTAGTCGAACGCGTCGCCAGCGACGTGTTCGAGCAGTTTTTCGGCGGTCGCTCCGGCCAGCGATCGGCGGCCGGACTCGGTTCAGGCTTCATCATCCGCGCCGATGGCGCAATCGTGACGAACGCGCACGTCGTCAGCGGAGCGACGCGCATTTCCGTCGCACTGCGCGACGGTACGACTTACCCCGCGCGACTGATCGGCATCGACGAATCGAACGACCTCGCGGTTATCAGGATCACGGCAACTGATCTTCCCGTCGCGCCGCTCGGCACGTCGACCAACCTCCTCATCGGCGAGTGGGCGATCGCGATCGGAAATCCCTACGGTTTCGTGCTCGCGAACACCGAGCCGAGCGTGACGGCGGGCGTCGTGAGCGGGACGGGTCGCAACCTCGCCACGCAGAGCGAAGGCGCGGGCGTGTACGTGGACATGATCCAGACCGACGCTTCGATCAATCCGGGAAATTCCGGCGGTCCGCTGGTCAACGCGAATGGTGAGGTCATCGGCGTCAACAGTTCGATTTTCTCCCCTAGCGGTGGCTCGATCGGCCTTGGCTTCGCGATCCCGATCAATCGCGCCCGGCGCGTCGCTGAAGATCTCCTCGCCCATGGCGTTGTGAGGCGTCCCTGGGTTGGTGTGCAGCCTCAGATCGCACGCGACCGCGCGGCGCGGTCGAACGCGGGCGTGGTGATCGCATCCATCGTTCCCGGCTCTCCTGCCGCGCGCGCTGGTCTTCGCTCGGGAGACGTGCTCACGCGGTCGCGGAACCGGGTGCTGCGCAATCCCTACGACTGGTACGCCGAGCTGCTCGAGCTACAGGTCGGAGAGCGCGTACCGCTCGCCGTGACGCGTGCCGGACGTGAGCTCCAGGTCGAAGTCGAAGTGGTGGACCTCCCTGACGTCAACGCGCCGCGTGTCACCGTGCTCAGGGAGATCGAGCTGGTCACCGTCACGCCCGCCATCCGCGCGCAGTATCAGCTCCAAAGCCGGCAGGGCGCGCGCGTCAATCGCGTCAGTGACCGCGTACGCCAGCAGATCGGCATCGAGGCGGGTGACGTGCTCGTGCAGATCAATCGCAGCCCGGTCGCCGATGCCGAGTCCGTCGAGCGCCTGCTCAACGGCTATGGGCGCGGCGGAATCAGGATGTACTTCGAGCGCGGAGGACAGATCTATGCCACCGAGTTCAGCCTCCAGTAAGGGCGCGGGCGACGCTTCGTACAGCTCGCCACTCGCCGAGCGGTACGCCTCGGCGGCGATGCTCGAGCTGTGGTCGGCGCGCACGCGGTACGGACTCTGGCGCCAGCTCTGGCTCGCGCTCGCGGAGGCGCAGCGGGAGCTCGGCGTCGAGATCCCCGACGAAGCGCTGCGGCAGATGCGCGAGAACCTTGGCGAGATCGACTTTGACGCCGTTGCCGGTTACGAGCGTCGCTTCCGTCACGACGTGATGGCCCACGTTCATGCGTTCGGGGATGTTGCGCCGAAAGCAAAGGCCTTCATCCATCTTGGCGCGACCAGCGCATACGTGACCGACAACGCCGATTTGATTCTGATGAGGCGGGGGCTCGAACTGCTGCGGGGTCGGATCACCGATATCCTGCGCTCCCTTGCCGTGTTCGCCGAAAAGTGGAAGGACGAGCCGACACTCGGTTACACGCACCTTCAACCCGCGCAGCTCACTACCGTTGGCAAGCGCGCGACGCTCTGGATGCAGGACCTGGTTCTCGATCTTGCGGACATCGATTATCGAATCGCGAGCCTGCCGTTCCGCGGCGTCAAGGGAACCACCGGCACTCAGGCAAGCTTTCTCGAGATCTTCGGCGGGGATCACGACAAGGTGAGGAAGCTCGACGCCGCCGTCACGGCGAAAATGGATTTCCGCGCCGCGCTGCCGGTGACGGGGCAGACGTATACGCGAAAGCTTGATGCCGGCGTGCTGGCCGTCGTTGCCGGCGTTGCCGCATCGGCCGGCAAGTTCAGCAGCGATGTAAGAATGCTGCAGTCGTTTGGCGAGATAGAGGAACCGTTCGAGGCCGACCAGATTGGATCTTCGGCGATGGCGTACAAGCGAAACCCGATGCGTTCCGAGCGCATCGCATCGCTGGCCCGGTTCGTCATCTCACTGGAGGGGAACGCGAACAGCACGCACGCGGTGCAGTACTTCGAGCGAACGCTCGACGACAGCGCGAACCGGCGCCTCGTCATCCCGGAAAGCTTCCTCGCCGCTGATGCGATCCTCATTCTGGTGGCTAACGTCGCATCAGGCCTCGAAGTGCACCGTGACGTGATCCGGCAGCGTCTCGATAGAGAGATGCCCTTCATGGCGACTGAGCACATCCTCGTCCGCGCCGTCAAGGGTGGCGCCGACCGCCAGGAGGCGCACGAGGTCATTCGCCGACACAGCATGGCTGCGGCGAAGGCGCTGAAGAGCGGGGGCGCGCGGAACGACCTTCTCGAGCGCCTGACGAAAGAGAAATCGCTCGGACTCTCGAAGCGCGACATCGATGGGGAGACCGACCCCTCGAAGTTTATCGGCCGGGCTTCCCGTCAGGTCGATGAATTTCTTAGCGATGTCGTGCGGCCGCTGCTCGCAGGTTCGGCGCAGGGACGGGCCGAGGAGATTCGCGTCTGATGCTCATGGAGGCGAGCTCGCTTCCGCTGACGCCCTTTCGCCGCGGCAAGGTTCGCGACGTGTACGAGGTGGACGATGATCGGCTGCTGCTCGTCGCCACGGATCGCGTAAGCGCCTTCGATGTCGTGATGTCGGAGACGGTGCCACACAAGGGAGCCGTGCTCACGCAGCTGACTGCCTGGTGGCTTCGCCGCCTCGAGCCTGCCATCAAGCATCACATGCTCTCGGCGGATACGGACGAGATCGTGCGCGAAATCCCGGAGCTGCTGCCGCATGCGGCGGAATTGCGCGGGCGGGCAATGCTGTGCCGGAGGACGGGGGTGTTCCCCGTTGAATGCGTCGTGCGCGGATATCTTGCCGGGTCGGCCTGGAAGGAATATCAGGAGAGCGGTACTCTTGCCGGGGAGCCGCTCCCGCCCGGGCTACGCGAATGCGACCGCTTCGACCCGCCGTTGTTCAGTCCGGCCACCAAGGCAGACGAGGGCCACGACGAGAACATCGCGCCCGACGTCGTTGCTGGAATCATCGGCGAGAGCGCGGCCGGTGAGCTGCGGTCGCTGTCGCTCCGGATCTACGAAGTGGGCCGCGCCGTCGCCGCGGAACGCGGGATAATCATCGCTGACACCAAGTTCGAGTTCGGTCAGCTTTCGACGGGATCACAGGGAGCTGGACGCGTTATATTGGTGGATGAAGTTCTCACTCCGGACAGCTCCCGATTCTGGCCGGCAGACTCCTACGAGCCCGGCCG
>DATLXE010000232.1:0-6403 GCA_035575795.1 Gemmatimonadaceae bacterium
GGTCTTTGACGGGCAACCCCGCATCGGCCTCCCGGAGGAAGCCCACAATCTGCGCCTCGGTGAATCGCTTCTTCATCGTCCGACCCTTTCGCTGGGCCGGACTCTAAACCAAAACGCTACTCAGAATCGGGGGGACGTCACACCGTCTCGAAAAAAAGCCTGCCAGCACTGGAAGCCTATCGGTTCGGGGCCACGGCCGCAGCCCTGCAGAGGACGCCTCCTACTTAAGAGGGCGCGGGTAGGCGGTTATTGTGACCAGCGTCTTTGACAGGTTTCCGGCTGCCGAGCGTGCCGCACGCCTGTCTCGAAGATCTCGACCACACGCCGCGTCGCGGTCTGGATCGCGCGCTCGTGCGGCAACTCGCCACCGGGCGCTGGATTGCGGAGCACCAGCATGTGCTCATCACCGGCGCCACCGGGGTCGGCAAGACCTATCTCGCCTGTGCCCTCGGGCAGCAGGCGTGTCGCCAAGGGCATCGCGCGCTGTATCGTCGCGTGCCACGACTCTTTGACGAGCTCGCGCTTTCTAGGTGCGGTGCTTGGGTCGTGGGGTCGGTGGGCCACGATGTTGTCACGTGACCGCAAACGTGAAGCCGCTCTAAAACGCTACGCCGAGCGGCGGACGCTGCTAATTCGGTGAGTGCGGGGCCGCTTGAAGCCAATAAAAAAACATCTGGGTCGTGAGGGTCTGGCGTACCGCACGGTGCAAGCGGCGTGTGTTCAACTTACTGCGAATCGATTCAGCCACTCACCAACCGCACCTGCAAAGGTAGTTGCCGCACTCATCGGGGAGGGATCACCGGCAGCCCAAGAGATCTGACACACACGGTGATCTCCGACATTCAGCGATGACCGGGTCGTTTCTGCATCATGGGTAAAATTCAGGACCGCTGCGTCAAAAGAGCGAAGCGCCGCAGCGAAAGCCAAAACTTGGTACAGATCCGCGCGGTTCCAGTCGCCAGGAGTTAGCTTGTATTTCACGTCAGCCACGCCAAGGGCGCCCCAGAATCGAAGGTCGGGATTGAATGTGAGCGTCGATCCCGTCAGCTGGAGGCCAGTCTTTGTGACGACATCCGCGCCGAAAGCCTCCTGCAGGACAGCACGAATACCGTCTTCGATAAGCTCGGGCGTCCGAATCAGGAAGCTCCACACGATGTCTCTGCCGCTAGACAGACTTCGACCCGCGGCACGCATTACTTGCCGGGCCAGCGTGACAGGAGTCCTGTATTTAAATGCTGTTGGCGACCGTTTGGGAAATAATGCAAAGACTTCCCATCTACCAACAGTAGCAGAAGGTGCGCCGTTTGCCGGTCGGGCTGCCACCTATGGTCGTGAGGCGTCAGCGGTCCGACGTCGTCGAAACAGTTGACCAGCCGGCGCGCGCGCTGCCGGACCGCTTCCGGCAACGGGGCCTTCACGGCGTGCGCCGCTGCTGCGAGGACGAGACGATTGGGTGGATTGTCCTCAACGTGATCCTCGAACGCACAGTCGAACAGCAATGTGCCGGTGTAAAACCGACGACCGGCGGAGACGACATCGACGCGACCCCGAATGGTGGGGAGAGTGTCCCGGACGTCCGCATAGTCTCGAATGAGCCCTCGCCGGACGAGGTGTTCAGCCGCGTCTAGAAACCAAAGCAGGACTAGCTCCCAAAAGGGGCCCGTAGAGCCTGCTCCTGGCAGCCCAACCGTACGGGGCAATTGGTCACTCCTTGCAGCAAGATATAGGAAGTGATTTGCGGGAATCTTCGGCACAACGTGAATCTGAGTACCCGGAAGCACGATCACGCCGACGCGTCCCGCACTCGCACGCGCCAAAAACCAGGACCCGCCGTCAGGACATCGATCACCGTTCGGTCGCGGGGCTCATTCTCGGCGCCCCACCACTCCGACTTGGAGGCAAGCTCATACCCTAGCCGGCGTAGGGCGACTGCGGCGTCGTCCGTCAGCGCGCACACGCGCGCTTCAGACTCAACCAGTTCAAGCGAGGTCAGCAAGGGACGGCCAGAACTTCACCGGCGCGAATTCGGCGAGAACATCGCGCTCCTCAAAGAAATAGTCCTCGACGAGGGGACCGACTTTGTACTTCCACGTTTTGAGTAGACGTTGCGGCGTCATCTCGTCGGCCATGAAAAACGCGTGACCGATCGTGTGATGGCGGTCCAGCCGTTTCGTAAGCAAGTCATTGAGACTGGTGAAGCCGTCAATCAGGTCAGGTACGCCGCTCGCGCGTGTTTGGTAGTACGCCGCGAGCAGGTCAGCGTCCGGCATGCACTCGAAAATCTCGAATCGCCGGCGTAGGGCGGCGTCCAACGAGCGGATGCTGCGATCTGCGGTGTTCATCGTTCCAATGAAGAGAAGACGTGCAGGCAGGCGGAAGCTCTTTGAGTACTGCAAGTCGAGGGGCCTATCGCGATACTCCAACAAGAACAATAGTTCACCGAGCACGCGTGGCAGGTTCGCCCGATTGATCTCGTCCAAGATCATCACATGACGCGCTGGCTTGTTATCCATTGCTTGGACCACACGAAGGAGATGGCCCTTCACCGGCTCGAACTGTATCGCGCCCTGAACACTGGTCGGGCGCAAGCCTTCGACGAACTCCTCATATGAATAGCTTGGGTGGAATTGGACGATGTTCTGGTTATCCGGGCTCCCCTGGGTCAGGTAATCCGACAGTTTCTGTGCAAGCCATGTCTTGCTGGTCCCAGGGGGCCCTGCCAAAATGATCTGGGGAGTCCGAGTGGTGAGCGCATCGATGAGATCCTGTAGAAACTCAGTGTTGAACTGCGTCTCGCCGGCCAGCCAGTCGAGCGTATATGTCTTCGTCGGGGGGGAATCGCGAAGGTTTCAGCCGGCGTTGGTGCTTCCGCCGGGGTTGGCGTGGTGGTGCGTTCGACCCATGCTTTGTAGAACTCAAGAATCGCGCGGAAGTCCTCTGTGAGCTCAGAGACGTCCCCGTCGAGGCTTGGTCTGGGGACTAGCTTCGCCAGTACCGTGCCCACGTGTTCGTCGCTCGAAATTGTCGGAGCCTCGCCGCTAGTGGCGATTTGGAATCCCCTCGCTCCGAGTGCGTCGCGTTCTTCCGGCAGGAGCGTCTGCGCTATTTGTAGCGCACGGGGCTGGCTGTCAGAGCCGTATTCAGTCAGCGAGACTCCCCACCCGACCCTGAGGTGTGTCGGATCGTCCGTCTGGAAATGGATGACAGGGTACGCTCCCTTTTGAGCGCTCGTTGTTTCGCGCGAGTCGTACACCGCACACCACGGCTCCGTAACCCAGTTGCCCTGTCCCACGGATGCCGCAGAGCGCCAATTCGGGTTCGGGACCCTATCCAGCACTCCGTCACGCGCGTGCGACGAGGGCCCCACCGTCCTCCAGGGCACCATACGGATGCGTCCCCTTGTCGTACGCGTCGCGGTCGTCTGCCGCCTCGTGTCACCGTCTGTTCCCGAAATGAGGTACCGAAATCAACGGCTTACAAATCGACTGTTCCAATCGCTGAAGGGAGAAGGTTGGGAGGGCGATCCGGACCAAGTATCCCTTGTTCAAGCTGCGAATCCCGAGGCATATCCAAGCTGACGCATGGATTCAAGGAACCCGGCGATCTGGTTCCAAGTATCTCTTGCGTTCCTTCGTCCAGCCGTTGGCCATGGTTACTATCCAATAGTTTGCTTGGCGCTGATATTACCTGCTTCCCGCGCGGCGATGAGAACGCCCATATGGAGTCGTTCTTCCATTCACTCAAGTCGGAACTCACGCACGACCGCTCGTCTGTCTCGGTCGCCGAACTCCGACAGGCGCTGCGCCGCTATGTGCGGTACTACAATCACGAGCGTTTACATTCGTCGCTGGGGCTATCAATCCCCCGGTTGACTATGAACGCTGCAGCGTAGAAACTCAGGTGTCTACTGAAACGAGGGAAGATCCCGCCGCCCGCCGCAGCCGTTGAACGTGTGAACGTAGATGGGCGCGGGTGAGCGCCGATCGTTAGCCTGACCGGAGAACCTCCATGCGTCGAGTGCTGTTTTCAGCTCTTCTAATCTGGTGCAGCGCCTGTCGTGGAGCATCGTCCAGTTCGTATTTGTTCCTCTGGGCCGGTGACGCCGAACACAGGGCCAGCGACTTTCTAGCAGTCATCGACGCGAATCCAACGTCGCCACGCTACGGCACGATCGTCGCCTCGCTCCCGACCGGTATGTCGGGCACGCATCCGCATCATACGGAACTCGAGATGCCCGCCGGGGGACACCTCCTGGCGAACGGGTTTGGTGCGGGTCGCAGCTGGTTGTTCGATCTGACGGAACCGATGAAGCCACGCCTGCTCACGGCATTTGACGATCTCTCGGGATACAGTCATCCGCACACCTACATCAGATTGGCCAACGGCAATGTGTTGGCGACGTTTCAGTATCAATCGATCGCGCAGCCCGCGCCATCCAACCCCGCCCGCGAAGCCGTGCACGGCGACGCTCATGGTGTCGCACCGGCGTTTATCGGGCATGCCACCGGTGGCCTCGTAGAAATGGACGAGCGCGGGACAGTTATCCGCAGCGGCGCCGCGCGCGACGACGCGATTCAGAACAAATGGATCTATCCCTACAGTGTGCTGCCGCTGCCCGCGATCGATCGCGCCATCTCGACGACAACCGACATGGACGACAAGAATACAAAAGCCACGTCGGAATGGCTGCAGTTCTGGCGGCTATCGGACCTGACGTTATTGCGCAGTATGGCGCTCAAGCCGGGACCGCGCGGCGACGAGAACCAGTTCACTGGCGAGCCACGCCTACTGGCCGATGGGAAGAGCATCTACGTTCACACGTTCAACTGCGGCTTGTATCTGCTTCGCGGCGTGGAACAGCCGGAGCCGGAGGCCCGTTTCGTCCATGCGTTCGAAGGCAAGAACTGCGGCGTTCCCATCCGTACGGGTAACTTTTGGCTGCAATCGGTTCCCGATGCGCACGCCGTTGTTGTTCTCGACATCACCGATCCGGAGCATCCGCGCGAAGTCTCGCGCCTGGCTGTGGGTGATGATGAGGAGCCGCATTGGATGGCGCTCGACCCAACAGGCCGACGCGTCGTGCTGAATTCGGGCGGCTACAGCAAGAGCAATCGCCTGTTCGTGCTGAACTTCGATCCGGCCACCGGGAGCTTGGCAATGGACGGGCGGTTTCGCGATACAGGCGGCTCTCGCGACGGCATCAATCTAAGCGACAAGGCGTGGCCGCACGGATTCTCGGGCAAAGCGATGCCGCATGGCACCGTGTTCTCTCGATGACCGACGCAGCCCTTGTGTGAACGGCTAACAGTCGAATGGAGCCGGGCTTCGACCGTTCGACGTCGCCTGGGATCTGCAGGGCGCCGCTGTCGCGATGCTTAGGTCGCTGTTGGTCTTAGGCGCAACCAGGGTCCGAAAGCGCCTGAACGTGCTCAAGAGCCGCGCTGCGTGGCGGGTGGCGGCGCGTGTCTGTGCACCCAACTGATCCTCCTGCCTCCTCGCTGAACGCCGGAACGTGCATGGTCTCAACACGGTGTTCCAATCATGCCGGGGAGAGCGTGGACGGCAGCATCCGACCGCTGATCGGCCCATGCTCACGCCGCAAAGCCGGAGGAGTCGCGAAGTTGGCGCATTGATTGAAGAAAGCTGGAAATCTGGTTCCAAGTCGGAATGCTTGGGGACGCCACACCAGACTGGCCGCCCGAATCTGGCGTAACTTCTTAAAAGCTACGCACGTTACGGCGGTTCCAAATCTCACCGTCAAACCGTTGGCTCGACAACACTGGACGTCTGCACGTTGGTTTTCGGAGAGAACGCCGAGCGCCTCACCGAGCGGCGCACTCGACCTTCGTGGTCGGCGGCTAAAACCAACGGGGGGACATCGAACGCGTTGAAAACCGATATGGCAAGCTCGCAGTCGGCGAGCGTTTTTTCATCAGCAGATCCACGCCGCGCCCGCGCGGGCCAAAGGCCTGAAGTGGGTCGCCCGACCATCCCGCTATCTACATTGCACGCTTGGCGACGGCCTAACGAACGCGCGGCGACAGCCGAGGATCGGTCTCGTTACTGCGATTGGCACTGGCTGAGCACGAGTCGCCCGACACGATAGTCAATGCTGAAGGTCTCGCCGGCGCCGATCGTCAGCCGTTGCTGCGCAATCGTTTCATCCGGCTGTGCGTGCACGAGGGTGATGTCTGCGGTACATGGCAGATGATTGCGGAGCTCGCGCGGCGCGCGGCCGCCGCTGACTACCGCCACGTATTTGCGCCCGCTCGCGTGCGCGGTAATGTTGATCCGTGCCGGTCCGCGCTCCACGCCGACGTCGCCGAAGTAGCCAGTCGTCGAGCGCAATGGCGCGTCGTCGCGGCCGCCATGCGTGAGGACGGGCCACTCCATCACGTCTGGA
>DATLXE010000233.1:0-5382 GCA_035575795.1 Gemmatimonadaceae bacterium
CACGGGCGCGCGTTCCGGACACTCCTTACGTGCCTCCTTACGACCGCAATGTTCGTATCACGAGCATTTGGCCAGGGCGGTATCGCGGATCGCGCATCGCCGGAGGCCGTTGTCGGCATCAATCCGGGATCTCAGCTCGACTCTCTCGTTGCACGGGCACTGGCCAATAATCCGGAGCTCCAGGCCGCGCGCGCGCGCGCCGCCGCGGCGCGCTCGCGGGTGGGGCCGGCCGGCTTGTGGAGCGATCCCATGCTGATGGTAGGACTGTTAAACGTCCCCATCAGCCCGCCCAGCTTCACTTCCGACGACATGACGAGGAAGATGATCGGACTGCTGCAAAGCGTTCCCTATCCGGGAAAGCTGCGCACCCGGCGCGATGTCGCCGAGCGTGAAAGCGCGG
Source organism: Gemmatimonadaceae bacterium (assembly GCA_035575795.1). GTDB lineage: Bacteria > Gemmatimonadota > Gemmatimonadetes > Gemmatimonadales > Gemmatimonadaceae > UBA4720. Next base: position 401 of record DATLXE010000233.1, read on the forward strand.
TGGCGATCGCGGCTTTGCAATCGGCGCAGCTCAGAGTCGCGAGGAAAGTCAAGGAAGGCTACTACGAGATAATCTTTCTGGACCGGTCGGTGGACATCGTGCGGCGCAGCGCAACCAACATGTCGGACCTCGCCCGCGTGACGGAAGCCAGCTATGCGGTTGGCAGAGGGGAGCAGGCCGACGTGCTCAAGGCACGCATGGAGGCCGCCGCGGTGGGAGCATCGGCAAGCGCACTACTCGAGCGGCGGCGTTCCGCGCTTGCGGATCTGAATCGGTTGCTTGCCCTGCCTCCTGAATCGGAGCTTGGGCAGCCCGGAATTCCCACCGCGATCACCGCCGCGGCAGTCGAGCCGAACGCGGCGCGGATTCACTTTGTTGCAAGTACGCTTGGCGCTCGCGCCGCGGGTTCATCGCTTCTCCCGCTCGATCAGCTTCAGGCAAGCGCTGTCGTCAGAAACCCGGAACTCCGGCTTCGCGATGCGCACATCGCCGCGCAGGCCGCACGCGTCCGGTTGGCGAGAAAGGAGTACAGCCCGGACTTCGACGTGACCCTGCAGTATGGGCAGCGGTCCGGTCGCGCTGAGGGGACGATGGGCGGCGAGCGGGGAGAGCCGCGCTCGGACATGATTTCGGCGCAGGTATCGTTTCCGCTCCGTTTGCGCCGCAGGGCGGTGCAGGGGAAGTACGTCGCCGAGGCTCAGTCCGAGCTCACGGCGGTGGCGGCGGAACGAAGCGCTCAGGCCGACGAAGTTCGCGCCGAGGTCGCCGCTCTTTACAATGATGCGGAGCGCGCGCGCACACAGCTGGCGATCTATGTCAAGGCAGTGTTGCCGCAGGGACGCGGCGCGCTGGCTTCAGCCATCGGCAGCTACCGAACGGGTAAATCCGGACTGCTCGAGGTTCTCGACAGCCAATCCACGCTTCTCACTTACGAAACCGAGTATCACCGAGCACTCGCTGACTTCGCGAAGGCGGTGAGCGGGCTCGAGCAGGTTACGGGAACGGAGGTGCTGCGATGACGTTCCAGGAGAGAAGTTCTTCAGCGGGCAGATCACGAAAAATCCGTATCATGCTCGCTGTCGGCGGTGTCGCCGTGGCTCTCATTCTTCTTACCTTCTTCTTCGCGCCGGGCGTGGTAGGGCGTCGGAATACCTCCACTGCGTCGCAGAATCAGCCACCGTCAGCCGATGCAATGGACGGGATGGCAATGCCGGGGGCCTCCTCGGGTGGCAGCGCTTCGCGCTCATCCTCCGACGGGTCGGTAAGGCTGACGTCGAATGAGCTGCGTGAATTCGGGGTGACATTCGCGCCTGTCGAGCTCCGCACTTTGTCGAGTGAACTGCGCGCCGCCGGGACTGTCACGATCGACGAAACCAGGGTCGCCAAAGTGACGGCGCGTTTCAGCGGGTATGCTGAGCGTCTCTACGCGAACTTTGCGGGACAACAGGTGACACGCGGGCAGCCCGTTGCGGAAATCTTTTCGCCCGAGCTGCTGGCCGCCGAACAGGAGCTGCTGCTGGCCAGCCGCATGTCGCGTACGATGGGGACGACTTCAATTCCCGGCGTGAGCGCAGGCAGCGGCGATCTCGTTGGTGCGGCACGCCAGCGGCTCCGGTTCTGGGGAGTTTCAGATTCCCAGATAAATCAGGTGCTCAGGTCGGGCCGTCCGCTTCGGACGGTGACGCTCCACGCTCCAGTGTCGGGCGTCATCATCGAAAAGAAAATCGTGCAGGGACAGGCAATACAGATGGGGGAGGAGCTCTACACGATTGCGGATCTATCCTCAGTGTGGGTGGAAACCCAGCTCCGCGAAGCAGACGGTGGGGCAGTGGCGCCGGGGAGCGCCGCAACGATCGTTTTCTCCGCAGACCCCGGCCGGACGTACTCTGGTCGCGTTGCCTTCGTTTACCCCACGCTTGGGGCTGAAACGCGGACGGTTCGGGCGCGCATAGTGGTAGCCAACGGCGACCGGCGCCTGAGGCCGGGAATGTATGCGACGGTCCGGATTACTTCTGGCGCCGGGTCGGCGCTGGCAGTGCCCCGCTCGGCAGTGGTGGAGACCGGAGAGCGTACGGTCGTGTTCGTCGACATGGGTGGCGGCGAGTTGATGCCTCATGCCGTCCGTGTCGGCAGGAGTGGAGGCGAGTACGTGGAAGTTCTGAGCGGAGTCGCCGCGGGTCAGCGCGTGGTAACATCGGCGCAGTTTCTCCTCGACTCCGAGGCAAATCTCGGCGACCTGATGAAGGGTATGGCCCCAACCGACGGAAGCATGAAGGGCATGGATATGTCTCCCGCCGCCGACCCGAAGTCGAAGGGCGCGGACATGCGGGGGATGCCGGGGATGTCGTCTCCGACACCGCGGAGGTAGGCATGCTGAACCACATCGTCCGCTTCTCGATCGCGCACAGGATTGCCGTCCTGATCGCAACGCTCGTCGTGTCGGTTGCCGGGTTCTGGGCGCTGATGCGCACTCCGGTCGACGCGATCCCTGACCTTTCGGACGCGCAGGTGATCGTGATGACAGAGTGGCCGGGGCAGGCACCGCAACTTATCGAGGATCAGGTCACCTATCCGCTCGAGACGGAGCTGCTCAAGGTGCCGCGCACCAAGTTCGTGCGAGGCATGAGCCAGTTCGGCATCTCGGCCATCTATGTCGTGTTCGAGGACGGGACCGATCTGTACTGGGCGCGCAGCCGTGTGGTCGAATACATGAACGGCGCGCGCGACAAGCTGCCGGCCGACGCGCGGCCCATGCTCGGTCCCGATGCGACAGGCGTCGGCTGGGTGATGCAGTACATACTGGCCGACACGACTGGTTCGCTCAATCTCGCTCAGCTGCGAGGCCTGCAGGACTTCGTCGTCCGTCCCGCTCTTACCTCCGTGAAGGGAGTCGCCGAGATAGCATCGCTCGGCGGTTTCGAGAAGGAGTACCAGGTCGAGATCGATCCCGCGCGGCTCCAGGCGCTGAACATCCCGCTTCAAAAGGTGACGGAGGCCGTTCGCGCGTCGAATCAGGACACGGGCGCAAGGATTCTCGAGATGGGTGGCGCTGAGTATGTCGTGCGCGGGCGCGGACGCTTCACGAACCTCGAGGACATTCGTGGCGTCTCGATCGCCACTGGCGCGGGCGGGTTCCCCGTCACGGTTGGCGATGTCGCGGAGGTCAGGATCGGACCCGCAATCCGCCGCGGCTTCGCGGATCTCAATGGCAAGGGTGAGATCGTGACAGGGTGGGTGGTGATGCGCTATGGCTCGAATCCGCTCGAGGTGATCAAGGGCGTCAAGGCAAAAATGGCCGACGTGGAAAAAGCCCTTCCGCGCGGAGTGCATTTCGTGGCCGGATACGACCGGTCAGGCCTGATCGAGGCGGCAATCCGCACCCTGCGTGAAAAGCTGCTCGAGGAATCGATCATCGTGGCCCTCATCACGATTCTGTTTCTGTTTCACGCGCAGAGCGCGCTGGTGGCGATCATTACGTTACCCATCGCCCTGCTGATGGCGTTTCTCGCGATGCGCGTTTTCGGCCTTACCGCGAACATCATGAGCCTGGGAGGGTTCGCGGTTGCGATCGGCGCGATGATCGACGCTGCGATAGTAATGGTGGAAAACCTTCACAAGCACATCGAGCGGGACGCATCTTCCGCACAGCGCCGGACGCGCTGGCAACTGGTGGAGGAGGCGACGCAGGAGGTTGGAGGCTCACTGTTCATCTCCCTCCTGATCATCACGGCGAGCTTCCTCCCCGTGTTCTTTCTTCAGGATCAGGAGGGACGCCTCTTCAGGCCGCTGGCCTGGACGAAGACTCTGGCAATGGCCTCCGCGGCGGTGCTTTCCATAACGCTCGTGCCGGTAGCGATGGGGTATTTCATTCGCGGAAACGTGAAACCCGAAGCCGCGAATCCGGTCAACCGCTTTCTGATCAGGATTTATCGTCCCGTGATCGGTATGGTCTTGCGCAACAGGTGGAAGACCGTCGCGGCAGCCGGACTCATGCTCCTCGTGACCATCCTTCCCTGGCAGCGGCTGGGAAGTGAGTTCATGCCACCCCTAAACGAGGGAAGCATCATGGACATGCCGTCCCTTCTGCCGGGAGTAGGACCGGGCGAAGCGCAGCGTCTCCTGCGGCAGCGCGACAAGGCCCTCGCTGGGATCCCCGAGGTGGAGACGGTGCTGGGTAAGATGGGCCGAGCCGAAAGCGCGACCGACATGGCCCCTCTCAGCATGATCGAGACGATTGCCATACTCAAGGACCGGGGCAAATGGCGCCCCGGCGTCACATACGACTCGATCGTCGCGGAAGCGAATGCGGTAGTGCGAACTCCAGGCGTCGCGAACATGTGGAGCATGCCGATACGGAACAGGCTCGACATGCTCGCTACCGGGATCAAGACACCGGTGGGCATCAAGATATTTGGTCCCGACCTGAACGTTCTCGACAGCATCGGCCGATCGATCGAGGGGATTCTTCCCTCCGTTCCCGGCACTAACACCGTGTTCGCCGAGCGCGCGGTGGGCGGCAGATATCTCGACGTGACGGTTAATCGTGACGCTGCAGCGCGCCATGGATTGAGCCCTGAAGACGTACAGGCGGCACTCGGAACCGCTGTCGGTGGGGCGGAAGCGGGTGAGGTGCTTGAAGGACGCGAACGTTACGGAGTACTTGTGCGCTATCCAAGGGAGCTTCGAGACGATCCACAGCAGATTTCACAGGTTTTGGTAACTACTCCGTCAGGCGCTCAGGTTCCGCTCGGCGATCTGGCGCGAATCGAAGTGGTTCGCGGCTCGACGCTCATCAAGTCGGAGAACGGTTATCCGAATACGCTCGTATATGTGGATGTTCTCGATCGCGACGTCGGCGGATACGTAGGGGAAGCGAAGGCGCTTCTCGACAAGCGTCTGCGCGTGCCGGCGGGCTACCGGCTCGAGTGGTCCGGCCAGTACGAATCGATGGAGCGGGCCTCACGGCGGTTGCGCATTGTCGT
>DATLXE010000234.1:0-2440 GCA_035575795.1 Gemmatimonadaceae bacterium
TCTACCTCTTCATCGTTACCACCCTGCTCGGCGGATTCGGCGCGATGTTCGGGTCAATTCTCGGCAATGCGTTTGGCAGAACGGGGCTCACGATGGGCGCGGTCTTTGGCGGCCTGATGCTCAGCACGATGGCAGTGAGACTTGCGCTCAAACGGAAGTGGATCGGACCCGCGCAGTTCAAGTTCGCCGTGATCGGCGCCAACATCGGCTTCATCCTCGCCGCCGTGATCGCAGTCAGAACTCTCTCCAGCCCGGTCGGGCCAGCCTTGAGCGCCATGCTGATTGGCGCCGGTGCGGTCATCGGCAGCCGCATGGGCCGAACCCCGGGATAGAGTCCAGGCGGCACGTTGATCAGGGACGGCTCCCTTACCTCCCACTACGGCTTCCACCTTCCGCCCGACCGCATCGCGCAAACACCGAGCGAGCAGCGCGGCGGCAGCCGACTGATTGTCGTCGACAGAACAACCGGCAAGATCTCGCACCGTCAGTTCACCGATGTCGCCGAGCTGATTCCGGCTGGGGACGCGATCGTGCTCAACACGACCAAAGTTTTTCGCGCACGACTCCTCGGTAAACGCGAAAATGGCGCCGATGCGGAAGTCCTGCTGCTCCGCGCGCTCGGCGATGCCCGCTACGAAGCAATGGTCCATCCCGGCGCCAAGCTGAAGCCGGGACGGCGCGTCACGATTTCACCTGATCTCCAGGTCGAGATCGAATCCACGACCGAGCGCCGCACGCGCATCGTGCGCCTCGAGTCCGGCCTCCCCCTCGACGACGCAATCGAAAAATACGGACATGTGCCGCTTCCTCCCTACATCATGCGTGGGGACGCTCAGGCGGACCGCGAACGGTATCAGACCGTATACGCGGAACAAGCCGGCTCGGTGGCCGCCCCCACCGCCGGACTTCATTTCACCCCCGACATGCTCGACCAGCTCTCCGCGCGCGGCGTGCGACGCGCGAACATCCTGCTGCACGTCGGCGCGGGTACCTTCCGCCCCGTCGAAGCAGAGAATCCGGATGATCACATCATGCACGAGGAGTCATTCTCCCTTTCGGACGAAGCGGCGGAGACTCTCAACGAAGTTCGTGCGTCGGGGGGGAAGATCTGGGCAGTCGGGACGACGAGCGTGCGCACACTTGAAAGCGCATTCGAGCCCGACGGCGGCTTCAGGCCGAGATCCGGTGAAACAAGGATTTTCATCCGGCCGCCGTACACCTTCCGTGCGGTCGATCGTCTTCTAACGAACTTCCACCTGCCGCAATCGACACTGATCATGCTCGTCGCGGCGTTCGCCGGATACGAGTTGACCATGCGCGCATACAACGAGGCAATCGCCGCCGGTTATCGCTTTTACTCCTATGGCGACGCAATGCTGGTGACGGGCGATCCGTGACGAAGCGTGTCACATGAGATCACTGCCACGAAGGCTCATCATGGCCGTTGGCGCGTTCGCGCTGTTCGCTCCGGCCGCCACTCCTGCGCAGGTGTACGATGGCAGCGTGCTGCCAACAACTGTGGGCCCGGCGGCCAGAGTTCGCCTCAGCTCGAGGATCGAGACCTACGAAGTGTTCAGGACGACACTCGACGACCTCCAGCGCGATCTCAGCGTCAAGAGGGTCGAGACCAGTCGCGGTACGAGACACGCGGCAATGACCTCGTGGGACATGCGCGGGCGATTCGCGCGCGCACGGCAGGCGGGAAGTGGCTGCTCCCCAGGTGGAGAGATCCATCAAGCTCACTCGACTGCGCAACGACGACTTCGACCAGCGCACTCAGCACGGACGCACCGAAGGCGCCGTGCTCGGCCCCATCAGTTCAAGATGATGCCTGGACTCGACGACGCGCCGGCCTTCACCTCGCGTAGCGGGGGATAGTCCGCGTCGGCGCGCTTCCAGTTCGTTAGCAGCTGCCTGTAAGCCCGCATCGCCGCCGCCGGATTGCCCTGCGCGCGATGCGCTCGCGCCAGTCCGAGCAATGAGGCCGAGTGATTCTTCCGCAGCAGAAGCTCGCGCTCGAAGGCGCGCACTGCCTCCGAGTGCATTCTGTTTGCCATCAACAGGTTTCCATAGGCAGGCAGCACCGGCGGAATGATCGGCGGGCCGGCAGGCGAGCCCTTCGCCTCGATGTCCGCGCCGGCGGAATAGAACGCAATCGCGCCGAGCTGGTCACCCCGCAGCCTCGCAATTCCTCCAGAGATCAGGGCGACGCCCATCTCGTAGGAATTATTACCGTAGCTCCCGGCGGGCGCGGTCGCGCGACGTGCCTTGAACAGCGAAAGAATCCTCAGCGCGCGAGCGCTATCCCCCCGCGCCACCGCCGCAACACCAGCCTGCACCATGTCCGAAAGAGGGAACGCGGCGCCCGCAACCGGAGCTTCGTCGACCGACAGCGGGTCCGCCACGCTAACGGACTTCCAGTCGCCACTCGACGACGCGT
>DATLXE010000235.1:0-2080 GCA_035575795.1 Gemmatimonadaceae bacterium
GCAGGACATCGATCACTTCGATGTCGCCCGGCTCCCGCCGTAGCTCGATCTTCTTGTTCTTGATCTCCGACAGCACCGTGCTCAGCAGCAGCGTGCCGGGCTTGTCCTGCGCTTTACGGGCGGTGTTGAGGTCGCCCTGAATACGGGCGAGCAGCTCAGCCACGCTAGGCGTGGCGAGTGCGACGGTTCTTGCGCATCGCCGTGTTCAGCTTGCGCTTGCGGCGCTCGCTCGGCTTTTCGTAATGACGATGCTTGCGGAGATCGGATAGGATGCCCGCCTTTTCGCACTTCTTCTTGAAGCGCTTCAGTGCGCGCTCAAAGTTCTCGTCGTCATGGATGATGACTTCCGACAAAATCTACTTCCCCCCTTCGTTGACGCTTCTGGCGCCGGCTGCAGGATAGACCTGAAAACTACCCCGGGCAGAGGGGAGGGTCAACCTTAAAGGCTGAGGGAAGCGGGGAGGGCGCATCGGCAGGGTCCTCGAATACCAAAGCAGGGAGCGGCAAGCGTTGCAGTTCAAAGCTGTTTAGCTGTTCCGTCGGAGTCTGGGGTGTCGGGTGGGTCGGGGTTCTGCGCCGCGGAGGGAATCTACTGGAACGACGATCTCAGACTTCGAGTGACTTTATATGCAGGCTCAAGAGCTTAAAGCTGCAACGCTTCCAGCTCCCTGCTTTGGTTTGTGGTGGGCGGCCACGCGGTAAGAACCCCGAATCAACTACCCCGGAGGCCAGGCCATCGCCCGCCCGCCCAGAAGGTGCAGATGGAGGTGCGCAACACTTTGCCCCCCGTCGGCGCCGGTATTGATCACCGTCCGGTATCCGGTCCGCGAAATCTTTTCCTGCCGGGCCAGCGATGCGGCGAGAACCATCATCTTGCCGAGCACCTGTCCATCCATCGCGTCGTCGAGGGAAGCCATGTGCTTCTTCGGGATTATGAGGATGTGGGTTGGCGCCTGCGGGTTGAGATCACGAAAGGCAACGCAATCGCCGGTATTGGCCATCATCTGCGTCGGTATCTCTCCGCGCACGATCTGGCAGAAGATGCAGGGCTCAGCCATGTGATTGTCGGGACGAAGATGCGGACGAAGTGGCGAACGCGACCGCGGCAACGCCGGCCGTCTCGAAACGTAGCGTGTTTGGCGCGAGCCTCACAGGAAGGAACGCGGCGCCGATCAGCACATCCCGCTCGGCGGGTTCCATCCCCCCCTCGGGTCCCAGCGCGATGGTGACGGGACTACGGAACGGAAGGGCGGCAATCGGCTCACCATCCCTGTCGAGAAGCATTCGCGTTCCCAAAGGTGCCGCGGCCACCGCGCGCTCAACCGTTGCTTCGGGAAACAGGTCGGGCAGCCAGCCGCCGCCGCTCTGCAGCATCGCCGAGACCATCCGCGCCTTCACCTTCGCCTGAAACATTGGCCCCTCGCCGCGGGGAGAGACGCTCTTTGAGCGCCTCCACATCACAGGTCTCCAGCTCGTAACTCCGAGCTCCGTAACCTTCTCCGCAAGCCAGAGCATGCGCTCGCGGTCCGCCACCGGCGCCAGAAGGTGGATCGGAGCCGGACGCGGAAGGTCGCGCACACTGTGCACGTCCACCATCGCTGACGTCTTGCCCGCCCTGACAAGCGTACCGATAGCCGCGCAACCGGCTCCGTCGCGGAGAGCAACAGTATCACCGACGGCAACACGGGCGACGCGGATGTGGTGTGCCGCCTCGCCGGACAGCGTGATGCTCGCGCCGGGCGAAAAGGAATCACCGGAGAAAAACGTGGCTACTGGATCGAGATCGTCACGCTCCACCAGACGTCCTCCATGTCTTCATCGCGAATGGCGAAGCTGTTGCTCGAGATGACGCCCAGCATTTCGTCCCGCTCCGCGTCGAGAATGCCGCTGAGAATCGCCCTCCCGCCCGGGGCGAGGGCGCCGCGGATTGTCGGTAGCAGCATTGTCAGCACGGACGAGATGATGTTCGCCACCACGAGGTCAACCGGAGCGAGCAGGGGCAGCAGCACATGCGCGTCACCTTCAATGACGGACACGATCTCCTCGACCCCGTTCGCGCGGACATTTTCCTCGGCGTTCC
>DATLXE010000236.1:0-2715 GCA_035575795.1 Gemmatimonadaceae bacterium
CACGAGGAGCGGCCCGTTCAGCCGCAAGGCTCGAATGGGGGCCACCACGGGCGACGGCCCGCTCGGCGAGCCGCCACAGCTCGCCACGGTGAGCACAACTCCTGCGAGGCCGCAGCACAAGGTTCGGGCGACGGTCTTGCCGGCGAGGCGTCGGTCAATTACACGCATTTCCGGGGTGGTAGCGGCGGTTGATCCAGCCGCCCTGGAGAGAGGCAGCTCCCGTCTCGCCGGTTGAGACGGTGTAATCCGCCGGTATTGGACAGCCATTGAGGCCGCGCGTCCCCGGAAGTTGCTGAACGTAATCATCCTCGCCCGCAAGCCCATCGTCTTCCGCGTTCAGGTCGTTGAGCGTCGCAATGTGCGGCGCGGGATGACGAGCACGTGCATCGGCGCCTGAGGGTTCGTGTCTTTGAAGGCGACGACCCGGTCGGCCTGGTGGACGATGGATGCGGGAATCTCGCCGGCCGCAATGCGGCAGAAAAGACAGGACATGGGCCGATTATGCCTCGATCCTGTTCTTGGCTTCCCGCGCGAGCGCACTATAATCTTTCACTCCCAGCTGCACCAGCCAACGAAGGACGAACAACCCATGCCCGTTGACCGTAGAACCTTCCTGCAGCTCGGCGGCGCTGCCGGCGCCGCGCTCGCCACATCGCCCGTGGGGCTCGCCTCGACCCTGGCGGCCGAGTCGCCGGCACTCGCCCAGCTCCCCGCCTTGTCGGCGCCGCGCGCCGCCGCGAGCGAGTCCTTCTGGCGCCAGGTGCGCAGGCTGTATGCACCCGACCCCAGTGTCATTGATTTCGACAACGGCAACAGTGGATCCGCGCCAACGGCCGTGATCGATGCGTATCTCCGTCGCGCCCGGCTGATCTGCGCTGCCCCGAACGTGCACTACGGCCTCCATCCCGCTGAGGCGGTCTTCACGCGGACTGCGGCGCTGTTGCACAGCCAGCTCGACGAGCTGGCAATGGTGCCCAACGCCACCACCGGGCTCAACACGATCCTCCATGGCTTTCCGCTGGTGCGCGGTGACGAGGTCATCGTCACGAACCACGAGTACCCGGACATGGTGGAGACACTGAACCGGCGCGCAAGACGTGAGGGACTCGTGGTTCGCACCATCGCGGCGCCGGACATCGGCGACGACAGTCTGGCGCTCGTCTCACGTTTCCGCGCGGCCGTCACGCCGCGCACCAAACTGCTGCTCCTCTCCCACGTCAGCGCCTGGAACGCCGAGATCTTCCCCGTGGCCCAGCTATGCGCCGAGGCGCGGGCGCACGGCGTGGCCGTCCTCGTGGACGCGGCGCAGAGCGTGGGCTACCTGGATGTGGACTTCGCAGGATGGGGGTGCGACTTCCTCGCGACGTCGATGCACAAGGGGATGGGGGCCCCGATCGCGACCGGGGTGCTCGTGGTCCGGAAGGACTGGTTCGGCAAGGTCGAACCACTCCACCCCCCGACGTTCGACACATCGAAGTATCCCGTGACTCAATATGCGTGGACTGGTACCGCGAACGTGGCGGCGCACGCCACGCTTCCCGATGCCATCGCTGCACAGGAGCGAATCGGCTTGGCGCGCAAGAGGGCGCGCCTTGCGTACCTTGCCGCCGAATGGCACTCCATGGCTCGCGACATCAAGGGGTTCCGCGTGCTCACGCCGATGACGCCGGACCGGAGCTTCGGCTGGTGCTCGTTCGCGATCGACCACGTGCCGTCGAAAGTCGTGGCCGAACGCTTGCGAAAGGAGTTTCAGATACTCGTGCAGAACAAGGCATCCCGGCCGTACCGGCCCTACGACAACGCGGTGCGCGTGAGTCCGCAGCCATTCGCGACCCCTGCGGAGCTGCAGCGATTTACAACCGCACTTCGCACCATCGCCCGCGGATAGGATGAACCCCGATTCGTTCGGGTCATCCCGCTCTCGGTAGACGACTATGCCTCGATGCGCGCGACGCGTGGAATGCCCGCGAGGTCGGGGGTGATCGCGCTCACGCGGAGGCCCGCGCCACAGCGAGGACACGCCAGCACATCGAACTCGAAGGTACGCCGCAGCAGATCCGCCCAGCGCTGGCCGCGGGATCGCCGGCCGCCGGATCCTGACTTGACGTCGGGCCCGGCACCACCTCCCGGCGCCAGGCCGCCCGTGCGCCCAGGACTCCTGCGCCAGGCCGGACGAGTGAGCGAGGCGGTCGTCGTGGAGTAGGCGGTCGCAAATCACATGTCGATCGCAGCGGTCAGGCGCGTTAGCGCGAGGCAGGCTCGTCGCGCGGCTCAGCGCCATGGATTCGGCGGAACCGTACGCGATGGATCCTTCGCCGCTCCGCTTCCAGCACTTCGACCATCATGCCGTCGAGCTCGAAGCGCTCCCCGACCGCCGGCACGCGGCCGACGCGCGTCAGCACGTACCCGCCGACGGTCTCGAAGCCGTCCGGCTCGATGTCGAGGTCGAAGCGCTCCTTCACCTCGTCGAAGTTCACCTTCCCGCTGAACACGAACACCCCGCCCGCCTCCTCGGTGATCGGCTCGGTCTCGACGTCGTACTCGTCGCGAATCTCGCCGACGATCTCCTCCAGCAAATCCTCGATGGTCGCGAGGCCCGCGGTGCCCCCGTACTCGTCCACGACGATGGCGATCTGCGTCTGGCGGCGCTGGAACTCCTTGAGCAGGTCGGCGACCCGCTTGGTTTCCGGGACGAAGGTCGCGGCACGAATGAGC
>DATLXE010000237.1:0-2920 GCA_035575795.1 Gemmatimonadaceae bacterium
ATCCTCCATGTCCGTCTGGCCCGAGCCAACGACCAGCACATCGCGCGCGCGTCCAGTTGCACTGAGCGCATCGATGTTGAATCCACCCACGGTCGTCTCGAGCGGATACACCGGATTGCTCGCGTAATACTCCGAGCCGAGCAGTCCCTTCTCCTCCGCCGTCCAGAACGCGAATACGAGCGAGCGTTGCGTGCGCGGGCCAGCAGCAAAAACGCGCGCAAGCTCGAGCACCGCGGCGATCCCGGTTCCGTTGTCTACGGCGCCGTTGTAGATGCTGTCGCCGCGCGCGTCGGGCGCGCCGACGCCGAGGTGATCCCAGTGCGCGCCGATCATGACCGTCTCCGCCGGACGAGATGCGCCGGGGAGTCGGCCGAGAACGTTCTTCGAGCGAATCGTCTCGCGCCTGACCCCATACCTCGCCGAGAAGGTGGCGTTACCGAGCGGAACGGGCCTGAACTCCCGCGTCTGCGCGCGGCGCTTCAGCGTTTCGAAGTCATGTCCCGCAGCCTTGATGAGACTGACCGCATCATCCCTCTGCATCCATCCTTCGAGCAGCGGGTGCACTTCAGCAGGATTAGCACGCACGAGGTCGAACATCGTGTTGGTATTCGAGTTCTTCACCGTCGCCCAGCCGTAGGACGCCGGCGCGGTTTCATGGACGATGAGCAATCCCGCGAGCCCCTGCCGCGCTGCTTCCTCGTACTTGTATGTCCAGCGGCCGTAGTAGGTCATCGCCTTGCCGCCGAAATCACCCTGACCGCTCTCGAAGTCGGGGTCGTTGATGAGCACGATGCCGATCTTGCCGCGCAGCTCCTCGCCCTTGAAGTCGTCCCATCTGCGCTCGGGTGCGCGAACGCCGTAACCAAGAAACACTATCGGCGCGTTCTGTATATCCACGCGGTCGACATCCTGCATCGAAGCCCGCACGGCAATCTGCTCTCCCTGCTGCAGGGGAACTACGAGGCCGCCAACATTTACTGAAAGCGACGGAGGCCCGATGATGTCGGATTTGCTGAGCGGGACTTCCTGAAACCAGGAGCCGTTCGGACCGCCCGGCTGCAGACCGGCGGCCTGGAGGCGGTCGCGTATATAGCTCGTGGTCAGCTCCTCTCCGGGCGTCGCGGGTGCGCGACCGAGGAATGCGTCGGATGAAACAGTTCGAATGTCGGCGCCGATCCGGTCGGCGCTTACCGTTGTGCCGCTAGTGCCGCTGCCGGTGCTGAGCGCGGAGGTGCAGGCCGTAATGGCGAAGGCGGAGACGAAGTATGCGAATCTTTTCATGACGGATCATACCACTCGTGCCGCGTAGGCGCGACACGACCACGGCTTCCAGTGCACCTGACCTGGAGGCGCATCGCGCCCAGCCAGTAAATCGCGATATTGACCAATAGCACAGCGACGCCGAGGCCGACTTGAACCTCTCGCGTCAGCCCTGTCGGGTAGAGCGCTGCGGTGATGTACTGCTCGACAAACCCGCCCGTATAACCCGCCTCGCCTCCGCGACGGCGCAGCCAGATCTCGAGCGGCGTCAATGGGCAAACAAATCCAATGAACTCGATCGCTGCACCGTAAAGCGCCACGGGCGCATGTACCCATGCCAGCCGCGGCCACCGGAGGACGAGCAGTCCGCCCAGGACTACGAACGCGATGAAAACGAGGTGCACGATGAGCACCGCGTCGGCGGCACCGCGAGACCACATCGGCGTTTAGCCCCCGGTTGAAATCAGCGCACGCGCACAGTCTGGTGCAGCAAGGCCCGTTTACCCGGCCGAAGCCTTTCGGCCGAACGATTGTCACGCCCCATCTGAGGCCTTCTCAAAGGCCCCGGACCCGGCAGGCAATCAGCAAAAGCCCGAATCCAATGATCCAGGACCATGTCGCCACGGGTTCGCCAACCCTGACCAGGCCGAAGTGTGCGGCTAATGCGACAAGAAAAAGAAGCAGAGAAATAACCCATACCGCGAACGTCGGAGCGCTGCCTGAGTTGCGCATCTTCGAATCTCCTGATGGTGGTTGAAGGAGGCTGGTCCAATTTGCGTTGATTCAGTAAGGCAATTCCAAAGCGAAATGCCGGAGCTACGCGACCGCATAAAAGAACTCGACGAACGATTTCACAGCACCATCCATTCCTGCCACCTTCGGGTTCGCCGACTCGATGAGCCAGTACTCGTTCGGCGCGTGCGCTCCCGAACCATGGCCAAGTCCGAACTGCCCCGCGGGTAATCTCAGCGGGGCGCCGGTAAACGTGACGCCGGGCCATGATCCCGCGAGCCTGGGCCAGAGCAGTGGCTCGATCCCCGCCTGACGATATGTTGCGATCTGGGCGCGTATGAGCCGGGAGTCCGGGGCGGTCTCCGTCGGGTCGTATCCGCCTGTCATGTTGACCTCGATGTCGCCGAAGCCGCGCTTCGCGAGATGCGCCTTCAAGAGCGCGAGCGTCCCCTTCGCAGTCATGTCAGGCACGAGCCGCATGTCGATCTTCGCAATCGCGCGGTGGGGGAGGATCGTCTTCCCACCGGGACCCGTGTAACCGCCGACGAGACCTTCGATGTTGATCGTCGGCTGCGACACCAACCGCACCAGCGAGTCGTGCCAGTTCTCGTCGTTGATCCAATGCGCGACGCCGAGCGCTTTCTTTGTCGTCGCTTCGTTACGCCTGGGGATTGCATCCTCGAGAATTTTTCGCAGCGCCGGGGTCAGCGCCTTCACGTTGTCGAAGAAACCGTCTACGGCCGGTGTGTGGCCGTCCGGTTTGATGAGCGTGTTGAGCGCCTGTACAAGGTGCCACGCGGGACTGTCCACCTGCGCCGCGAGGCTCGAGTGGATGTCGAGCTTCGGTCCGCGTCCCCACTTCTCCCCGGTGGACACCAACTCCAGCTCGACGATGCCCTTCGCGCCGAGGTTGATCTGTACGGCGCCG
>DATLXE010000238.1:0-18272 GCA_035575795.1 Gemmatimonadaceae bacterium
AGACGTTGCGCGAGCGTCCGCGTGAAATCGCGCGGCATATGCTGCACCACGAGCACCGCCGCACCGAGCACGCCGGGGAGCTGCGGGATGATCTCGCCGAGGACGCGCGGTCCGCCAGTCGAAGAAGCGATGCCGACTACGCGCGTGGCCCGCGCTGCCGTCTCCCCCGTCGCTGACGACGATGGCCTCGACAGCCTTCCGGAGATCATGCGCTTCCCCGTCAGGTTCATGGTGCGGGCGGCGCGGAGCGCGTTCATCAGCTCCTCTCGCACCGTAACGAGGTCGATGCTGATCGGGCCGGACGGTTTTCGCACGAACTCCACTGCTCCGCGCTCGAGAGCGCGGATCGTCATCTCGTTTCCTCGCTCGGACCCGGCCGCGCTCAGCATTATCACCGGCCGGGGCATCTCGCGCATAATCTGCTCGAGCGCCGCGAGGCCATCCATCTCCGGCATCTCGATGTCGAGAGTGACGATCGAAGGCTGGAGGGCGCGTACCTGCGCCATGCCCTCGGCGCCATTGGCAGCGCTCCCGACGACGCGGAACTCCCCGGTCTCTTCGACCATCTCGCTGATCAGCTGGCGCATGAACGCGCTGTCATCGACAACTACTACGGTCGGGAGGGACTCGTCCACGGGCGCGGGGTGGGAGGGTGGAAGAGCCTACAATTTACGAAAGATCCGCTCCCTCGCGTTTACCGGCGAGAACAGGTTCCTTGCCTCGCCCAGCAACGTCTCGACTTTTCCGAGCACCAGAAAACCTCCCGGCGCGAGCGCGCGGTGGAACCGCTCGAACAACTCTTCCTGCGCATCCCTCTCGAAATAGATGATGACGTTCCGGCAGACGAGCAGGTGCACGTCCGCCATCGGCGGCGCCTCCTCGAGCACGTCATGCCGGGCGAAGCGTACCATTCGCTTTACCTCGGGCGTTATCGTGCTCAGGCCCGCGACCTGCGGGAAATACTCGTCGCGCAGCTCGCGCGGCGTATCGGTGAACGCCGGCTCGCCATAGAAGCCGCGCTCCGCCTCGGCGAGACAGTCGAGATCGATGTCCGTTCCGAGCAGGGCGACGCGTTCGAGCCTCGACCGCTCACCGCGGACAGCTGCCTGCCGGTGCATCAGCACCGCCAGCGAATAGGGCTCCTCACCCGACGAGCATCCCGCGCTCCACACTCGTATCTCGGGCTCTTCCATTTCCAGAAGCGCCGGCAGGACACGCTCCTCGATCGTCGCGTACGTCTCCCAGTTCCGGAAAAATTTCGTGACGTTGATCGTGAGCGCGCGCAGCAAGCGGTCGTACTCGAGGGGATCCCTGTCGAGGAGCGCGCTGTACTCCCAGTAGGTGAAGGCCTTGTTCGCCCGCATGCGGACGGCGATGCGCCGTCGCAGGCACTTGTCCTTGTAGCTGGAGCACCTGAAGCCCCGCTCGCTCGTGATCTTGTCGAGAAGCGGGACGAATCCGGCTTCGTCGGAAAGCGGCGGCTGTCCGGGCGTTGCCTGCACGATTTCGCTCACTGGCGGTTCGACGTCTGGGCAATGGAGGATCGAGTCGAGAGATTCTCGAGGGCGGATGCGAGATTCCGGCGAAGTTGCGGAAGCTCTGGAGCGAGCGCGATGCCGCGCTCGGCGGCGCCGCGCGCGTGGTCGATGTCGCCGCGACGCAGGTATGCCGCCGCCGCGTTGTTGAGGAGAATGGCGGATTCAGGATGAGCCTCCACCCCCGCGCCGAGCAGCAGCAGCTCGCGGTCCGAGTCGCCGGTGAGGGCCGAGCATTGCGCCGCGTAGTGGAACCATACCGCGGGCGGCGGCGCCGCCGTCCAGAGGCTGCGCGCGTCGCTGAGAGAAAGCCGCGCGCCTTCGACATCATTGAGGCGGAGGGCGACGATCGCCGCCTGAAGATGAACGAGCGGATCACCGCGCCCGCCCGCCGCGAGCGCGCGCTCGATCACCAGGCTCGCCTTCTCGAGCTGACTCATTCGCTCGTAGGCGATGGAGAGGTTGTGCAGCAGCGCCGCCTTGTTCGGCGTGTTGGGCGCGGCCGTCATGAACGCGTTCGCTGCCGTCGACCACTCCTTTCGCCTCAGCGCGATGAGGCCCATGTAGAATGAGGCGGTCGGGTCGGGGGCATCTTCGACCAGAGCGCGGAACTCTCGCTCCGCCTCCTCATGCATTCCCGCGCGGTACAGCGCTGCCGCGAGCTCGCGGCGCTCCGGCGGACTGGCGTTTCGCGGCAGCGTTGGCGTTGTACCCTTCCGCCCGACCGGGAGCAGAAATGCGACATTGAGGAGGCCGTAGAGAGCCTTGCCGACCTCGAACTCCCCAAATGCGGAATCGCGAATGAGTGCGTTGACGTCGCGATGGCCATCTATGAGCGCCGTCAGCGCTTCCTGTTCGGGCGTCAGCGAATCGCGGTTCGACATCAGCTTCTGCCGGTCAATGCTGAATACCACGTCGAAGCTGGGAATCTTTTTTTCGATCAGCGACCACTCGTCGATGCGCCTCGCACCCTCGAGCAGCAGCGATTGTGGATCGACGGACACGAGCGCTGATCCGGGCAGCGGCTCGACACCGGCCTCGAAGTTGAACGTGCCGCTCGTCCAGGTGAACAGCGTGTACACCGAATTTTCGGTGTCGAGGGTCCTGTTGACGATCGCGGCATGGCAGATCCGGCCGCTGTCGAAGTAGATGGAGCCGAAGTTGTCGTGGAACGACAGACCGAGGCAGCCTGTTTTTTTTCCCATCGACAGGAGCTGGAGCACGTCCGGCAGGCTCGCCTCCTTCAGGCTCCCCTTGATCGCCATTAGCGGGGCTCCTCGATGATGCGGTCGGTCACGTCTTCCCAGTCCGTGATGACGGCATCGTCGGACTTCGGCACTTCCGCGGCGGCGGGAACGATGGCACTCACGCGCTGCGCAATTTCCTCTGCGATATCAGCCATGAATCCGGCGAATTCGCCGGTGTCGCGCTTCGCGCCCGTGCCTTCAGCGCTTGCCACCTGGCCCCACTGTCTGAACAGGTGCGCTCAATCGCGAGAGCACGAGCGTGGAAATACTGCGCAGCGTCTCGAACACACCGCCACCCGCGGTCGCCGTTCCCGGGAACGAGGGAACGCCGCGAAAATTCAGCGTGTGATCCAGCTCCTGCATGGCGCTCAGCTCGCCGGAGGGCAGATCACGCTTGTTGTATTGCATCACGAGCGGAATCGTGCGCGGGTCCATCCCCTCCTCAGCGAGATTTGCGTGCAGGTCCTGCAGGCTCTCGATGTTCTCCGCCATCTGCCGCGACTGGCTGTCGGCAACAAAAACAACTCCGTCGACACCCTGGAGAACGAGCCTGCGCGTCGCGGCGTAATAGACCTGGCCAGGCACGGTGTACAGCTGAAAACGCGTTGCGAACCCCGAGATAGTGCCCAGGTCGAGGGGCAGGAAATCGAAGAACAGGGTTCGGTCCGTCTCGGTCGCGAGCGAAACCATCTTCCCTTTCCGCTCCTCGGGAAGCTGACTGAAGATGTGCTGGAGATTGGTTGTCTTGCCCGAACGTCCCGGTCCGTAGTAGACGATCTTGCAGGTGATCTCGCGATTTCCGTAGTTGACGACTGACATGGCTCTATCCGAGGGGGCCGAAGAGCGCGTCGAGGCTGCGATTCAGCTCGCCCTCGAAGTCTCCGGACGGAACCGGAGCGGCCGGTTGCGCCTGCGGAACGATGCTGCCAAGGGACTGCTGAAACTCGGCGAAATACATCTCGACGAGGCCGAGCGAGCTGTCGTTGTCGAAAACGCCGACGAACAGATATTCCTGCGCGCCGACGAGAGCACGCGCCATGAATACCTGCCGGTCGACGCCCGGATGGTGCATCTCGTAAAAGGGCTTGCCGTCGAGCTGGCGACCCAGCTCTCGCGCCGATGCGTTGATCGCCGAAACGAGCGCGCACACCGACATGACCTCACTGGCGTCCCGGAAGCCGAACTGGCCAAGCGCCCGTCCACTCGGGAGGAGAAAGACTCCCGATATCAGGCGCGCGTCGCCGATGAGACGCCTCAGCGGGGCGTCGAGCCACGGCTCCGTCACGGTTGGATTGACCATCATCTGCTCTGCGCCGCCTGCATCATGTCGAGCCTGACCCTTCCGAGATTAGCGTCGCGATCGAGTATCGTGACAAGCACCAATTCTCTCGAGCCCACGATGCAGACCTGCCCTCCCTCGGCCTCGAGCCGCATGAACGCGGGTATGCCAAGCCGCGCCATGTTCGAAGCGCGTCCCACCTTCCCATAAAGATAGGCCGCCAATGCCGCCGTGTGGCGGCGCTGATCGGCCGCCGCGGCGGTGCCGGACCGCGGCGCGCTCGCCTCGACGATGAGGCCGTCGTCAGCACCGACGATCATCGCCGCCGCGACACCAGGGAGAAACGAGAGCGCGCTCACCATTTCCGCCATCGCTGCTCTCATTGCGCCCGCCCCAACCACGTGTCGGCGATCGCTACCGAACGCGTGAGCACGCGGCGCACCATTCCTATCGGTACGGTGCCCCCTGCAGCGAGCATCACGAAGGCGCTCTCAGTGACAGGCGCGAGCGCGACCGTCGCCGCGTCGGTCTCAACGACCAGCGCCGTCCACGCGCCGAGCGAGAGATGGCGCATCGACCTCGCCACTTCCGTGCTGACGCCGCTGAGCGCGGCGCCGATCTCAGCGCCGATGTCGCGCCCGGTCGAGTCCACATAGCTCCCGGCGAGCGGCAATCCGCCCGAGTCCAGCAGCAGGGCCGTCTGTTCGGTATCGCCAAGCACCGGTGCGAACAGGGTCCGTGCATCGTCACGCATTGGCGAGCGTCCCGTCGCCTGGGGCAATCTCGATCAGTCCGGTGCTCAGCATCCCGTATACGATCTTTGCGACGTCGAACTCCGCGAAAGCAAGCGCCTCTGCGATGTCGTGCAGGCTCTTCTCGCCGTCGATAACCGTAAGCACTTCCCACTCGCGCGGCAGAAGGTCGATCAGCGATTCCGGCCCGTCGTGCAGCGGCGCGAGGCGGGGGAGCACCCGCGCATCGGGGATGCGATCGGCCATTCGCGACCACTCGTCGATGCGCCGCGCGCCCTCCATCAGCAGCGACTCGGTGGTGACCCGGACGGCGATATCCTTCCTGATCGGACGCGCCGGCTCCTCGATGAACGAGAAGAATCCCTCCGACCACGACATCAGGTCGAAGACAACTGTCTGGATCTGCTGCCGCATGTAGCGGTCGATGTCGCGCGGAGTGACGATGCCATGCGCGACAAGAATCTCACCGACACGCCGCTTGTCGCCAGCCCGCTGCAGCGCCGTTGCGCGCGCGAGGTCGGCGGCGGTGACCTTGCCGGAACGCTCGAGGAGGGTACCGAGGAGGTGTGGGTTGCTCTTCATCGTCGCGGCGACGATCGTCCCGGCGTCGAAGTACACGCTTCCCTCGTTCCCGCGCTCGGGTGAGCGTACGCGCAGCGTACCGGTCTTCCGGCTGAGGTCGAGCAGCTGGAAGACATCGTGAATACCCAGTTCGCGAAGCGGTCCTTCGATTGCCATCAGCCAGCACTCCGCTGCAAGCGGTCGCGGTACCGGATTGCCTCGCCGTGCCGCGGATCGAAGCGAAGCACCCGCTCGAACGCGCGCAACGCGTCGCGTTCGCGGGCGAGGTCCATCAGAATCTCGCCCAGCGCAATAAGCCCATCGAAGCTGTAGACGTTTCTTCGAACGAGAGCGACGATTCGTGGGAGCGCGCTGCGCGAGCGGCCGGTGCGGCGGTACGGACCAACGAGGGCAACGATTGCGTCGTCGTTGTTCGGCGATGCTGCAAGCACCGATTCGAGCTCGAGCGCGGCGCCGTCGTCGTCTCCCTGGCGGGCGAGCAGCCGGGCGAGCGACACCCGGACCCCCGCCTGGCTCCCGTCGATCAGCAGACTGGCGCGATACGACTCGAGCGCGGCGGTGCCGTCGCCCAGCTTTTCCGAGAGGTCCGCGACGCGCTTCATTGCCGCCGCATTCCTGCCGTGCGTCGTTCGCACCGAGGACAGGAGTTCGCGCGCGCCGTTCGCATCACCGGTCGCAGCGCGGGCTTCAGCGGCGAGAAGTTGCGCCGTCACTCCGCCGCTCGCTTCAGCAAGCAGCGACTCGGCGAAGGGGAGTGCCCCGCTGCCCTTCCCGAGCGCCAGCAATGTGCGCGTAACGCCTTCACGCGCGCCCGCGTTGGTCTCTTCGAGCGCGAGGGCCTTCCGGTATCGCTCGAGCGCCTCGCCGTGTACACCCTGGGCATGAAAATCATCGCCGGCCAGCACGAGACCCGTAACGCGGTCGCCGCCCCGCGCGAGCGCGCGGGCGATTTCGGCCTGCGCCCTGTCGTGCAAACCCTTGTTGATGTAGTCGCGCGCAAGGCTGTAGCTCGCCGCCCCCTCAGCACCCTCCGCTTCGGGCCGGGTCGGCTTCGCGGCGAAAAGCGCCTCCAGAATCGCAGGGTCAAAAATAAAATCGGGAACGGTCTCGACGGTGTCGTCGCTCTCGACCAGCGGCGGCAGCACCGTCAGCCGCACCTCCTCGTGCGGAAGCTCGATCGCGAGAGCAAGCTTCTGGGGCGTGTACATCGGATCGAGCGCGAGCGCCAGTTTGGTCTCGCGGAGAGCGGATGAAAAATCGCCGAGATTCGAGAGCGTGAAGCTGAGGTTGTAGTGCGCCTCGGCGAATTTCGGGTCGGACTGAATCGCTCGCGCGAATGCATTGCGCGCATCGGCGTACTGCTCGAGCTCGACGAGAATCAGGCCAATGCCGTTCCAGGCGACTGGATTCTCCGGTGCTGCCGCCAGCACATGACGATAAGCCTCGAGGGCGAGCTCCGTGTGCTTCTTGCGAAATAGGGCCAGTGCGAGGTTGAGCCTCGCCTCGACCGGTGGAGCCGTTGCCAGCAGGGCGCGGCGGAAAGCGTTGATGGCCTCTCGCGTGTCGCCGTCGTGCCACAACAGCACGCCACGATTACAGTGCGCAAACGGATAGCCGGGGTCGAGGACGAGGGCCTTCTCGTAGCAATCGCCCGCTTCACGGTGGCGGCCATCGAGCTGCAGCGCGACGCCCTTGCCGTTCCAGGCTTTTGCAGTCGGGGAAAATTCGCGGATGAACCGGTCGGCGGTGGCAATTGCCGACGCGAGATCGCGCCGCATCAGATACAGCTCGACCATTCCCTGAAGCGCTTCGGCATCGGACTCGCCGAGTGACAGCGCTTTTTCATATTCGCCGAGCGCCTCGGCGTAGTAACCCTTTTGCCGAAATGCGAGCGCAAGCTGAATCCGCGAGCCAGCCCGGTGCGGCTCTGCGGCGGGTGCGGCGGGTGCGGACCCCGCCGACACGTCGCGGGATGTCTCGAGCGAAAGGTTTGCGTGCGCCCGCACAAGCGTGGGGTTCAGCATCACGGCGCGGCGGTTGGCATCGGCGGCATCGTCGTTACGGCCGAGGTCGCCAAGAACGAACCCAAGCAAGTAGTGCGCGTCGGGGTTTTCCGGGTTGAGGTCGATCGAGCGCCTCACCGACCGCAGTGCGTCGTCGTTCAGCCCACGATTGTAGAGCGTCTCGGCGAGAAAGTAGTGCAGGACGGAACTGTCGGGGTCGAGCTGCAGCGCACGCTCGAAAAGCGCCTGGGCTTTCTCGACATGTCCGGCGGCCTTTTGTGCAATTCCGTACTGCACGAGGGCCTCGAGGTCGTCTACCTTGACGCTCAGCCGCTCTGCGAGTTCCTCGAGCTGCCCGTCGCCAGCGCGGGTCTCACCATAGACGATCTCGAGATTGCGTCGCGCAACGCGCATCCTCTCGTCCAGCGCAAGCGCGCGCGAGAACGAGACGATTGCCTCATCGACAAGTCCCTTCCGGAAATAAAGGACCCCGAGATTGTTGTATGCACCGGCGTCCGACGGGTCGATACGGCGCGCAAACGACCTGAGAATGTCGATCTCCCCGCCGGACGTTCCTGCCTCGCGGCGGGCAGATGTTGCAGCTGTCATCTACCTCAGTCCACGCGCACCGCGCGAAATATTGCCGCGAACGCCGCCGCGTTGGGCACGAGGAGGAAGAAGCCGTGCAGACTTTCCGAGGGCTCTTCCATGAAGAACTCCGTCTCGACGCAGAGGATCGGCGCTTCCGCGCGCGGCTCGCGTTTGTTGATCGTTGCGAGTACGCTCGCGGTTGTCCCGGTTTCGAGCGCCGGCGGAGAGAGCATGAGTCTCATGCGCAGAAAATCGCTGAGAGCGGTCAGGTAGGCGCCGGCGAGAATGTTTCCCGCCTCCTTGAGGGCGGATTGCTCGAGCTCTCCGAGCACGGTCGAGGAACCGCGCTTGCGCTGCAGCATTCTCTCGGCGAGTCGTACGCCGGCGTCCGTTGGAAGGACGAACACCGTGCCCCCGGCGATGTCGCCACTCATCGTCATCTGGACCGCGACGACTTCGTCGTCGGGGGGCACCTCGGGAATGAACTCACCGGGAGGCACGACGTTGACGTGCGGAACGCTGATCATGATCAGGCTCGCCGTCAGCGTGGAAAGAGCGGTCGCGGCATGGCCGGCGCCGATGTTTGCGACCTCACGCAACGCGTCGAGCCGCGCCGTCGTCAGTCCGGGCATTGATTCGCTGCCATTTCCGCCGGTCATTTAAAGGAGGGTCGAGGCATCGATGATCAGCGCAGCCGCGCCGTCGCCGAGAATGGTGGCACCGCTAAAAAGGGTAGGCGATCCCTTCACGCTGTCGAACTGTTTGACGACGATTTCCTGCTGGCCCACGAACTCATCGACGATGAGGGCGGCTCGCCGGTCGGCCAGCTCGACAAGCACGACCTGTCCAGTGCCGGACGTCGCCGCTTCGGGCAGCCCGACGTGCTCGCGCAGCCTGATCGCGGGAAATACATCGTCCCTGATCGTCAACACCTCGCGCCCCTTGACGGTCTGCAGCATTGGAGCAGAAAGCGCAAAGGTTTCCACGACGTGAGTGAGGGGGATCGCGTAAATCTCTTTCTCCACGCGGGCGAGCAGCGCTCTGGAGATTGCGAGCGTGAGCGGCAACCTCATGCTGACGCTTGTTCCCTTGCCCGCTTCGGTTCGGACCTCGAGCGACCCACCCAGTGCTCGCACCTTGCTCGCAACGACATCGAATCCGACGCCGCGCCCGGAGAGGTCGCTGACCCTGGACGCGGTCGAGAATCCCGCCTTCGATATAACCCTGACCAGCTCCTCCTCGGTGAGCTCCTTCGTGTCGGGGTCGATGAGACCCAGCTGGATCGCGCGCGGCAGCACGCGCTCGGCCTCGATGCCGCGGCCGTCATCCACCACACGGATGAGAACGGTCGCGCGGTCGCGCTCGGCACTCAGGGTGAGCAGCGCGACAGGCGATTTACCGGCGGCGGCACGCTCGTGCGGCAGCTCGACGCCATGGTCCAGCGCGTTGCGCAGCAGGTGCAGCACGGGCTCACCCATCTCGTCGAGCATGGAGCGGTCGAGCTCGATGTCCTTGCCCTCGATCATGAACTCGACCTCCTTGCCGAGCGAGTGCGCAGTGTCCCGGACAACGCGCGGGAACCGGTCGAACACCTGCCAGACGGGCACCATCCGGCTCGTCATGATTTCGTTCTGAAGTGTGGAAACCAGCTGCGAGGCAAGCACCGTCGATTCGACGAGCGCTGCGTCCCCGATCTGCTCCGCCATCTGGGTAAGGCGGTCGCGCACGATGACGAGCTCGCCGACGACGTTCATGAGAGTGTCGAGTCGGCGCGCGTCGATGCGGATGTGTCGCGCCGCCTTGACCGTCGGCGCGGCTGTCTCGCCCCGGTTCCCGGCCATCACCTGGAACTCGGAGGTGAAGGTCTGGGGATGATCCTCGTTGTAGATCGACCGCAGCCGCACCATCATCTCGGCAATGTCGAGCGCGCGCGGCTCTGCCTGGGTGGCGAGCGCGACGGCCTCTTCCAGCGCATCCGTCGCCGCGAAAAGTGTCTCCATCACGACCGGAGTAACGACGACGCTTCCATCGCGCAGCTTGTCGAACAGGCTCTCCAGTTCGTGGGAGAGCTCTGTGACGGCGTGGTAGCCCATCGCCGCGCTCATGCCCTTCATGCTGTGCACGGCGCGGAACAGCTCAGCCACGGGCGCCTCGCCACCGTCACTCCCGCCACGCTCCAGCTTGAGAAGGGCGTTGTTGATCTCGGACAGGTGCTCCCGACTCTCCGAAAGGAACAGATCGGCGTAGCGCGCGGTCTCCACTCAGCCCAACACCCGC
Source organism: Gemmatimonadaceae bacterium (assembly GCA_035575795.1). Lineage (GTDB taxonomy): Bacteria > Gemmatimonadota > Gemmatimonadetes > Gemmatimonadales > Gemmatimonadaceae > UBA4720. Next base: position 10,267 of record DATLXE010000238.1, read on the forward strand.
TGTACCGCCTCCAGCACGCGACTGGGCTGGAACGGCTTGACGACGAAATCCTTTGCTCCCGCCTGAATCGCTTCCTGGACCAGCGCCTGCTGTCCCATCGCGCTGCACATCAGGATGCGCGCCGCGGGATCGATCTCCGTGATCCGCTTCACCGCCTCGATGCCGCCCATCTCCGGCATGATGATGTCCATGGTCACCAGGTCCGGCCTGAGCTGCTGATACTTCTCGACAGCCTGCTTGCCGTTCTCGGCCTCACCGATCACAGTGAAGCCCGCCTGCGCGAGAATGTCGCTCACCATCGTCCGCATGAAGACTGCATCGTCGCAAACCAGTACCGTGCTGCTCACATTTTCCTCCCGTTAACCGAGGATTTCCCTGACTACTTCCTTTATCTCGAGCACCATCACTTCGTGATCGTCGATCTTCGCCACGGCCGTCACGATGTGCGAATCCGCTTCCGCCAGCTTTCCGAGTGGACTGAGATTATCAACCGGAACATCCAGAATGTCACGGACTTCGTCCACTCCAAGGCCGACCAGCTTCTCACCATACTCGGCAAGCAGTATCAGTCCTTCCCTGGTATTGCAAGCCGTGTGACCGAGCTTGTGACCGAGGTCCAGCACCGTGACGATCGTTCCACGAAGATTTATCAGACCGCAGACTTCCTTTGGCGCGCCGGGCAACCTTGTCACTGCCTGCGACGGCACGACCTCTCTCACCGCGCCCATCTCGCACGCAAACGAGCGCCCGCTGACGACGAAGACGATCAGGCGGCGAGTTGCAACATGGACTTCGGGCTCCTCGACCTCGTCGAGGTACGGATCCAGACCGACGACGGCAGTGGCGCCGTGCGCGGGGTCAGTCATAGAAATGAAAGGAAGTGAGCGGGTCGCTCCCGTCGTCGATCGCGTGCTCTCCGGCGATCGCCGCCAGCGCATTGGCCAGGTCCGGCGGCAGGGGTGAGCGCAGGTCGATCAACTCGCCGCTCTCCGGGTGGTTGAAAGCCAGCCACGCCGCGTGGAGGAAGTGCCGTTTGGGAGGAAGCCCGGCGATCTTTCTTCCGCCCCCGCCGCCATACACGTCATCTCCCATCACCGGGTGTCCGATGGAGGAGAGATGAACCCTGATCTGATGGGTACGGCCGCTATGCAGATGTGCGCGCAAAAGGTCCCCCGCGTCGAACCTTGCCAGGCGTAAGAGATCGGTCCTGGCGGACCGTCCCTTATTGACGATTGCCATGCGCTTCCGGTCTCGCGGATCTCGCGCAATCGGCTTGTCGATCGTCATCTCGTCGGAAGTGAGATGCCCCCAGGTCATGACGGCATAGCGCCTGACCACCCGCCGCGCGGCGATCGCTGCGCTGAGGAGCCGGTGGGAGCGGTCGGTCTTTGCAACTACGAGCAGGCCGGAAGTCTCCTTGTCGAGCCGGTGAACCATGCCCGCCCGTCCGGGGTCGCCCTCGCTGGAAAGCGATCCCCCGCGGCCGAGAAGGGCGTTCACGAGCGTCCCGGTCCAGTTGCCTGGCGCAGGGTGGACGACCATTCCCGCCGCCTTGTCCACGACCAGCAGGACCTCATCCTCGTAGACGATCCTGAGCGGCAGATCTTCTCCCGAGATCTCGCGCTTCTCGACCCTGGGAATAGTGACCCGTATCACCTCCCCCCCTACGGGACGATAGCTCGCCTTCTCGCGCCGTCCGCTCACCGTCACGTGGCCCTGTGCGATGAGGGTGGCGGCCTGGGTGCGTGAGAGTTGGCAGGCAGCGGCAATAAACAGGTCGAGGCGAGCATCACTGCTCGCCTCGACCGGAAACTCCAGCGTCTCGCTCAGGTCAGATCTCGCCTGGTGTATCCGCCACTGGTGTTGCGTGTGCCGCCGCCGCTCGATCCTCGCCCCACAGGACCCAGGCGAGCAGGAAGGCGCCCGTGCTGACAGCCATGTCGGCCACGTTGAACGTCGGCCAGCGCATGTCGCGAATTCCCACATCGATGAAATCGACGACGCCCAGCGGGGACCGCACGCGGTCAATGAGGTTTCCGACCGCCCCGCCGCAAACGAGGCCAAGCGCCAGAGTGCGCGCGAAATCCCCCTCGCGAGTTGCCTGGTAGAGCCGCAGCAGTATTACCAGCGCGCCCGCCGTCAGCGCCATGAATATCCAGCGCGAATACTGCCCAAGGTGAAGCCCGAAAGCGGCGCCCGGGTTGTACACGAGGGTCATGCGCAGATTGCTGCCGATCACCTCGTGAGGGATGTACTGCGGCGACAGCGCCGAGACGGCGAGCATCTTCGTCGCCAGGTCGATTGCGACGATGACTGCTGCCACGCCCCAGAAAAGCGGCGGGTTAGCCCTGGCGCTTTCCATCTTCTTCGCGCTGCTTGCATTCAATGCAGTACCGCGCGTGCGGCAGTGCGTCCAGGCGATCGTAGGCGATCTCCTGGGTGCAGTTGTGACACTTGCCGAACGTCTCGGGCGAGCGGTAGAGACGGCGCAGTGCTTCGTCGATGTGCCAGAGAAACCGGCCTTCCTGGCTGGCGAAGAGAAATGCCTTTTCCCTTTCCATCGCATCGGTGCCCTGATCGGCCATGTGGAAGGAGTACGCGCTCAGGTCTCCATCGGCGCCCTGCGGCGTCGAGCCGAACGTTTCATCATAGTGGCCAAGCTCCTTCAGCACGCGCTTGCGCTCGTCCATCAGTCGCTTCTCGAAGTGCTGAAGATTCTTTTTTGACATCGCCTTCGGCTTCTTGCTCGCTGCTGTTGCCATCGCTATCCAACCCTCTCGAGGGCGACTTGGACCGACCGACCATCAAGGTCGATCGTCTGCATCGCGTTATTTCCATCAGTTGGCTCGCCGGTCCGAACGTCGACAGCGAGTACTTCATCGGCGATCCATTCCCGAAACGCCTCCACCGCCTGCAGAATTTCGCCGGAGGCAAAAACCCCGAGGCGAATTCTGTCGCTCACTGCAAAACCTGAATCCTTTCTCATCCGCTGCACCTGGCTCACCAGCTCGCGGGCCAGCCCCTCGAGCCGAAGCTCACCGGTTATCGACGGATCGAGCGCTGCGAAGTACCCGCCTTCCTCCTTTACTACCATTTCTCCCGAGGCCCGCCGCACGACTGTCAGATCTTCGGCGCCCAGCTCCTTCGACTCGTTCTCCACCGAAACAAAGAGCGGCTTACCCGCTTCGAAATCCCGCAGCGCATCGCTCGTCAATGCCCGCACTGCTTCGCTCGCCAGCGGCGTCCGTTTTCCGAACTTCTTGCCAAGCGCCTTGAAGTTCGGCTTCGCCTCTAAAATAACCAGGTCGCCAGCGCTGGAGATGAATTCGACCTCTTTGACGTTCATCTCATCGGCCAGTAGCGGCCCAAGCTGCTCCAGAGTACCCTGGGCGGCGGTGTTTGAGCCCTTGTTGGCGAGCCCGGGCTGCGGAACCACACAGACGAGCTTGCCGAGCGGCTGCCTCACCTTGACCCCGGCCTCTTCGCGAGCTGCCCGGCCAAGAGTTGCGAGCGTGCGGACATGCCCCATCGCGCTCTCGAGGGCGATGTCGATCGCGGCTGTTCCTGCGCCGCGCGTGTACGGCGCCAGATGAACCGACGTCCCGCTAAGCTCACGGTGAACCCAGTCTGTGAGAAATGGCGCGAACGGGGCGAGCAGGCGGCAGGTAACGGTGAGGACCTCGTGCAGCGTTGCAAACGCCGCCTTGTTGTCGGGTGTGTCGACGTCATAAAAACGCGGCCTGCTGCGCCGGACGTACCACTTGGAAACGTCCTCATCGAAGAATGTCATCACCGTTTTCGCGGCGGCCGTCGCCTCGTAACGCCCGAGTAGTTCGTCCGCCTCGCGCTCGACCGTGCCGAGCCGGGAGAGAATCCACCGGTCCATGTGAGGACGGTCGGCAACGGCCGGATCGGCTGACGACGGAGTCCATCCGAAGTTCGCGTAGGTGGCGAAGATTCCGTGGTACACGTTCTTGAACGTGAGCAGAAATCTTCCCGCGGTGTCACGGATTCCGGCCTCGTCAAAGCGCCGCGGCATCCACACCTGGCTCGACGTCGTGAGAAAGAGGCGCACCGCGTCGGCGCCGTAGCGCGGAATCACGGCCCACGGGTCAACGACGTTCCCGCGGCTCTTCGACATCTTCTGCCCTTCCGCATCCTGCACGAGATCGTTCACCACCACGGCGCGATACGGTGCCGTGTCGCTCGGCGAGAGCGCCTGGCTCTCATGCGCGAGCTGATTCTTCGGTAGCGCGTCGCCGAGACCGCTGGCGATCGCGAGCAGCGAGTAGAACCAGCCTCTCGTCTGGTCGACCCCCTCGGCGATGAAGTCGGCGGGGTAGTGCCGCTCGAACTTGTCCGCGTTCTCGAACGGAAAGTGCCACTGCGCGAATGGCATCGACCCGGAGTCGAACCACGCATCGATGACTTCGGGCGTGCGCGACATCGTCCCGTCGCATTTGGCGCACGGCCACTTGTACGCATCGACGAACGGCTTGTGCGGATCGAAGTTTTCTCCGAGCGTGGCGCCCGAGCGGCTAGCGAGCTCCGCGTAGCTTCCGACTGCCTCGACGTGAGTGTCGTCGCTGTCGCACAGCCAGAGCGGAAGCGGCGTGCCCCAGTACCGGTCGCGCGACACGGCCCAGTCGATGTTGTTGGTCAGCCACTCGCCGAAGCGGCCCTGTCCGACCTCGGACGGATGCCAGTCGACGCGCGAGTTGCGAATGAGCATCACGTCCCGAAATTCGGTCGTGCGCACGAACCATGAAGTGCGCGCGTAGTAGAGCAGCGGCGTCTCGCAGCGCCAGCAGTGCGGATATGAGTGCTCGAACAGCTGGGTCTTCCAGAGCACGCCGCGCTTCTTCAGCTCGGCGAGTATCGTCTCGTCGGCATCCTTGACGAACATTCCGCCGACGAGCGGCATCGAGGCGGGGAACTGTCCCTTGAGATCGACAGGCTGGAGAAATGCGAGCCCATTCTTCTTGCCGGCGGCGTAATCGTCGGCGCCGAATGCGGGCGCCATGTGAACGACACCGCTCCCCTCTTCGGCAGACACGAAGTCCTCGCCAACGATGATCTCGTGCCTGCCCTCGCCGTACTCGACCCAGTCAAGTGGCCGGGCGTAGCGCGCGCCGACGAGCGCCGCACCGGCGAAGGTGGCGACGTTATCCCAGCGCGTCGCATAGTCTTCGCCAAGAACGGAGCCCGCGCGCGCCGCGGCGAGGATTATGGTTTCGTCCTGCGCGCCGCTCTTCTTGCTCAGTTCGACGTACTCGAGCGCGGGATTGACCGCCAGCGCTACATTCGAAACGAGCGTCCACGGCGTCGTCGTCCAGACAATGATCCTGCGGCGTGCGCCCTTACCAGTGCCTTCGCCGGCCAGATCGAGAGCGACATAAGCGCTTGGATCTTTTACGTCCTTGTAGCCTTGCGCGACTTCGTGGCTCGAGAGTGTCGTGCCGCAGCGCGCGCAGTACGGGAGCACCTTGTGGCCGCGATAGAGTCGTCCCTTCTGGAAGAGCGTTGCGAGCGCCCACCACACGCTCTCGACGTAGTCGTTGCTGTAGGTGACGTAGGGGTCGCTGTAGTCCAGCCAGTAGCCGATTCTCTCGCTCAGATTCTCCCAGTCGGCGCGGTATTTCCACACGCTCTCGCGGCACATCTGGTTGAACGCCTCGACGCCGATCTTCTCGATCTGCTGCTTGGCGGTGAGCCCCGTCTCCTTGCCAAGCTGCTTCTCGACTTCGATCTCGACGGGGAGCCCGTGAGTATCCCAGCCTGCTTTCCGCGTAACGTGAAAGCCGCGCATCGCGCGGTGCCGGCAGAAGAGATCCTTGATCGTGCGCGAGAAGACGTGATGGATCCCCGGACGTCCGTTCGCGGTCGGAGGCCCCTCGAAGAAAACGAACTCGGGCTTGTTCCTCGCGTTCTCGAGTGTCTGCTCGAACAGCCGCTCCTCTTTCCAGAGCGCGAGAAGCTCGTTCTCGAGGTCGTCGGGAGAGCGGTCGGTGGGAAGGAGGCGAAAGCGATCTGCCCCCGCCGCACCCGGCGCGGGGTTAACAGCGGTCATGCTTCGCGCTGGCCCGGGCTGTTCGAGGAAACCGGCCCGCCGCCGCCGCCACCACTGCCACCGCTGCCACCGCTGCCACCGCTGCCACGCGATGAGCTTACCGCACCGTCAGACGCTTCTACTTCGGACAGCTGTCGGGCGATGAGCGTGCGCATCTGCGCGAGGTAGGCGCGTCGCGACCGGTCGAGCGCGTCGAGCTCCTCCTCCATGCGGCGGACCTCCGTCTTTGCGCCCTCGATGACCTTCTCGCCCTCAGCCTGCGCCTCGCGCAGGATCAACTGGGCCTCGCGTTCCGCCTGCTCGCGAAGGTCTCCCCGCAGCTGCTGCGCGGAAACGAGCGCGTCGTTAAGCGCCTTGTCCCGGTCACGGAAAGCGCGGAGCTGCTCGTGAAAGCTGCGCGCCTTGGCGTCGAGATCCTGGTTGATGCGCGTGAGCCGCTCCATCTCCTCGGCGACCTGGTCGCGGAACTGGTCCACGCGCTTGGGGTCGTAGCCGCGCAGCGCGCGCCCGAAGTCGTAGCGGCGTACGTCGAGCGGTGTAAGATGAAACGCTTCGTCGATCATGAAGCCCTCGTTCCGAAGAGGGTGGTCCCCAGCCTCACCATTGTCGCGCCTTCCTCTACTGCGATCTCGTAATCGTTCGACATTCCCATCGACAGCTCCTCGGCCGGGTGACCAGCACCGCGGATTAAATCCAGGGCCGCCCGCGCATCGGCGAATGTCCTGTGCAGCTCTTTCTCACCAGCCGTGAAGCTGGCCATTGCCATGATCCCTCGCACCCGCACCCCAGCCAGCCCGGTCAGCCGCTCCGCTTCGATCAGCAGGTCAGCCTTCCCGAATCCGCCCTTTGTGTCCTCGCCCGACACGTTCACCTCGACCAGCACGTCGACTGCGCGTCCCCGCTCAATTCCAACCGCGGACACTGCGTTCGCGAGCCGGGCGCTATCGAGCGAGTGCAGGAGCACGAACCGATCGACTGACTTCACCTTGTTTCGCTGCAAGTGACCGATCAGATGCCAGTTCAGCGGTACGTCGACCGCCTCCATCTTCGCCACTGCCTCCTGCACCTTGTTCTCGCCAACATCGCGGAGCCCGGCAGTCCACGCCGCGTGAGCCGCTTCAGGGCCGTGAGTTTTCGTTACCGCGATGATGGTGACCTGCTGCGCATGGCCGCCGCGCGCCACCGCCGCACCGATACGGTCGTTCACCTCAACGAGGCGATCGGCGAGATCGGGGAAAGCCATAGCTCACAAACTTAGCCCTCCGGCCGAGCTGATTCAATTCTGGTAGCCGCGGGGTTCGTTGACGTTGACCGTCAACTTCCTTCGGGGGTGTGCCATTGGTTGACTGCGAACTGAGAAAGGCGCAGATGGGCGCTCCGAGAAGCATAGTTAGAAGTCGCTAGAGAGACGGGGCTACCTTCGCTGGCCTGCGGGGTTGAGACGCCCAGAGGGATGAAATGATCACGGTGACGGCGATCGGCGACGGCAAGGTTGATTATGGCCGATTTTAAGAAGCTTCTCGTCTGGCAGAAGGCGCATGCAATGGCGCTGGATGCCCACCGCATCGGAGGCCGCATCCGGGGAGCAAACCATTCAACCCTGCGGCATCAAATTATCAAATCGGCAATGTCGGTTCCGGCGAACATTGTCGAAGGGGCAGGTCACCAGAGCGCGCGCGAATTCAACCGCTTTCTGCGAATGGCCCTGAATTCCACTACGGAGTTGGAATATCAGATCCTGACGGCAAAGGATCTCAGAGTGCTCCCGGAGTCAGGCTCACTCACCCTGCTCAGCCAGATCATTGAAGTGAGGAAGATGATCTATGGCCTGATGAGATACCTGTCATCTAAGGCAGCAGCGCGAGAAAAACCCGAAGATTCCAGGGCGAGCCGGCTCAACTGAATGTTCCCCTCTAGCAACTAGAATCTGCGCCTC
>DATLXE010000239.1:0-9798 GCA_035575795.1 Gemmatimonadaceae bacterium
TTCGAGGACGAGGCGGACCGTCTGTGCTTTGAACTCGTCGCTAAACTGTCGCCGGGCGCGCCGGCCCTTGCTCGTCTCTGCCGCCATCGTGGACATCGTATCTGCCTTTCAGAAAGTGTCCACAGAATCGGGTCAAGCTCATTGCCCTCTTCCAACCGGTAAGGACGCTGCATCGGTGATGGACGGGATTATCAACGCGGGTGAGCGGCTAACGCCACAAGAGTTCGCGACGCGCATGAAGGCGAAATTCCCGGTTTATTCAGATTGGGCTGATGAAGACCTCGTAACGGCGACTCTTGAAAAGTTTCCGAATTACCGCCCGTTTATCGCCGGACCGGATTACGTGCCTGAGACACCAGAAGACGTGAGCAGAGGCAATCGACAACTCCGAATGAACGCTACGCGTCGAGCGCTAATGTTATGGCTTTTGCCGCCAGTCGCTTTATATGCAATGGGTCGAGCAATGGTATGGGTCTATCGAGGGTTTGAGAAGTCCGGCCCCGGCCATATCGACTGACAGACTGACAAAGACTGGCTGTTCCTCCGAACCATTGAACAATGGATCGCCATGCTTCCCTTCAACGACCTTCCCCCAAGGTACGGAGGGGCAATCCCACGGGCAAATCAAAGATGCGCGTTCAAGCGATGGGCGTGCGTCTTCAAAGCGCCCTCAGTAGAGGTGGTGCGCGAACACCGTGCGCGCTGCTGCCGTTTGTCCCAAAGCGACAAGGACAACGGTCGCCAATACAATGAGCGTTAACGTGTGATGTTTTTTCGGCGGGCCGTCTTCCGCCGTACAGACAATATTTGCGGTCGCCCCCTCACTGCTTTAGCTGCACCGCGCTGTGAAAAAGAATCTCGTAATTTTGGCGCTCGTCGTTCTGGTGATGTTTCTCAGTGCGCGCATTGTTCGTGTCGAGAACGAGCGATACGCGTTACTGGTGGGGATGTGCCGACCAGGGCTAGTCATGTCGTCTGCCGATATTTCGTGCCTTCGGACAGCACAAACGCGGACATCTTGGGTCTGGCACCTGTACTACGCCTTGACCGATTAACGCCTTGGGCGCATTGCGCTCACTTAACCTGTGACACTACCAGGCTGAGGACGGAAAGAAGTCGCTGACCAGCCGGGCCACCGCTCCGAGGTGCCGGCGGATTGCTCGGTCGAGCCGTGTCCGATTTCGCGCGGTGCCTGAACCGCATCCCGCCGGCCACTGTGACAACTAGACCATTACGAAAACCACTCCGAGACCGTCGTCCGCTGCTGCTCTAGGCACTGATTTATTTCGTGTGCCAGCCGACGGAGTTGCGCGCGTTGTCCTCCCCGGTCAGCGTTTCGAGCCACCCGCGCCTTTCCGGCGGCCGTGCGCGGACCGGTCGACTGGTCCCACGGTTTCCACGACCTGATGGCCTCGGCTTGCTTTAATCGTCGTCCCGGCGTCCACCCGTTCATCCCCGCCTCCAATAGTTTGTTCGGCAGCGTTTCTTCCGTCGCGCGCGGCATGGGGCGACGGTCCCGCACCATCGCGCCCCCTTCTGTCTGCGGTGGCGGCGTGCGCTGATCCCAGGCGTCCTTTGAGTCGCAACGGAGTCCGCATCTATAATGCCCCCGGACTCCCCCTGAACACATACCGCGCCGATCGCGATCATCATCACGCGCTGCAGGGAGTTCCGAGGGGCACCGGCAGACATGATTTGGGCGTTGACAAACGACGTGATGCAGCGGCTGGCGACCTTCAACAAACGTCGCCAGAAGCAGCGATTGTCGGCGCTGCTGAGCGAGCTCGATCTTCCGCGCGGCAGCAGGGTGTTGGATTTCGGTTGCGGAACGGCACTGTTCGGGCAGGTGTTTTGCGACCACGGCCTCGAGTACTGCGGCTACGACATCGACCTCAGGCTGATGAACTATGCCGCCCGCCTCTATCCGGACTTTCACTTTCTCACCAAACGAGGCGACCTCACCCGAATGGGTCCTTACGCCCTGATCGTCGCCAACTGCTGCTATCACCATATCCACGACGAGCAACTCGAGCTCGAAACGACCCAGATTCACGCGCTGCTCGCTGACAACGGCACCTTCCTCCTGATCGATCTCGTGGCCGGCGCCGACACCATCTCCTTCCTCAAACGCGCATACCTCCGTGTCGAGCAGGGAGTGAAGATTCGCACGAGCGCCGACTATCGGCGCCTGCTCGAGCCGCTCTTTGTCATCGACCTCGAAGAGACGTCGGCTCAACCCTTGTGGCTGCTCGAGCGGAGTCCGTTGCACCAGGATCTGATCGTGTTTCGCTGCCGCAAGGCCCCTTCGGGCAACGCGAGTGCTTAACGTAGCGCTCGCGTTGATCCCGGCCGTGGGCCTCTTCGTCCTACCGGGATATCTGTTTCTCGTTCTGGCGTTTGATGACCAGGATCCGCTCGAACGGATCGCGCTGGGCCTCGGCGTCAGCTTCGCGGCACTCACGCTGATCAATGTCCCGTTGTTTCTCTTCCACCTGAATGTCTGGTGGCTGGTCTACTTCTGGGTGGCGTGGACCGTGTGTCTCATCGGTTGGCTGCTTGTCCGCATGCGGCGCGGCCAAACGACTTTCCGGTTGGACTGGCGGGGCAAAGGATTAGCTTCGGGGGCCTTCCAGCTTGTCGTCTGTATCGTCCTGCTCTGGATCGCCTGGGCAGCTCTTGTCTCAGGCACCATCGTCACCGGCGAGGAAGAGATCGAGCTGATCATCACCCGCAAACTGCTCGAGAATCATTCGTTGTCGTTCACCAACGTCAACTATCTCGACGGCTTCCCTACGACCTACCTGATTACTCCTTTCTATCTTTTTCGCGCGTTTTTGTCTGCGCTGACTGGTCTCGACCCCATCACGGCTCACTACCGGCTTGCGTTTCTGCCCGCGATTTTTGTTCCGCTCGTCTTCTACGCGCTCATACGGTCCCTGACGCAGAGCCGCCGGGCCGCCCGGTTCTTCCTCGTGATCCTCTTGGTTCACTTAGGTTTTTCGTCGTCCGGCCGGGGCGAGTTTTATTCAAACTTGCCGTTTGTCAATGACGTGGTCTTCCGTGTGCCGTTGTCGTTCACGGTCATGGCGCCGCTGTCCTTCATTTTTCTCCTGATGTCGTTCGAACGTCAAAGGCCCGGTCTCTGCATCGCCATCGCCGTCCTGCTGTTCGTGACGACACTGGTGACCCAGGCGGTCACCGGTGTCGCGTTTCTGATTGCCCTTGCCATACTGGGGACCGCGCTGGCCCTCGAAGCGATTGGACCGGGGGATGCACGGACCCTGGCCAGACAGAGGCTGCGCAGGGTGATCAGCGCGCTCGCGTTGTGTCTGGCCTGTGCGGCGACGTTTTTCGTGCTGTTCGGAGCGATTCACCAATCGACGCAAGGCGTGGAGTCGGCCGCCAGGGAGGCGATCGTCACGTCGCTTCGCGCCGAGGTTGCGAAGGACCCATGGTTGCTGCTGTGGGGCACGCCGTCTCCCGTCTATTTCAGACACAACGTGATTCTGCGCGTCACCACGTTTCGGCTATTCGATGGACAGATTGCCAGTTTCCTCGGAGAGCCGATCACGCTCTTCACCCTGATCGCAGCCCCCCTGTTTGTGCTGGTCCGTGGCTCACACCTGCCGCTCTTCTTCTGGTTAATGTGGGCGGTGCCGATGGCGGTTCTGCGGATTCCGTTGTTGTTCATGCCCATCCTCCTGACAACCAACCTGCTGGTGCTCAAGAACCTGCACGCGCTGGCCGCGCCGTTCCAGTACATCGGGGCGTTCCTGATGGTCGTGATGCTGGCCGGACTGTTGAACCGGATCGGCACGCGTGTCATTCCGTGGAGCGCGGCGCGTTACGCCGTGTTCGTGGTGGTGGCACTTGCCGCTGCCTGGAGCGCCTACCAACTCGTCGCCACCCATGAGGCAGAGATTCGCAACTTTACGCGTACGAACCAGGACGTGGTTTTCGTCTCGTGGTTCGGTGTGAGCGCTGTGCTTGCTGCTTATCGATGGTGGGGTCCGGGCAGGATCGAGTGGCCGCAGGCGTTGCTTGAGTCACGGCCCGCTCTTGTGCTTGCAACGGCCGTATTCCTCCCGCTCGTGGCTATGGATTTCAGTGGCCACCCACTGGACGACAACCTGTATAAGCGTCTACAAGCGCGTGAGGCGAAGACCAATCGCGCACGGACCGATCACGAGTTGTTGTACGAGAACGCGTCGGTCGATCGCAGCGGCGTAGTGTCTGCGGAGATGCTTCAGGCGCTACAGTTCATCCGCACGCTGCCGCCGCACCACGTCTTTCATTCCGCGCCGGAAACCATTCGTGCGATTCCGTTCGTGACCAACGCATACATCGCGCATTCCGGCGTGCCGTTCGATTTCGAGGAGGCCTACTTCATAAAATACGTCGAAGAACAGGGCGACCTGGCGCACCGGCGGCTCGTTTACAGGGAACCGCTGTTCGGAAACGTCGAGCATTCGGACGACGAATTACTCAACCACGTACCGGGTTTTCTTACCGAGTTCGGCGTCGACTACGTCCTGACGACGCCGCCGTATGAAAAACACGTGAGGCGCGTCGCCGCGCTGATGCGCAGACAGAATGCCGGCGCGTGGCCGATCCTGTTCGATCGCGCCGGATATGTCATTTACGACGTTCGAGGCGTCCCCCGGTGACCGCCGCCCTCGCCTATTCAGCCCGCAGCGTGACGATCGGATCGACGCGCGTCGCGCGGCTCCATTCCGCGAGGAGGACACCGCGATACGCATTTCGCGAGACTCGCGCTTTACCTTCGGCGCTTCGGGGCCCGATGGACTGCTTCCATGGGCTCCAGCCGGTGATCGCAATCGACTGTTTCGCCTTGCGTTCCTTCGTCCAGCCGTTCGCCATGGTCACCGTCCAATAGTTTGCTTGGGGCAGGTGCGAACTGCTTCGCGCGCGATGGCGCCTCAGTGCCGTTGTTCACCTGCTGTGGTCCCTGAGAGATATTCGCCTGCCGCGCGAACACGACGGGCGGATTCTTGATCGCTGCAAGGGTCTCGAGCGTGGCGCGGCACTGACTCTGCGCCTTCAACGCCAGGCGCATGCTCTGTTCGAAGGTTTCGACGAGCTTCGCTTGACGAGCCCGCTCGGCAAAGTTGGTGAACATCGCGTTCAATGTCAGGGCTTGGGCCGTCAGAATCGCTTCCGCCGGCGCGAGTGACCCTTCCTTGATCTCGTTGATGACGCGGAGCATCGCGAGATCGCACTCGGTCACATCAACCGGCTGACCAAACACCAGGTGCGACCACCTACACGTGGTCACCGCGTTGGCTGCGGTGCCCTGCATGATGAACTCCGCGCCTGCTGCGTCTTCGGATTGTCCGGGCTTCAACACGTTGTGTAGCTGGTTGCGCGGCTTGGTCACGGGCGGCGCCGGACGCCGCGTCTTCGGCGTTTTCTTCGACATGGCGACTTTACGTTACGCCGTTTACAGATCGTGTTCAACGCCGACACGACCGTGTAATTTTTCCTAGGTATCATCGGTTGCACTCCACGCTTCGTTCTATTGCAATAGGCAAATGGAGTTGCCAATGACCCTACTCGCCCCGCGTGACGCCGCCCGCCGGTTGAATCTCTCCACGAGCCGCCTGATCCAACTTGACCGCGAAGGTTTACTGCCCGCCGTACGCGATAGCGCGGGTCGGCGGTTGTTCGATCCCGAGGTGGTTGAGCGGTTCGCAGCAGCCAGGGAGGCTGGACGTCGAAGGATCGTCGCCTAAAACAAAACGCCGGCTTCTCGTCTTCTACACGCGGGGCCGGCGCAAAACAAGAGAAACGAGATGCGAATGAGAATCATACCCCACCACCACCGCCGGGTCGTGCTGTTTCGCGAAGTGCGAACGGTGACGCGCCTACTGCGCGATCTACGCGCCAATCGCTCCGACCTGCGACGCCTGGCGTCTTGGGAGGAGCACAATGAGCAGTAACGAGGGACTGGGGAAGCCCGCCCGGTTAGCCCCGATGCTTATTGACTCGCTGCGAGAGATCGTCGCCCTTAAGCACGAGGTTGCAGCTTACCGTCAGCTGCTTCAAGTGGCGTTAGCCGCTCTGGCCAAACTCACCACGGATCATGAGCGGCAGCGCGAGAAGTACTACGCGCTACTCGATGCGCAGCGCTCGGAAAGGCGCGCGGCGTGAGCACGGGAACCGCGTTTACTTCGGAATCAATCGGCTGGGGCGACAAGTCTCGCCCCGGCCGCCCAGCGGCCCAACACGACCTATGGCCCCGGCCGTTGTCGGCCGCCGCCTATCACGGCGTCCTCGGCGACATCGTGAAGACGATTGAGCCTCAAACGGAAGCCGACCCCGCGGCGCTGCTCGTCCAGATGCTCGTGATGTTTGGCTCCGTGATCGGGCGGACCGCGCACTTCCGCGCCGGTGCTGACCGACACCACCTCAACCTGTTTGCTGGTGTCGTCGGTCAAACCGCAAAAGGTCGCAAGGGCGTGAGCCGCGGCCAAGCACAGCGGATCTTTGAACCGATCGATAGCACGTGGACCCGGTGCATCACATCCGGGCTGTCGTCAGGCGAGGGCCTGATCTGGGCCGTACGTGACGCCATCGAGAAGCAGCAGCCGATCAAACATGCCGGCCGCGTGATTGACTACCAGTCCGTCATTGAAGATCCGGGTATCGACGACAAGCGGCTGTTGGTCGTGGAGTCTGAGCTCGCCAGCACACTGAAAGTGATGTCGCGCGAGGGCAACACGTTGTCCGCAGTGGTCCGCCAGGCGTGGGACGGCCACGACTTGCGGACATTGACGAAGTCCAGCGCCGCTAGGGCTACACAACCGCACATCAGCATCATCGGGCACATTACGCGGGACGAACTGCGCCGCTACTTGGAAGCCACTGAGGCCGCAAATGGCTTTGGTAATCGGTTTCTGTGGGTGTGCGTGAAACGCAGCAAAGAGCTGCCGGACGGCGGCGCCGAACCGCTATTGAGCGGTTTCGTCGACCGACTCCGAGACGTCGTCACACACGCCAGAACGGTCGGCGAACTCACGCGGGATGCGCACGCACGGAGTCTCTGGCATCGGATCTACGGAAGGTTGTCCGCCGGCCGCCCAGGCATGCTCGGCGCAATGACCGGCCGTGCCGAGGCACAAGTGATGCGCATTGCGTGTCTGTACGCCTTAGCCGACAAGTCGTCTGTCGTCGGCCTCCCGCACTTACGAGCGGCGCTCGAAGTCTGGCGCTACTGCGAACGATCCGCCGCTTACCTCTTCGGTGACCGGCTGGGCCATCCCGTTGCCGACGAAATATTGCACGCGCTTAGAGACGCGTGGCCAGAGAGCCTCACGCGCTCTGACATCACGCGAGGTCTGTTCTCGCGTAACCGCTCAGCCGCAGAGGTCAACCGCGGCTTGGGGGTGTTGAGCGAGTCCCAACTGGCACGCGTCGAAGACGATCGGTCCGGCCCCGGCCGCCCGGTTGAGCGGTGGTACAGCGTTAACGACGACGACATAAACGAATTAAACGACATAACTAGTGACGGCGGGGTCCCTGATGTCGTTAATGTCGTTAATGTCGTCGACCATCCCGCCTCCGAGGTGCCGTATGTCCGGATCAAGTGAACGGTTGGTCTGGCTGCGAGGCGGGTTGGTGGTCCCCATCGATCCGTATCTGCTCGTGCTACGACTCGAGAGCGAAGGCTTCCACATTCGACTCGACATCGACGACGCGGTCCTGGTCGCACCGGCTGATCGGCTCGGCAGCGAAGACTTGACCGCGTTGAGGAGGTGGCGCCGTCACGTCAGGCTGATTCTCCGGTATACCCCCGATGACGGACATCTTCTAGACACGGCGTCGGTGGCGGGTTCTGGTGAAGTAAGCGGGCGGGCGACTCGATGAACCCGAAGCACCTGCCGAAGCCCACGACCCGCGAATTTATCGACCGCGTTGTGGTGCCTGCCCTGCTGGAGAGGTTCCTGCGGGAACATCGCACGCCGAGACACAACGCTTAAAGGCGTAGGATTAGCCTGTTTATGCGCACCGCTTGCTACGCGCGCTTTTCGTCGGACCTGCAACGTCAAACCTCACTTGAGGACCAGATCAGGGGGTGCGACGAATTCGCCGGCCGGCAGGCGTGGCAGTGGCAGCCAGAGCAGATTTACACCGACGCCGCAACATCCGGCGCCAGCATCGATGGACGCACCGGCCTGCAGGCATTGCTGACCGCGGCTGCTGCCAAGCGGCGTCCCTTTGATGTGCTCTTGGTCGATGACAGCTCCCGCGTCGCGCGCGATCTGCCTGACGCGCTACGGGTGCTTCAACGCCTGAAGTTTGCGGGCGTGCGCGTCATTTACATCACACAAGGGATCGACTCAGCGTCTGAACAGGCGGAAACGCTCGTTGCCGTCCATGGCCTTGTCGACGGGCTCTACTTGCGCGAGATGGCGGCGAAAATTCGCCGCGGACTTGTGGGTCAACTCGAGCGGGGGTTCAGCACGGGCGGCATGGCGTTCGGCTATCGCGCGATTCCGGTGTCCGACCCCTCTGGAAGGCTTGATCCCAATGGTCATCCTGCGCTTCTCGGGAAGCGCTTAGAGATCGACGAAGCCGAGGCGCCCATCGTGCGCTCGATCTTCGAGGTGTACGCCGCAGGAATGGGCGTTCCAGGCATCGTTCGGAAGCTGAATGAGGAAGGCATCAAGGGTCGACGAGGGGCGGCCTGGAAATTCGGCTCCGTGAGTCGATTGTTGGCCAACGAGCGATTCACCGGCGTGCAGATCTGGGGGCAGCGCCGTTTCGAGCGGCGGCCAGGCACGAATCAGACCGTGGCCCGCCCGGTCGATCGCGGGGAGTGGCGCATCGTGCAACGTCCGGATCTCCGAATCGTGAACGATGAATTGTGGCGGACAGTTCAACAGCGCCGGTCGGTGGTGGCCGGGGTGGCACGCCAAGCCGGCAGTGGCTTAATGCGTGGCCGTAACGCCAAACTGCATTCGCGTCACCTCTTCAGCGGCTTTCTCCGGTGCGGCACGTGCGGCGGCGCGGTCACGGTTGTCTCGGGTGGTTATGGCTCATCCCGCTACGGATGCCCGCGCCATTCGAAAAACGGCGACGCCGCCTGCACCAACCGGCTCACCATTCGTGCGAAGGTCGCAGACCAAGTGTTACTCGCTGGCTTACAGGCGGCGCTCCTGCGACCAGAAACCGTGAACTACATCGCCGAGCAACTCGCCACCGCACTCCAAGAGCTGTCGGACGCCCGACCGCAGCAACGCGTCGAAATGGAACGAGCGAAGGGCGCCGCGGAACAGAAGCTGAGACACCTCGTCGCAGCCATCGAGGCGGGCGCAGGAGCGCCGACCGTGTTCGCTGCCATCAAAGAGCGCGAGGCCGAGATCGAGGCGCTGGCGAGGCAACTGGGAGCCGCAGAAGAACCACTCGGGAACCGGTTAGCGGTGATTCCGACCTGGGTGCGTGTGCAACTGGAAGATGCTGCGGCGTTGCTCAGCGAAACGCCCGACCGCGCGAAGGCCGAATTTGCGCGACTTGGGATCAAGTTCACGTTACGACCAGTCCTCGATGAAGGCCCCAGACCCTTCCTGCGAGCGGAGGGCGACGGCAACTTCGAGCACCTCGCGTTCGCCCAGTACAGCCACTTGACTACGACCAACCGATCGGACCCTCGATCAGAACCGTGAAGTCTGTCGTTGCCACACGCTCCACGCGTTCGCGCAGGCCTTGCATCACCAGGCTGGAGCCGATCAGCGGAGCCGCGCCATCGTCCGCAACGACCGACGGGCGATCGTGCAA